>JBNJDV010000029.1:0-17410 GCA_051745185.1 Bacillota bacterium
TCCAGGATTATAATAACATTGAGCTTAATTCATTGAATTCATCTAAAATAGCTTCAGGAGCTGCAATGGGAGCAGCTAGTTTTGACAGCGGTTCAATGGGTTTAGCAGGGGCATTTGCAATAAATAAGATTAACAATACTACATCTGCAGAAGTAAGAAACAGTTCACTGCTTACAGCTGAAGATAAAGTAGATGTGGCTGCTAAAGAAACAAATAATATTCAAGAATTAGATGACCTAATTGAACTAAACTATAGTGACAACTCTGACACTCATTATGATTCTTCAGCCTGGAATGATAGAGACCTATCTAATCAGGGAAATAATATACTATCAGTGGCTGGAGTTCTCCAGGGTACTGGTAACAATATCGGAGTTTCCATGGTCTGGAATGATGTAAACAACAATGTAAATGCATCTGTATCAAACTCAGTGGTTGAAACAGGTGAAAGCGGCCAGGTTAATGTTAACTCTGTATCTAATTCAGATATAACCGGAATTGCAGTTGGAGCAGGTATAGCAACTAACCAGTTTGCCGGAGCAGCATCAGTTGTTGTAAATGATATCGATATAACTAATCAGGCACAAATATATTCAAATAAAAATGATTTAATAAAAACAAATAATTTATCTGTGAACAGTGAAGACGGTTCATATATTGACTCTCTATCAGGTCAAGTTACAGCCAGTATAGGCAAAGCAGCTCTAGGTGGAGCGGTTGTAAATAATAATTTAAATAATTCAATAAACAGCAAACTTGAAGGCATTAAACTATCGGCTAATCAAAGCACAGTTAATTCCACACAGGGTGGTAAACTAAGAGGACTTGCCTTATCTGGTGCAGGATCAAGTGGAATTACTTTAAATGCATCGGTAATTAATAGTAATATATATACAGATACAAAGGCAAACTTAATCAATATTAGTTCAGATAATAATCAATTTAATAATTATTTAACCTTAACAGCAGATGATAACTTAGATATTGAAACTGTATCAGGATCAGCTGCAGGTGGAGCGGCAGCAGCAAGTGGGGCTGTCACAATTAATAATATTGATGGATTAACTGAAGCTGCTGTTGATAATAGTAACAACCAAAATGATTTAAATTTAGGAAACTTAATCATAAATTCAAATACAGATAAATCAGTAGTCGCACGAGCCTATCAAGGAGGTTTAGGCTACTATTTTTCTGGTGGAGCAGCAGTAGCCTTAAATAATGTTAACTATAACCAATCATCTGTAATAGAAGAAGGTTCAAATATTCAACTAATTGAAGATAATAAACTTCAGTTAAAAACAGATGATAAAATCGATATAGAATCTGATGCACAGGGCTATCAGATTGCCGGTGCAGCAGTTGGGGCTGTTATAGCAGATGCTCGACGCTCAGGCAATACAATAGCTCAGATAGGAAGAGACACCAATCAAGATCAAAGTATAGAAAAGACTACCCTTGAATTTGATAACAGTGGGGAAGTAGTTGTCAGTAGTACTAGGGAAGGTAAAGTTAAAGCTTCCTCTATTACCGGTTCTGCTGGAGCAGCTACTATAAATGGTACTGCTTCTACTGCAAAAGACACTGGTAATACACATGCTGTGTTAAATAATACAGATATATTAGGTACTCAAGCCTATTATAACTCTACTTACTATGGTACAGGTACAACAGTTGATCTTTATGCAGGTGCTAAACCTTATGTTGAAGCTGAAACCAGAGCTTATAGTGGTTCAGTTCTAGGAAGTGTAGGAGCCTCAAAAGCAGAGGCTGTATCAAACTTAGATATAGAAGCTTCAACTGATAAAAATACATATATAAAGGCACAGGACCTTAGTGTAATTGCAGAAAACAAGATAAGTGACTACTTTGATTCAGATGATAATAAGTTTAATGTTAGAAGTTATGCTGAAGGAGTAAGCGGTTCTGCTCTTCTAGGTGCCAATGCAGCTTTAAGTGATGCAGTTAATACCTCAATAGTAAAAAGCTATATTGCATCAGATATTAATATTAATGAAAATGTTGAAATAATAGCAGATAACTTAAGCAAACAGGTGGCAGAAGTTACCGGTATTACTGCTGGTGGTGCAGCAGTCGGTTTTAATAAAGCTGCAGCTAAGTCAGACACATTAACAATATCTGTAGTCGGTGATCTTAAGGTAATAAGGGATGATAAAACAGGTAAGCATGATATTACTATAGATGAAAATGATATTAACTTTATTATTGGTGATCGTTCATATAAAGGTAGTTTAACTGTTAAATCAAAAGGAAGTTCTTCAAACTATGCTGAATCCAAATCGGGTAGTGGTGGAGTTATTTCAGGTTCTGCAGCAGTTGCAGAAACTATAAATAACAATAAATCTATTGCTGAAATTGCTAAAAATACAGTAATAGGTAAAAAGAGCACTGATCGTCCTGAACTTAATAATATTGAAAACTATAATGATGTATTAGCCTTTGAAGGGGATGACAGTTTAAAAAATATTCTAAGGCTGCAAAATGTAAATATAGAGGCAGTACAAAACACCGTCTTTGATACTAATGCAAATAGTATAGAGGCTGCAGTAGCTGGAATGAGTGGTGCAAAATCAAAGAACACTGTTAACTCCTTTGTAGAGGTAAACATAGGTGAAAACTCTGCAATATTTACTTCAGAAAGCTATTGGCTTCCCTCAAAGATTACTATAAAAGCAGACAATATTATTGATCAGGCAGGTAGTGGTAAACCCAATGCAAAAGCTTCTGCAGGTGGAGTAATCAATGGATCTGCTGCAGAAAGTATCACATATATAACTCAAGATACTTCAATAGGCATTAATGAAAATGCTACACTTTTTGCCTTTGGAAATCCATATAACATAAATAATGGAGTTAGAATAAATGCATATAACAGTTTAAATACTGATGATGAAGCAATGCTAACAACAGGTGGAGCAGTTGAATCCCCATATGCAGAGACTGTATTAATTGCTGGTAATGATAACCGTGATGAAGAAGATAGAGAGTATGAGAATACTGACCATTATCTAGAAGCCAAAGTTAATATTGGCAGCAATAGTAACTTAATCAGTTTTGGTGCAATTGAAACTGGAGCATATTCCACAGTGCAAAGTAATAATAATGCACTTGTTAAAGCTTATGGAGCTCTTGGTTTTGCTGGTGGAAAAGCACTTTCCTTTATAGATAGTATTCAAGAGATAAATTTAAATCCTAATTCATATCTGATGGCCTATGATGATATTAGTTTAAGGGCAGGTCAAAAAGGTGACGGTTCTGTTGATAATAGATTTAATAGTTCAGCTCGGACCGATGTCTATAACAATACAGCAGTTCCCCTATCAACAAGTATTGAAGCCTTTAGCAGTATTGTAAATAGTTCATCAGTGAATATATCTAATCAGACTGTACTTGATGGAGTCCAGGATGTCTATCTAAGTTCTAAATTAGGCTCTACAACAGCAGAAGGTTATGGAGAAGGACATAACCCCTATCTAGATTCTGTAGGCAGCAAAAAGACAGGTGGAGAAAGCAAAAGAAATCTTACAGCAGATATAACTGTTGATGGTTTAGTTAATGCCGGAATATTCCACAATAAAAAAATTCATATTAAGTCAGAAAATGATGTTGAATTAAATAACTTAAATGAAAATGTATATTCAATCAAGCATTTTAATCCATATAAAGAGGTACAAGAACAGATTGATGATCTTAAATATCAAAAAGAATGGGCTGAACAAAGAGGAGACCAGGTAGAAATAAGCAGGCTGGAAGGTGAAATTGAAGTACTGGAGATGTTACAGAATATTTTACCTAATTCAGATGGTCAACTAGCAATAGAAGTTAAAGACATGTTCAGTTCAGGAGGAAATATCACTGTAGACAGCAGTAATCTTTTAGGTGATGGAGAGCTAACAGCCCAGGGTGGTCCTAAAATTGAGGTAATTAATGATACACCTTACCATCTTGTTTTAAATCAATTAGTCATACCTGATCGTGATACGGGAGGTAATATTTACCTCAATGGAGTAATAAACAATTATCTTTCAGATGATAATATTAATTCTATAAATCCAGATCAAGTTTCTAAGATTATGATAGAAAATAGTAGTAATAATGGAGAACCTTCCATATTTCTAAAAGAAGGTGTATTTAACCGCCGGGGATTACTTGATATCTATAATAAAAAGGGTAGTCTAGCAATGTTTGGAGAAGTAAGTGCAAAAGAAACAAAAATAAATATTCCTAATGGAGCCGTTATAATAAATAATCCTTCTGGAACGTACAATATTGATGCTGATCCGATAGCAGCCTGGTATCCCAAAGAAGAATTACCAACTGATGCTGATATAGCTGCTGAATATATAGCAAATGCTATTGCTAGTGGAAATGTGAATACTTGGTTGAGAGATCCACTAGGTAAGATGTATAAATTAGAAAAAGACGGTAAAACATATGCAGAAGGTGGAGGTTATACAATAGTATTTGGGAACAAATTTCCCAATATACCTGATGAAGATGCCGGAACAAGTAGTGATATAAAACTATTTAAAGTTTTCTGGATGGAAAAAGTAAGTAATAGGACTCTATATAAGAAAATAGACAGCTATCCAACGGTAGAAAATCCTGAACAAGCAGCACTTTCAGGACAGGTTATCGGTATTAATGCTGATCAGATTAATATAAACGGCAAGATTCGAGCCGGTAGTCCTGTTGAATGGGATATCAATATTGATTCAAGTGTTGACCAATGGATTTCTGAACAAAATTCTAATGATAAATTATTAGTTCCTGAGGAGTACTATGATTTAGGAGAGACAGTTGATGACAAGTATTATTTAGAATATGATTTTCGAAATCATCAGCTGGTTTTAGGGGATATTAATGCCAGTGGTGGAGGTTATCTATACCTACATGGAGATATAGTAAGTACTAATCCAGCAGGAAGTATTGAAATCTTAAATGGACTTGGTAATGTTGAAATTGATAATCAAAGCAGTAAAAGACTCTTAATCAACAATATTAATACCGGAACTACTGCAGAAGGTATGGTAAAAATAGTGGATACTTTAAAGAAAGAAACAAACTGGTATGTTAATACTCCTGGTGAAGAGATTAAACATTATTTTCTGAATGCTATTGTGGACACTGAAAGGCCGGAACAGCCAGTTAATTCTATCAGTCCCGGCAGTCTTAATTATTCTCCAAAAGAAGGAACACGTTATGAATGGACTCGAACAGCAACAATAAAAAGAGACCTTTTTGGTGAAGATGGTTATATTAGATTACTTGAAGACGATGAACAGGATTCCTTTTATGATATTAAGTCAACAATGAATGGCTGGTATTGGTCAAATGTAAATAATGAAAATTTAGATGTAACAGACAAACATTGGATAAACCATTCAAAAGGATTTGTAGTTGACGACGAAAACAATGATAATGTTTTTGAGCAGAAAATAACAGGAAATGTTGATAGTTATCGATATGGAGTTAAACATACTTATGAAGATGGCACGATTGATTATTATAGTCTTGGTAGCTCTAGTAATGGTTTATATACTGAGTTTTATGATTGGAAAGATAAAGGTGTTCCAGCTGATGGAAATATCTGGGAGTATAGGATACCTTCAGAAGCTACTATTAATGTCAAAAACAGCTTAAAAGCTGATAATGAAATAAAGATTAATTTTAAAGGAAGTACTGGAGCTAATCTATTAATAAAATCTGATCCAGGTCTAGTAATCGGTGGTATTATTGATAACACAAAAGGTGACACTGTAATTAGAACAGCTTTGACAAGTAATGATCAATATGATGGAAGTATAACACAACATAGTTCAGCCATTATTAATACAAACAACCTTGATATTTTTGCTGACAATGGTATTGGAACAAATAGTCAGCCAATAAATATAAGTTTAAAAAATAACTCTAAGTTAATTGGTGGAACCCTAAAAGGTAATGTCAATATTTCAGCTCCTAGAGATAATCTGAATGTAAGTATGATTACTTCCTGGGATAATTCCAGTGTAAAGCTAACGGCTGATGGAAACATAACAAGTCAAAATCCAAGAGCAGTTGTAGGAGGAGACATTACTTTAATTAGTGAGAATGGAGAAATAGGTTCAACTAATAACAGCTTTAAAATTGATTCAAACGGTAACCTTGAAGCCCAGGCAATGCAAGATATTAATATAGAAGAGGTACAAGGAAGCCTGGGAGGAGACCTTAGATTAAGTAGAGTTCATTCCACAATAGGTGATGTTAATCTAACTGTAAATAGTGGAAAGATCATTGATGCTGTTAGAGAGCGGGAAGTTGACTTAGAAAAGCAGAGACAGCTTGCTGATATGATCAAACAAAGACTTCATTTAACTGAAGAACACGGAGCATATGAAGATTCCGAGAACACTACATTAAATCCCTATTTACAAAGTGCTCAAAAAGCATATGAACAGTACTGGAATCTGATGGATAAAGGTTATATTGATGAAAACGGTAATTATCAATTAGAAACAGACGGCTTTGAATTCTATAAACCAAGGGTTGGAATGAATGCTACTGATACAGCTGTTTTAGAATATACCAGAGAACGGTTAGATTCACATATTAGTATCTTAGATAAAGTATTAGAAGATGGATGGCAGGATAACAACCCTTTAACTGATAATGTTACATTCCAAACCGTTCTTTCTGATGATAAGTTTAACAACCAAAAAGGTGAATTAACTGAAAGAGCAGCCTGGAATGATGCTGAGTTAGAATACCAGATAAATCAAAATGCATTACTGCCTGAATCAAATACCCAGTTAGTTAGGGGAGACTTAAATATTGAAGGTGAAAATATAACCTTAAATGTTAGAGATGATATCGGTAGATTTGATGATCAACCTGTAATAATTGATTTAAATTCAGAACAAGAATTATCTCAAGAGCAGGCCGCTGCTCTGGCAAGTGCACATCTACCAGGGGATATTAAAATCACATATGGTGATAATGAAAAGGCTGAATTTATCAAGATTAATCAGGTAAGGCCAGTTTATGCAAATGGTAGAACAAAGATAAAATCTAATAGTTTAACAGGTGATACCTTTATAACAAATACTGAAGGTTCACTAAATATTGATCAAATAGCTAGTTTAGGTGAAATTAGACTAATTGCTAGAGATAATATCACGAACTATAGTTATACTAATAAAGACTTTGCATTGAACTCTTCAAATGGAGCAGCCATTGTTCTAGAAGCAGGTGAAGGAAGTATAGGAACTAATACAAATCCTTTAACAATAAAATCGGGTTATCTAGGTTCAGTACGGGCAGGTGAAGATATCTACCTTGAAAAAAGTTTAGGAGACTTATCATTAAACAGGATTTTTGCCGGCAACCATATTAATCTAAAAAGTTCTGGCAGTATAATAGGTAGGCAGTCAGGTTTAAGTATATCGGCTAATTCTTTAACCTTAGATTCAAAGCAAAATGTATTTGGAATGGGAATGGAGAAAAAAGAAAATGACTCCTCACTTGAGATAGAGCTAAAAACAGGTAAGTTGAAAGCCGATGTTGTTGGCGATTTAAATATTTCAAGTAATCAATCTTTGATTACAGACGTTGTTAAAGCAGATAATATTGATTTATACACCCGGTATATCTTAAACATCTCAGACCAATTATCTGCAGAGGATTCCACTTACTTAGAAGCTGACAGTATATATGAAGTAGCTGACCAAGAAGGTGAAGGATATATAAACACACAAAACTTATCTACAGTAACCACAAATGGACAGGGACTATATGGAGAAAATAATATACACAACTTAAATATTATTAATAAATCTTCTTCAAATGTTGGTTTAGTAAATAATACAGAATTAAATATAACAGGGATAGATCAGTTTGGTGATAATTTAAGTATTATTAATGATGGCAATATAAATATTGAAGGTGATATAAGATTAGGTAATAATAATGCACAAATATCATCAACAGGCAGTATTAATGAAACAACCAAATTAGGTAGGTTTATTAATACCAATCTTTTAGAAATTAGCAGTAATTCTGGACAGTATCTTGATAGCGAAAATCAAGTACAGACAATAAAATCAACTAATATTGAAACTGGAAATATTAGTTTCAATAATACAACAGACAACTTATATATTGAAAAAATTGATCAAAAGGGAGAAAATGTTTCAGTTAGCAATTCTGGAAATATTGAAGTTAATAAAATAGAATTAGTTAATGGTAATTTAGATATTATAGCAGAGGGTTCAATAATAAACAAATATAGATATACATCCAAAACCAAAGTAAATTCAGATAATCAAATCAACATTATCGCTAATAGTATTAATTTGGAATCAGTTTATGGAAGCATAGGAGAAAAAGACAACTATATTTATATTGATTCTTCTAATCCAAATAATGGTTATTTAACAGCAAAAGCAGAAGGTGATATCTACCTCAATGAAGTAAATAATGATTTAAACCTTAAGTTAATTACTTCAAATAGTGGGAACATAGGAATAATCACTGACCAAAGCATCAATCTCTTTGACAAGCTATCAGGAATTGAAGGTAAAGTTGAATTAACTGCAGGAGATTCAATTCAAACTTATAATGGTTATCAAGATAATAAAAATGATATAAAAGGAAAGCAAATTATATTAACTGCTGAAAATGGTAGTATTGGGAGTAGTAAAAGATGGTTAAATATAAATGCAATCGATTTAATAAATGCTCAAGCCAAAGAAGATATATTTATTAATCAGTATCCGGAAGATTTAAGAACTGAATATATAATAAGTCATGATGGATCAATAAATCTAAATACATTAGATGGAAAAATAGATGCTGAGTTGTTAAGTGCAGAAAAAACAGTTGATTTAACAACTAAAGAAAATATCTCTATAAATAAATTAGAAGCAGAAGAATTCATTGCTGAAATACTGGACAATAATGCACAGATAACTGTTAATGAAAGTGATATTAAAAAATCTCTTAATATCCAAGCAGATAATGTTAATTTAAAAAATGTAAATCATATGGGAGCAAATGAACTTTATTTAGACATAGTTGGTAATGATGGCAATAAAGCTGATAACGTATTTGTAAACATATCTATGAATGAATTTAATAGTGAACAACCGGTAATCTTTAATAGGCTATATTCTAATAATATTTATGTAAACAGTGATTCTTATGGATTAGAATTCAAGGATATCTTAGTAGGCAGCAGGGCAGATATATATAACAAGGACTATTATGCAGTAGTTGATAATATCAATAAAAAGTTATATACCACTGATTTACAGCTTTATCCTGAAGATAGCCATTTCTATTTAAAGTTAAGAGAAGATAGAAAGATGATAACCGATACCTTTGTTGTAAATTATAATCCTGACTTTATCATTGATGAATTTAGTACTGAAAATAGTTTTATGAGAATTATTGATAAATTATTACATGTACTAAACAATAAATCCAAAGAAGGAAATAACTTAGATAAAACTTTCAGCAGCGATTTTGCAGAAGAGTTTAGAGATCTTTTAAATACAGTTTCCGTAAACACTGATGATATTTTAGAATCAAAAGAAGAGGAGTAATAATATGTTATATAATAATTTAGTTCTAAATAAAATGAAAGTTGATTATTGCTTAAAACTCCTATTAATAATAGGAGTAATAGTATTATCTTTAATGTTTATCTTTACATCTGATGCTTCTGCTCAAAACAACAGTATTTATGTAGAGAAGATAGAAACAAACAGTTCTACTGTTTTATCAGAAACAGAACTAAATAATTTAATTTTTGATTATCAAAATAGGAATGTTACTATAAATGAATTAAGAGAACTTGTATCAAAAATAAATGAGCTGTATACCAAGAAGGGATACATAACTGCTCAAGCAGTACTTCCAGAACAAAATGTTGAAAATGGAGTAGTAAAAATTGAACTAATAGAAGGAAAAATTGGGGAAATAATACTACAGGGCAACCAATATACTAAAAACCGCTATATTATAAATAGATTATCAATTAATAGAGGGGACATTATAAGAATAGATACCTTAGAAGAAGAACTATTTTACTTTAATGTAGTAAATGATATTAATATCCAGGCTGATCTTAAAGCTGGTAAAGAGTATGGAACAACTGACCTAATCTTAAAAATAAATGAACCATCCAAAACTCAAAAATCTATTTTTACAGATAATAGGGGAAGAAAAGAAAGTGGCAAAATCAGATATGGTTTTAACTATTCTAATAACAGTTTATTGGGATATAGAGATAGAATAAACTTTTCATACTTTGAAACAGAAGGAACAAAGGGAGGAACTATATCTTATGATTTTCCTATTAAAATTTGGGATGCCAGAACAAATATTAGCTATAATAATAATGTGTCAGATATACTTTACGGTGATTATGAAAGTGTAAGTATAAAAGGTGAATATGAAGACTATGGGGTTTCTTTTAATCTACCATTGATTGTTAAAGAGGGCTTTAAAGCAGATGGAGGTTTTGAGTATAAGTATAAAAGATCAGATACTTTTTTTTCAGGATCTAATCTTTTAGAAACTGATATTGAAACCTACAGTCTGCATCTAACAACTCAATCAGTTAAAAAGAACAAACTATTATTTGGTAATTATAATATATTAAAAGGATATACTAAATCGGGTCAGGGAGATTATGATAATCCGGGTGTAAGCAGTGAATTTATGAAGTACAATGTTTTTTTTGAAAGACAACATGTGTTAAATAATAAAGATTCATTAAATATTAAGACATATGTACAGCTGGCTAATAATAAATTACTTCCTTCTTCAGAGCAGTTTTCTATAGGGGGAATGTCTACAGTAAGAGGATATGAAGAAGGTAGATTAACAGGAGACCAGGGTTATTATATCACTTTAGAACTTAGTAAAAGATTAGATGAAAGCAAAGAATATTTTGTCTTTATCGATCATGGTGGAGTTCTACCCTATAAAGGCAATGAGGAAGACTATGATCAAGATGATTATCTAACTTCCTTAGGTCAAGGTTTAAACTTTAATTTTAGAAATAATATTTCTGGGAAATTTATTTTAGCTGTTCCAACTGAAGGACAGGAAGGTCCAAGAGTACATTTTAGTATTCAAAAGAGCTGGTAAAAAGATTAGAAAAAGAATATGGAGTAAAAAGAACTTAATATAAAGGTGAAAACTCATTTAAATTGAATAGTAAAAGTAATATGTTATAAATATTGAAAATATTTATATATATCATAAATCATACTATTTTGGAGGTTAAAAATGAGTTTTCAGTATACTTCTTATCTAATTCCTCTCTTCATTTCAGCATTTATAACCTTTTTACTTTCTATTTACAGTTATAAGTATAGAAATGTAAAGGGAGCTAAAGCATTTTTATTAAGCATGTTAACAGGATCCTTATGGGCTTTAGCTAATGGACTTGAAATGGCTGGAGTAGATCTTGAAACTAAAATATTTTGGGCGAATATACAGTATTTTTTCTATGCTTTTGCTCCATTAATCTGGCTTATAATGGTCTTTGAGTTTACCGACCGTGAAAAATTAGTAAACAAAAAGAATATCTTTTTGTTATCAATAATTCCAATCCTTACTATTATTTTAGTCTGGACTAACAGCTATCATAATTTAATGAGGACTAATATTAGTTTGGATTCCAGTGGTATATTTTCTGTGATTGTAAAAGATTATGGACTTTGGTTTTGGGTACATTTTATCTATGTATATATATTAAATGTTTTAAGTATATTGTTTTTAGTCAAAGCCATTTGGAACAGTAATAATATATATAAAAACCAAACATTATTTATATTTTTAGGATATACTTTGATATTTATATCTAATTTTCTTTATGTAATTGGATATAATCCAATAACTAGGTTTGATATATCCCCAGTATTATTTAGTATCTCGGGATTACTTATGGGTTGGGGTATATTTAGATATAAGATATTTGATATTGTTCCAATTGCACGAACAACAATTATTGAAGAGATGGCAAGCGGTATAGTTGTTGTAGATAAGAAGAAAAGAATTATAGATATTAATCCTAGAATAAAGGATATGTTCTTTTTAAATAAGAACAATAATTATTTAGGTGAAAGTCTAAATGTAATATCAGATCAATTAGATACTATATTTGAATCAATATCTTTTGAAAGTAATGAAGGATTTATAAATAAGGAATTAACTTATGAATATAACAACAATACTTATTATTATGAAATATTTATGTCCTTTATAGATGACAGTAAAAACAATTTATTGGCAGGAGTAATGATTATACATGATATAACTGATTTAAAGAAAGCAAGAGAAAAAATTACGAAACAGCAAAAAGAATTAGCTGTAATGAATGAAAGACAGAGAATGGCAAGAGACTTACATGATAATTTGGGACAGGTATTGAGTTTCTCTACAGTACAGATACAAGCTGCCAGACAACAGTTTAAAAAAGAAAACATAACTTTAGCTGACCAATATCTTGAAAGATTAAAGAAGATAATTAGGGATGCTCATAAAGATATTAGGGAATATGTCTATAATGTTAGAAGCAACAACAAATACTCTAAAGACTTTATGTCATTATTAAAAAATGAGATTAAACATTTCAAGCAGAAAAGTGATATAGAAATTGAACATAAAAACTACTTAAATAATAATGATGAAGTATTAAATGTATCAGGAGTTGAAGAAAAGATTCAGCTAATAAATATTGTAAAAGAAGCCCTAACAAATGTATTGAAACACGGTGAAGCTAGTAAAGTAAATATTATATCAAAGCATCACAATGATGGATTTAAATTAGTTATTGAAGATGATGGAAGGGGTATTGGAAACCTAAATGAGAATACCGGCTCTGGTTTTAATATTATGAATGAAAGAGCCCGACTGATTGGTGGAACCCTTAATATTGAGTCTCAACCGGGTGCCGGGTGTAAAATTATTGTAGATTTGCCCATTGGAGGGGAATGATTATGCAAATAATGATAGCAGATGACCATCCCTTATTTGCTGAAGGTTTAAAAAATCTTTTACAAGCAGAAGATTTCAATATTGTAGCTATAGTTAATAATGGTCTTGAGGCAGTCAGGGTAGCTTGTGAAAAGAAACCAGATTTAATTATGATGGATATAAAAATGCCCGGACAAGATGGAATAGAAGCTACAAAAAAAATAAAAAATAAATTACCTGATACTGTAATTATTATGTTAACAAGTTTTGAAGAAGATGATAGTTTATTTAAAGCAATTAGGGCAGGTGCCTCGGGATATTTATTAAAAAGTCTTAATGGAGAAGAATTAATCGAGAGTTTACATGAGTTAGAAAAGGGTAAAAATCCTTTTTCACCAGGTTTAGAAGAATGTCTTTTTAATAAAATAAGAAATTTTGACAATAAAAGTACTGAAGATGAAAAACTAAGTAATAAACAACTAGAGGTCATTAAACTTGTTTCTGAAGGATTTACATATAAGGAAATAGCAGATAAACTTTTCTTAAGTGAAGTGACAATTAAGTATCATATGAATCAAATAAAAAAGAAACTTGCTTTAAAAAACAGAGCACAGGTAATATCTTATGCTAAAAGATATTTATTATAATTAAATATAAAAATTAAATCATCTATCCTTCAAAATTATTTATTCTGGAGGATAATTTGTTTAAATATAGTAAATTTTATTATGTTTAAAATTAAATGCTTGACTAATTTAAAATTATGGAATATAATATTCAATATATAACAAGTGTTATATAACATTAGATATACAAAGGAGGTTTACAATGCCACCAAAAAGAAAGTATTCAAAAGAACAGATTGTTAAAAAAGCTTTTGAAATTGCAAAAAAAGAAGGTATAGATAGTATTACAATTCGAAAAGTGGCGGCTAAATTAAACAGTTCTGTTGCCCCGATTTATGTTAACTTTGATAATGTCGACGAGCTAATCCAAGCTGTTATTGAAAAGACATTCAAGCTGGGAGAAAAATTAATATATGAACAGAAAACAGGTGAACCTTTTAAAGATATAGGATTAGCGAGTCTAAAATTTGCTAGAGAGTATCCAGTATTATTTTGGGATTTATTAAAAAACCAGGGGAAATATATGAATGACTATGATAATAGTATGGGTAATATGATAATTGAGCAAATGAAAGAAGATAATAACTTAAAAGAGTTTTCTGATGAAATTTTAAGAGAAATATTGTTAAAGATGAGGGTGATTCAAACTGGGATTTCTGTGATGGTTTCCAGCGGTTTATTACCTAAGGAATTTGATCAAAAAAAGGAAGAAGAATTATTAGATTCTCTAGCATCAGATATTATATATGCTGCTGAGAACAGATAAACTTTTAAAGGAGAGTAAAATGAAAAATAAAAAAGTGTTGATTATTGGTGCTGGGATTGCAGGTTTATCTGCAGGATCATATTTAGAGAGAAATGGCTATGATACAGAAATATTTGAAATGCACAGTATTGCAGGTGGTGTATGTACAGCCTGGGATAGGGGAGAATATACGATTGATTACTGTATACATTGGTTGATGGGAACTAAAGAAGGTACAGGTTTTGATATTCTTTGGGATGAGCTAAAGGCACTTGAAAATGAAAATGGTGAACAAACTCCAATTATAAATTTTGATGAATTTACAAGAATCGAATTAAAAGATGGAGATAATGTAAGACTATATAGTGATCTTGATAAACTCAAAGAAGAATTTTTAAGAATAGCACCTGAAGAAGAAAAAAAGATTAATAAATTTATTAAAGACTTAAAAGCACTATCAAAGTTCAAAACACCGGTAGCTAAAGAAAAATGGAATATTGTAGATAGAGTAGCATTTGTTTTCAAAAATATTAGACCATTTATTAGTGTAATAAAATATAGTAAGCTGACTATGGAGGATTATAAAAATCAATGGGAAAATGAAAAAATGAAAGAAATATTTTCAAGTATCATACCTTCATCTTGGTCAATATTATCATTGATATTTGGTATGGCCTTTCAACATATAAAAGCAGCTGGTTATCCTGTGGGAGGATCATTACCATTTGCTAAAAACATTGAAAGAGAGTATATAAGATTAGGTGGAAAGATAAACTATGGAAGTAAGGTTAAAGAAATAATAGTTCGAGATGATAAGACAGTTGGTATTGAATTAGAAAATGGTCAAAAACATTATGCTGATGAAGTTGTATCTGCAGCTGACGGATATTCCACATTATTTAAGATGTTAAAAGGTAATTATCTTACAAAAAAATTAGAAAGTGCTTATCAGAACTATTCACTATTTCCTTCTTCATTATATATTGGATTAGGTGTAGATATGGATCTATCAGATTATCCTCATGCATTAGTTATGTATTTGCCTGAAGAACTAATTTTAACAGATGGATCAAGACATAACCGGATTAGTTTAAATATATATAACTTTGATCCTACTTTAGCTCCAGCAGGTAAGACGACTGTTTCTGTATTAATTAATACCTGGGAGGATGAGTATTGGGAAAACTTAAAGAAAAGTGATCCTGAATTATATAAAAAAACCAAAGTTGAATTAGCAGAAAAAGTTTTAGATATCATAAATAATAAAATACCAGGTTTTAAAGAAAAAGTAGAAACAATTGATATTTCAACTCCTTATACTGTAAAAAGATATACAAATAATTGGCATGGTAGTTATGAGGGCTTTGCACCAACTCCTAAATCATTAACCAGCAAATTTCCTAAAGAAATTAAAGGTTTAGAAAATTTTAATATGATAGGGCAATGGACTGAACCAGGTGGAGGTATACCAACAGCAGCCTTGGATGGTAGAAATTTAGCAAGAAAGCTTTGTAAAAAGGACAAAAAAGCATTTTATTCTAAGATAAGTTAAAAATTAATGTAGTTAAAATGCAGGAATTCTAGCTTAAGTTAATAATTATTGTATTATATACTAATAGCTATTTAATTAGCTTAAGCTGGAATTGATAATAATATGTATATTTTAGGAGGTTGGACAAATGGCTGATAAAGAAGTGATTAAAAAGACTATCTCCTGGTATAAGGATAGAAAAGATTTATATAATCAACTAGCTCAAAAAGTAGAAAGTGTTATAAAAAATATATTGGTTGAAAAAGATATTGTTTTTCATAGTATTGAAAATAGAGTAAAAAGTATTGAAAGTTTAAAAAGAAAAGCAAGTAAAAGTAAATATGAAGATCCTATTAATGAAATTACAGATTTAGCTGGTATTAGGATAATAACTCTTTTTGAAAAAGATGTTTATGAGATAAGTGATATTATTAAAAATATCTTTAAAATTGATTATCCAAATAGTGAAGATAAATCAGATTTACTTGCAGCAGATAAAATGGGATATAAATCAGTTCATTATGTAGCATATTTTAAAGAAAATCTATTAGATGAAGAAGAATATAATAAATTTAAAGGTTATAAATTTGAAATACAGATCAGAAGTATTTTACAACATGCCTGGGCTGAGATTGAACATGACCGCAACTATAAACTGAAAGGTAACTTGCCAAAACATTTACAAAGGAGATTTTATGTACTTTCAGGAATGCTTGAGATGGCTGATCGTGAATTCAATTTGTTGGCTAAAGAAGTAGATGAATACAAAGAGAAGAATAATGATATTGATGATAATTAAAAAATATTAGATATATATAATATGTCTTTTTATCATATTAATTTTATCCCCCCTACTAAAACTAAAATAAAGAATCTTGACAAATAAATAGTTGTACTATACAATTAAAATATAAAAAACAATGAGGTGGTTTTAGTGCTTGAAAATAAATTGAAAAAACAAGGTTTAGACTGTTGTATAGAAGAAGTTGGAGAAATGATTCAAAATCTAACTAGGTCACTTAAAATATTTGAAAGAAGTGAGATTGTGAGTGAAGGTTTTACTATTTCCCAATGTTATATTATTTTATATATACAAAAGAATGACTCTCTAACTATGAATCAGATTAGTAAAAAGATGAATTTGGATAAAAGTACTATTACAAGAATAATTGATAATCTTGTAAGAGATGGATATATCAAAAAAAGAAAATCAAATCAAGATGGAAGAGTTATACTTGCTTCTTTAACAAAGAAAGGCAGAAAAAGTGCTGCTTATCTACAGGAAAAGATAAATGACTATTATCGACAAATCATAAATGAAATACCTGAAGGTGAGGTAATGAATGTTGTAAATTCAGTTAATACTTTGCTTAAGGCATTAAAAAAGGTTAGACCTCAATGCTGTTAGTTAGAGGTCTTTTTTTAAAACAAATAGTTGTATAATACAAATAAAAATAAAGGAGATGAATATGATGTTAGTTGATTTGACATCCTCCCCGCCTGTTCCTATCGTCACAAACG
>JBNJDV010000030.1:0-17397 GCA_051745185.1 Bacillota bacterium
CCAACCTGTCCCAAATCCATTGATTACCTTATTTCCAGTTTGAGAAACCTTTGTAGTGTTTAAATAGTCATCTATATCAGAGTTTTTAATAGCTCTTGAAGCAGATTCCAACATATAATCTGAGGACTGCATAGCAAAAGCTGAGTTGGTTGCTGAAACATTTTTAATAGTAATTGTTTTAGTAGTATTTCCACTAACTGTTAACTTAGGAGTATTGGAATCAAATTTTGTTCCATTAGCCTCTACTGCAAATGATTCAAGTGTACCACTATAAGGAGAGTTATTTGTAACTTGTAGTACTATATCTTCTCCTTCAAAGGGTAATAACTCTGTTATATCAAGAGCCATCTTGTTTGCTGGAAAAGAGGCACTACCACCTTTGAGATACTGTCCGGCAGGATAAAATGATTTTTCAGAATTATAGCTTCTAGAAGGAATTATGATTTTAAATTTCCATAGACCTCTGTTACTACCTTCTACATCAAATAATGCTAAAGCTTCTGCCTTATAATTATTCCGTTTACCTATTACCCAGGCCTTTAAGTTGACCTGTTTGGCAGCATCATAGGTTATAAAGAGGCTACCATCATTGTTTGGTCCCCAGGTTGCACCCCAGGAATTTATCATTTTAAATACATTTCCTTTAAAGTTAGCGTTTACAACCATGTTACTATCAACAGATACATTTACAGATGAGTTAGTGCTTGAATAATCACCACTATAATCCCTGAATTTATATCTGGCATCCTGAGGATTAGCTGAAAGACTCAGTGTGGCTGCCTGTTGTGTGCTATAAGTATAGCTTTCATTTTCATTGACTGTAACTTTAGTGCCGTTAGGTTCTGTAACTACTACGCTACCTGCTTCACCTACATTTAAAGTGAAGTCATTTTCAGTACTACTTTGTTCACTAAATACAGCTGTAATTGTTTTATTACCATCTATTGTTATATTAGTTGGATTATTACTACCTGTTAAATCACCTTTCCAGTTGTTAAAATACCAGTTTGTAGCAGCTGAAGCATCTAGTTGAACTTTTTCTCCATATTCATAAACTTTAGAGTTAGGAGTTTTAGTTACACTTCCACTACCTTCTGTATTGATACTCAGTGAGTATTCTTTTTTCACAAATACAGCTGTTACTGATTTAGGGCTATCAACAGTGATAGTCTCAGGGTTAACACTGCCTGATAAGTCACCTTCCCAGTGGTCAAACTTCCAACCTGTACTTGGATTAGCTGTTACTTCGACCTCTTTTGTTGAAATTTTTCTTTCGTTTATAGCTCCTTCACCATTAACGGAAGTCTGTAATGAATAGTCTTTTTCAACGAATACAGCAGTGATTGATTTATTATCATCTATTGTTACTGTAGCTGGATTATTACTTCCTGTAAGATCACCTTCCCAATGGTCGAACTTTGAGCCGGTGTCTGCTTCAGCTGTAAGCTGAACTTCTTTTCCAGCTTCAAAAGCTGTGCCAGTTGGATTGCTTTTAACAGATCCATTACCATTAACATCTATATTAAGCGTATAATCCTTCTTTTCAGCAGTTACTTCGATATTTGTTTTTGGTTCTGATAGTTCCATGCTGTTAGGTATAAAACTATACCCTTCTTTAGCTAGGTTAACAGTAACTGTTCCAGTTAATCCAACTTTTTGCCATGCACCTTCACTATTAGTTTCTGCTGTTCCATGGTTACTAAAATTAACTGTTACTTCTTCTATACCATTGCCTTCATTGTCCTTTACAGTTCCAGATGCCGCATATGATTCTTCAATTACTGAGCTAGTTTGATTACTATCACAACCAGAGAGTAAAAAAGCGAAAGATATTACCATTAATGTCAAAATTAATACAATTAGATACTTATTTTTATACAAAGTTAAATTCCTCCTGTTTGGTTAATTATTTACAATTTTTGAGAATTTTCACACAAATAAGGTGAAAAAATAGAGTGTAAGCTCTGTTAAGAATATTATTAATAAAGAAGACTTTATCTATTGGTTTAAAATAACAGGAACAGTGTAGTTTGTTGTAGTTACAAGATTGTTAGTTTATTATTGGTTGATTTTTTAGACACAATATTTAGTTTTAGCTTATGGAATTACTTGAGTCTAACATCATTAGAAACCTAAATTATAATTTCAAAATTTCCTAATGCTGTTATATTGCTCCTTTCATTAATCTCTTTTGATTCAGTCTTTAAACTTTCCAACGGTTTTTTGTTAAATTTGCTAAAGTATATTCATTAAGGTCAATTACATTATCAGCACTTTAAATGTTGGAAATAATGATGAAAAATACTAATGTTAAAGATAATATTACTCTTTTTCTTTTATTAATTTCACAATCTTGTTCTTTTAAATATTAAAAATTATATCGTCATATTTAAAAACTTATTAAACAAAAAAAGAGCCTATTGACTTTTAAGGGCCATAGACTCAGTCATATGGCAGCTAGGCTATCTTATGAAAACATAAGACCCTCAGCTTTGCGTCTCATCCTTGCGGATGGTTTGCTTTTTTCATCGAATATTTATTATTTTTATTAAAACTAATATTAACACAAGAAAAATTGATTCAAGCAATACATTATAAAAATTGATAGTGTCAAGTTACTTTTAGATTTACATTAAACTTCCTTATTGATATATTTAACTTAGTATGATTAATCACATTTATGGGCAAAGCTAATTAATCATTTTTTTTATAAAAAGAAGAATCAAGATGTGTTCAATTAATAGAAAAAAACATTAGTAATATCAAGTTTCTGTTATTTATTAAAAACTTACATCTTTATACTTCTAATAAGTATAGTATAGTGGAATTAAGATGTCAAAAAAAATATTTGAGATAGGGTAGTATCAATTTATTTTGGGTTTTGATTGGACATTCTTTTTAACATTTAAATAGCCTATACCTTAATAGTTTGTAAGATTATTAGCTTTGACACCGTCATCATTACTTTATCCTTTGGAAATATATTCATTATTTTACCACTTTTAAATCTTTCTTAAACATTCACTGATTAAACTCATCTACTAATTTAATATAGTATAGTGTTTCATAAAAGAAGAAGCAAATAATCTACACACAGTAGAAAAAAGTGTAAGTTAAATGTGTTACTTTTATTTATTTTAATTCACCTAATTTTAGGAGAAAGCCTCGCTTATGTTAATGACCGGAAAGGATGTCAATTAATATTATACAGGGTATTTGGCTATTTTTTTCTGCCCTTCCATGTATTTAATTATATAATCTACCTTGTTGATTTTATAGACTTCAAGCTATATTTTATGAAATGTTTATGATATAATATATAAATAATATATTTAAGATAAATACCAGTAAATTTAATGACAGACTTCAAAGATAGACACATAATAGCTTAATATTAAAGATACCTAATCCTTAAAAAGTATCTAGAGATTAAGTAAAACACATAATAACAGTGAAATACAAAACAATTTAGGCTTAGATAATTGTTTTAACAAATTTTCTAAGTCTATATTTAATCTATGAAGTATCGAACTTATGCAGAAAGTTGGAGAGGTATAAATGAGTACATCTTAATTAAGTATTAAATGGTATAAAGACTTGAAATAATTTAAAGGACCAAGCAGTAGAGAAAAGTATTTTTACAAACCACAGAATTGAATAATTTGATCTTTGAATTAGACAGTTTTACTTTTGAACAAAAAACATATTTTTAATTTTAAAAAAAGTGGGGATATTATGACAAAAAAGAAAAAAGAAGAAACAAAAAAGAATAATAAGAATGAAAGCAAACAAAAAAACATAGAAAAAAAGATAAATACTAACACCAAAAAGGAGGGTGGAGATAAAAGTATGAGCTTTCCCATAGTTGGCATCGGTGCTTCAGCCGGTGGGCTTGAAGCTTTTAAAGCTTTTTTTTCTGGTATGCCTGATGACACTGAACTAGACATGGCTTTTGTTTTGGTACAACATCTGGCCCCAGACCATAAAAGTGCTCTAACTAATATAATTCGCAACTTTACCAACATGAAGGTTTTAGAGGTTAAAGATGGGATGAAAGTTGAATGTAACTCTGTTTATATTATCCCTCCTAACTATGATATGACCTTTATTGATGGAGCTCTGAAGTTAAATGAGCCTTCTGCTTCCAGGGGGCACCGAATGCCTATTGATATTTTCTTTCGATCTCTTGCTGAGGATTTATCTGAACGAGCAATCGGTATTATTCTTTCGGGTACTGGTAGTGACGGAACTCTTGGGCTTAGGGCCATCAAGGGAGAGGGTGGAATGGCCATGGTTCAAAAACCAGAATCTGCTAGTTATGGAGGTATGCCCAATAGCGCTATTGAAACAGGCTTAGTTGACTATGAACTGCCACCCGCTGAAATGCCTGAACAGCTTATTGCATATGTTTCTCATTTTTTTGGAAAACTTGAAAAATCTGCTCAAAATCAACCTAATGAAGAAAAATTACTGAAAAAGATTTTTATTACACTGCGTAATCAGACTGGGCATGATTTTTCTGAGTACAAACGCAGTACTATCAAGCGACGTATTCAGCATCGTATGTCTGTACAACAGATAGAAACAGTGGATAAATATGTTAAGTATATACAGCAGACACCTGAAGAAGTAAAAAAACTTTTTAATGATCTGCTCATTGGTGTGACCAATTTCTTTCGGGATCCCGAGGCTTTTAAAGTTCTTGAAAAAGAGATTATCCCCAGCCTATTTGCCAAAAAGCGGGAATCAGGTATACTCCGTCTCTGGGTATCAGGATGTTCTACAGGAGAGGAAGCTTATTCACTTGCTATTTTGATTGCTGAATGTCAGGATAAACTTAATCAGATTTTCAAGGTACAGATTTTTGCCACCGATATTGACAGTAATGCTATTATTGTAGCTCGTCGGGGCTTGTTTCCAGGCAGTATTGCTGAAGATATCACTAAGGAGCGGTTATCAAGTTTTTTCAATACAAATGATAACGGTAAAACCTATCGTATACAGAAAAGAATCCGCGAGATGGTGATTTTTTCTGAACAGAACTTAATTGAAGATCCACCCTTTTCTCGTCTTGACCTTATCAGCTGCCGTAACCTTTTGATCTATATGCAAAAGGACTTACAGAAAAAAATCATATCACTTTTCAGTTATGCCTTAAATCCAGGTGGATACCTCTTTTTGGGAAATTCTGAAACCTTAGGAGAGGCAAACATTAATTTTTCTACAGTAAATAGTAAATGGAAACTATATCAACTCAAAAAAGATATTCAAACTAGGCAGTTAGGGGATGATTATAACTTTCTGCCTCCCATGAGAACAACAGATACAGACCAACCACAACTGGATACAACTACAGAGGAACAGGTGGAAATAACATTGCGTGAGTTAACTGAACAGAAGATCTTAGATGAGTTCAGTCCACCTGCAGTGCTTGTTAACAGCTATGGGCAGGTGCTCTACATTCATGGTCATACCGGTTTGTACCTCGAACTATTTCCAGGCTTAAGTGGTGTTAATAATATTTTAAAGATGGCTCGTGAGGGATTACAGACTGAGCTGATTTCAGCCCTGCATGAAGCAGTATCAGATCAGAAAAAAGTGGTCTGTAACAATTTACGTATTGAGAGTGATGAGTTTACAACAAGGGCTAACTTGACTGTATGTCCAATGAAAAAAGATTCAAATCCAAAATTTGATGAAACTCTATATCTGATTGTTTTAGAAAGGATATCTTCTTCTGAGAAAGAGTCTATCAAAGATATAACTGATCAGTCATTTGATGAAGATGAAGTTGATTATGGACCAGAAAGTAAAAGAATAATTGCTGATCTGCGTCAAAAATTGGAGGCTAAAAAGCAAACCCTGCAAAATACTGTTGAGGAACTTCAGACAGCAAATGAAGAGCTAAAATCCTCCAATGAAGAGCTGCAGTCATTAAATGAGGAACTGCAATCAACCAATGAAGAGCTGGAGACTTCCAAGGAGGAACTGCAGTCTCTAAACGAAGAATTAAAGACTGTCAATAATGAACTAGAGAACAAAGTTGCTGAGTTAACACAGGCTAACACAGACATGAATAATCTGTTGTCAGGTACTGGTATTGGTACTGTTTTTGTGGACCTCAATTTACGTATAATGCGTTTTACTCCGTCAGCAAAGGAATTCATCAATTTAATCGAAAGTGATGTTGGAAGACCTGTAGGACATATTGTTTCTAACTTAAAGAACTATGATAGCCTACCTGAGGACACTCAGGAGATTCTGGACACACTAGTTCCAAAGGAAGTTGAGGTACAGACTAATAATGGGCAATGGTATATGATGCGTATACAACCTTATAGAACGGAAAAGAATGTAATTAAGGGGGCAGTAATTACCTTTAGAGATATCAATGAAAGAAAACAGATACAAAATGAACTTAATGAGGTGTCCAACTTGCTTGCAGAAAAAATGGTAACAGTAGTTCGTGAACCAATGTTAGTGCTAGATACAGACTTTCGAGTAGTTGCGATCAATAGTGCCTTTTATGATACATTTAAGGTGAGATCTGCTGATCACCAAAACCAACTATTATTTGATATAGATAATAGCCGTTGGGATATTCCTCAATTACACGAGTTGTTAAATAAGATTTTGGATCAAACTGATGTAATTTATGATTATCAAATCAAACACAAATTTGAAGATATCGGGGAGTGCAATATAAGAATTAATGCTCGTCGAATTTCAACTAAAATGGATACAACAGAGTTGATTTTACTGACTATGGAAAAGATCAACTCGTCCATTCATAGCCGGACTGATAAAAACAAGAAAGAATCATTGAAAAAAGAATCAGGAGAGGTGGATGGAGAATGATAAATGATAACAACCAGCGAATTGACGGTGATAAACTACGCAAAGAAGCTGAAAAGATTCTGCAAAAAAAAGAGATTGATAGATCAAAAGATTTAGATGAAATGTCATCTGAAAAAATATACCAGATTTTACATGAACTACAAGTACATCAGATAGAACTTGAGATACAGAATGAAGAACTGCGCAGGATCCAGTCAGAATTAGAAACCGCAAGGTCTTATTATTATGACCTATATGACCTGGCCCCTGTAGGTTATTGTACAATTTCTCAAAAGAATTTGATTCTAAAAGCCAATCTAGCTGCTGCTAATTTATTGGGTAAATCCCGGGGTGAGCTAATTAAACAGCCTTTTTCTCGGTTCATTCTCCCTAAAGACCAGGATGTTTACTACTTTTTTCGTAAGCAGCTTTTTGAAACTGAAAACCCTCAAGAGAGCGAAATACGGATGCTAGACTCGGATGGAACTCCGTTTTGGGTATGGCTGTACGCTTCTATAGTCCAGGATGAAGATGGTACTCAAATATGCCATATTATGCTGATCGATATAACTGACCGTAAACAGGCAGAAAAAGATATAAAGCAGCGGGAACACAGACAAAGATTGGCTGTAGAGATAGCTTCAGATTTTCTAAACGAACCTTTAAACCAAATGGATAATACCATAGATGATACCCTGGCTAAAATAGGTGAAGATATGCAGGCAGACAGGAGCTATATATTTGAATTAGATGAGGACAATACTATGACCTGTAAATATACCTGGTACAATGGTGCAACAGGCCAGGGTAATAATGATTCGAATAATCCTGTTGAGGTTCCAACCTGGATGTATGGTCGACTTTTCAATCAAAAACCTGTTTTAATTACAGATGTTAAAGATAAATCTGAAAATGAAAGCAGAGAATTTAAAGAACAGTCTATTAAATCTATACTCTGGGTTCCCATGATTATTGAGAATAATGTCATAGGATTTTTAGGTGTTGATTGTATTCGTTCTAAGACAGAATGGAATGAAAATGATATCCTGACTATGCAGTTGATTTCAAGCATTGTTGCTACGGCTATTAATAAAGCTAGAACGGAAAGGGAACTGATCTATCATACCTTTCATGATCAGTTAACAGGTCTCTTTAATCGAGCATATTTTGAAGAAGAGAGTAGAAGATTGAATGTAGAAAGACAGCTCCCGATCAGCATTATTATAGCGGATGTGAACGGGCTAAAGCTAATTAACGATACTTTTGGCCATGAAAAAGGTGATGAGCTTCTTAAAGAAGTTGCTGATATTTTCCAAAAAATATTTAGGGAAGAAGATATCATTACCCGCTGGGGTGGTGATGAATTTTTAATCCTTCTTCCACAGACTGAAGGGAAAGTAGCCCAAAAAATTTGTGATCGGATTCGAAAAAAATGTTCTCAAACTACAGAATTTGCAATTCCTGTTTCTATTGCTTTAGGATATGCAGAAAAAGAAAAACTGGACGAAGATATCTACGAATGTATTAATGAAGCAGATGAAATGATGTATAAAAACAAATTAGTAGAAAGCAGGAGTGTTAAAGGTAATGTATTAAAAGCATTACTCAATACCTTAAGATCTAAATGTCATGAAACAGAAGAACATGCCTGGCGACTGCAAAAAATGTCTCGAAAAATAGGTCAAGAAATTGGTCTTCCTGCAGCCGAACTAGACAGGCTATTTCTTTTGGTTACTATGCATGATATAGGAAAAACCAGCATTTCAGAAGAAATACTGGTAAAGACAAGTGAGCTAACCAAAGAAGAATCTGAAATTATGAAAAAGCATCCTGAACGGGGATATCGTATAGCTGCGGCTACAGAAGAGTTTTCTCATATTGCAGCTGATATTCTTCATCATCATGAATGGTGGGATGGCAGCGGTTATCCTGATGGACTTAAAGGAGAAGAAATTCCTCTTTTGTCCCGGATAGCAGCGATTGTGGATGCATATGATGCTATGACGAATAATCGACCATATAATAATCCTATATCTCATAAAGAAGCTATTGCTGAATTAAAAAGATGTTCAGGCAGCCAGTTTGATCCGGAATTGGTAGATGTGTTTGTTCAGTTGTATGGAGAAGATAATAATATCTCTTAGATTTTCATAAATTATTAGAAAGATTTTAAACTAAAGAAAAGCTCTTTTAAATTAAATAAATTATTTATATCAGTTTTTTTACTAAGAAGACTCCACTTTATGTGTTTTGTTTGCTACAAGCATTTTACCAAAAAGGGGGTCTTTTATATTTTTTAATGATCTTATTGCAAAAGTTATCTTAGATTTAAATAGAGTGTGAAAATGCATTATAGATGAAGGTTAAATTTTAAAAATATATAAACATTAATGTAGTGTGATAGTTTTAAAATGTATAATGGAGGTTGCTATGAAAAGATATAAAGTATATTGTTTACTTATTATTTTAATATTATTTTTAATGGCTTTATCTGGATGTAGTTCTAATAATGATTTAAAATTCTATGATATACATGGAACAATTACGACCGAAAGTCTAGATAAACCAATAGAAGGTGCTGTAGTAAGCATTGCTGGAAAATCCAAAACCACAGATGAACATGGTAATTATATGATTAAAGATATAAAAGAAGGCAGATATGATTGGAAGGTAGAAAGTGAAGAATATCTAGATGTAATTAAAGAAGTTTTGATTGATGGAGATAATATTAATATAAGTGAGCAATTGATACTTGATACACTTAAAGCAACCATCACTGGTACCGTTAATGTTTATAATAACTCAGAAGAATATGATTTGCAAAATACAGCTAATATAAGTACTAATATTGAAAGTGTTTCATTGAAGTCAACAAAAAATAAGTCTGAATATAAAGAAGGTCAAATTATAGTTAACTTTAAAGAAATGATTACTTTAGACAATATAAATAAATTTGCAAAAAGTTATAATTTATCAAAAATAAAGAAAATAGATTTAAAAGATAATAATGTTTATTTATTTAGTTTACCTAATGATAAAAGAGTAATTGAACTAATTGAGATTTTAAAAAATCATAATATAATTAATTGGGTTGAACCTAATTATTTTATGCATCTTACAGCAACACCAAATGATCTCTTATATGAACAGCAGTGGGGAAATAGAAAAATAAATTCAGAAGCAGCTTGGGATATAGTAGATAATAATAAAAAAATAAAAGTAGCAGTAATTGATAGTGGAATTATCCCTGACCATGATGATCTATCAGCTAATATTAATCTAAATGCAGGCAGAGATTTTGTTGATGATGACTTTAATCCAATAGATGAATCTTCTGAGTATAGCCATGGGACCCATGTTAGTGGTCTAATAGGGGCAGTGATAAATAATAATACTGGAATAGCAGGAGTTCTCAGTAATGTTGAAATAATACCTATAAGAGTATTTGATCCAAATGGTACTGTACAAACTATAAGTGATATTGTAGAAGCAATAAATTATGCTGTAGAACAAAATGCAGATGTTATAAATATGAGTTTTGGTGGTGGTGAAAGCTTTACAATGCATGAAGCAATTAAAGAAGCTCATAAATCTGGAATTATCCTAGTTGCGTCAGCAGGTAATACTGGAGATAGTGGAGTAATTTATCCAGCAAGTTTCCCTGAAACTATTGCTGTAGGTGCAACAGATATTAATAATAATAGAGCATTTTACTCTAATACTGGAGAAAATTTAGATTTAGTTGCTCCAGGAGGAGAAGGAAATGGTATTGTCAGCACAAGTGGGTACTATAATAATGGTAATATATATACTAACTTATATGTAAATATGGAAGGGACTTCTATGGCCACATCTTATGTAAGTGGAGTAGCTGCATTATTATTAAGTAATGGTGTAAGTCCTTTAGAGATTAGAGACAGGTTAACATCTACAGCAGTTGACCTTGGTCCAGACGGTAGAGATGTATTTTTTGGACATGGATTAGTGGATGCTTATGCTGCATTAATTAATAAGAGGCTTAAAAAGCCATATGTATTTGCTGCAAATAGAGAAAATGGTACACTTAATATAAAGAGTGAATTTATAAAGGTCAATGATGATAACACATATAAACTAGAGAACCTTGTAGAAGGAAATGTCATTGTTGTTGCCTGGAGAGATGTTGATGAGGATGGGAAAATTAGTGCAGGTGATTATTATGGAGAATACGGATCTGAAATAAATGTTTTAGAGAATAATCTCTATAACAATATTGATATTGATATGTACTACATACAGCAAAGTGAAACTACAAATATTGATGTTATGAACATGCCTTAAAAACAACAAATAAATGGTGGTGTAAAAGATGGGGAAAAAAATTATAATATTACTTTTAATACTTCTAATTTCTTTTTCTAATTTAGGTTCTGCTTCATCATTATTAAAGATTAATAATACACAAATCAATTTTAATATTGAACCTGAAGAGATAGAAAATGAAACTTTGATACCTATTGAACAGTTTAAAAATATGGAAGAATTTTTTATGCAAGCGATAGGAGAAGATAAGTTTTTAATAATATATGAAACAGGCTATTATATTTTCTCTTTAGATAGTAATGAAGTTAAATCAGATAAAGGTAATTTAAATATATGTTGTAAGCCGATAAAAATTAATGATCATGTTTTAGTACCTTTTAATCTAATAGAGATTATCTTTGGAGAAGATATAAGTAAAGCAGATGAAAATGAAGAAAAAATTAATTTAAAGTTAAATTTAAATCAAGAACATCTTGATGAAAACACAACTCTAATTGTAGAGATAGAAATATATAATAATACAAATGAAAGTATTAAATTAGATTTTAAAACAAGTCAAAAATATAATATAATAATTAAAAACCAAGAAAATGAAATTATTTACAATTGGGAAAAGGATAAGATGTTCACACAAGCTTTTACAAATAATTTAATAGAGTCAAATAATTCTATAAAATTTAAAGAAGAGATTGACATATCTAATTTTCGTGATGGAAAATACAAATTAATAGTTGAATTAAAATCTACTAATTTTCAAAATAATAAAAAAGAAAGCATGTTTAATATTTACAAATAAATCAATGAAAACCATAGAGTAAAAAATCATTAATTATTGTGTTATATAATCTTATTTATTTAGATAAGAGGGATATTTATGTTTAAAAACCGAATTAAAATATTAGATAAATATATAATAAAAGAAATAGCTTATCCCTTTTTAGCTTCTGTAATTATTATTACAATAATTTTGTTGGGCAATTTTTTATTTCAATTAACTGACCTAATTATAGTTAAAGATGTACCCATATATTTGGTATTAGAACTACTTATATATAATCTTCCTGATATTATAGTAAGAACTTTTCCGATTGCAATCTTATTTTCAACTATGACAGGTATTGGCAGATTGAACAGAGAAAATGAAATTACTGCTTTTAGAATGGGTGGGATTAGTTTATATAGATTAATAATACCTGTTTTGATACTAGGTATTTTTATAAGTGGACTTACCTATATTTTTAATGAAGAAGTTGTACCATGGTCTAATCATAAAGCAAGAAATATAATTAGAAATACAATTTTAAAACAGAGTATGCCCAATACTCAAGAGGAAGTATTTTTCAGGGGTCCAGAAGGAAGACTTTTTTATATAAAAGGATATAATGAAGCAGAAGGAACATTAAGTAATATTATTATCTATAATATTAGAGATAATAATCAAGAAAATAATTATCCGGATGTTATAACTTCTAATCAAGGTATTATAAAAGAAAATGTCTGGATATTGGAAAATGGAATAATACATGAATATAATGATGAAGGCAATATAATATTGGAAAGTAAGTTTAAACAGATGGAATTCTCAATAACTGAAGAGATGCAGGAAGTTTATGGTAATCAAAAAACAACCGATGAAATGAGTAGAGAAGAACTAGCTAAAAATATAAAATTATTTAAACAAAGCGGGATTAGTGTTAACTCATTATTAGTAGATTATCATCTGAAGTTAGCTCAGCCCTTGGTAGCTTTTATTTTTGTATTAATAGCTGTACCGTTGAGTTTAACTAATAAAGAAAGTAAGGCAGTAAATATTACATTGACTATTATAATAATCTTTGCCTATTATCTATTACTTTCAGTCAGCAGGTCACTAGGCAGAAATGATATACTCACACCCTTGTTGGCAGCCTGGTTACCTAATATTATCTTCTTATTAGTAGGGGTATTAATTTTATTTTGGAAAGAGTCACTTGAAAGATTTTTATATAGGATAATACCAGGAATATTAGTTTTGGTTTTAATATTAACTTTTATATCAATAAATCCAGTTTATTCTTCAGAGGAACTTATAATTAACAGCAAAACGGTTAGCTATGATCCGAATAAAAACATGATAAAGATCGAAGGTGATGTTAACGGTAAATATGAAAATATTTATTTAAAGTCTGATCTAATAAATATCAAGGTTAAAGGTGAAGGAGAAAAATTATTTAGCCAACCTGAGAATATTGAATTATTACCGGGCAGTATTACAGGCTGTAATTTTGATGAACCGCACTACTATTTTGATGCGAAAAGAATAGAAATATCCCCTGATGAATATTTAAAAGCATATCATGTAGTTTTTAAAGAGTTAAACGGAAAACTGCCTCTCTTTTATTGGCCGTATCTATATATTCCGTTAAGAGATGATGAACAGAACTTTTTTCCAAGAGTTGGCTACAATAGCCGAAGGGGTTGGTTTTTAAAGACCACATATAATTATTATCTAGATAGATTTGACCTACCGGGAAGCCTTTATATGGATTATTATACTTTAACAGGTTTTGCGGGAGGCATAAAACAGTATATAATTAATAATTCAAAACATAAAAGTTACATATATTATTATACACAAGATAATAATATAAATTTAGATAACTTGTTTAAATGGGAAGGAGAAATCTACCATCAATATGATGGTGATAACTGGGATGAAAGAACATCATTATCTTATCAAGAATATGATGATAAAGAAGAGTTTGAAACGAATTTTTCTCTAAGAAATAGTTTTGAAAATAGGTATATAAACATTGACACATATTATGACAGTATTAATTATTATGAAACTGATTTTAATGACAGAAAATCATATGGTGCTAATTTTTCCTTTAGTGACAGATATTTTGACTCATTAATAGTAAATTTAGGTTATGATATTGACTATGATTATGATCCAGATGAAGGCCTTGATGAATATAACGCAAAAAACATTAGAATAGAAAATAATTGGGGTAATAACTGGACAACTGGTTTAGAGTATGAACATGAAGAACAAAATGAACCTGATAGTGAACCTGAAAACAGATGGGGAGGTAAAGGATATATAACTAAAAGCTATAAAGAATATAGGTATACCTTACTCTGGGAAAGATATGACCCGATTTTTTCAGCTGAAGATGAAGTTGTTTTTTATAGAGCACCAGAGTTTTCTTTAGAATATCAACCTGATGGGGCTTTTGATTATCTAGTTCAAGCAGGTCATTATTATGAGGCTGATAGCCAAATTAAGGGTAATAGGACAAGAGTAGAATTAATATATGATAAAAGGTTTAATAATATAAATAATAACACTTTAAGTATTGATCAAAAAGTTCATTCGAACTTTTATAGTGTAGAATACATGGGTGAAATTGTAAAACCCTATCAACTAGTATCAGAAAGCGAAGTTGAACTTCAAACTAAACTAGGACCATATTTTACCTTGGATAATAATTATAAGATGACGAGATACTTAGGTTATAGTCCTTTTAACTTTGACCAAGCAGAATTTGAAACATTAATTGAAAGTGAATTAAATTATAGATTAAGAGACAGGATTAATCTTGAACTTAACAGTGGTTATAATTTTGATACTGAAGAATTTTTAAGGTTAAGGATGTTAGCTAACCTAAAGGTTACTGAAAGCTGGAACCTTCAATTGGGAACCACTTATGATATTAATAATCGTTCATTTGATGACAACTTGTTTTTAACAAGTTATTTTGACAATGATAAAATTGACCATAGGCTTGGTTTAGAATATGATTTAAACACAAACGAGTTATTAGAAGTTGATAGCAATTTTTCTTATGAGATAAAAGGTGACTGGGGATGGTATCTAGAAAATAATCTCAGTTTTAACTTTCAAAATGAAGATGAAACAATTGCAGAAGCAAATATCCAGCTTAAAAAGAAATTTCACTGTAGGGAAATCACATTCAGTTATGATTACTTAAGAGAAGAATATACTTTACAGTATTCAATTAATCTATTTCCATCAAGGGGTATAGAATTTATAAAAAACGAAGATGAACTTATCTTTGATTCAGATATTGAAGGTATTTTAGAATCACAAAACTAATTATGGAGGTGTTGGGATGAAAAATTATAAAATGAAAACAATAATCTTGATTTTAGTTATTTTATTATTTAGTAATTTCACTATAGCTCAGGAAAGTAATCAGGCAGATAGTAATGGTTCAGAGACCGTTTATATAGATGCTGACCATTTAAAGTATGAAGATAACAGGACTATTTTAAGTGGGAATATTGTAATTAGAAAAAATGAGACTACAATTAAGGCAAATAATGGAGAACTATTGAGAGAGGAAAACAAACTATTTTTAACAGATAATATAGATGTTGATTATGAAGACGGTAAAGTTACTTCTAATAGTCTAACTGCTTTATTAAAAGAAGAAGAATATATTTTTGAAAACAGTGTCAAAATGGACTATCGATTAAATGATCAAGAAGAAAATATGGAGTTAGAAAGTGATTATCTAAAGATATTTGGAGATAATAATTCATTCAATGCTGAAAATAATGTGCTTATAAGGTATGAAGGGAAGAATTTTAAGGGGGATAATGCCGAATATGTAGGAGAAGAAGAAATACTTTATCTTACTGGTAATGTTTTAATTGAAGAAGGAGAAGACTGGGTTAAAAGTGATCAAGCTAAATTCTTTTTAGGTGAAGATGAAGGTGGATATACAGCTGATGGAAATGTGCAGATCAAAATAATATTAGATTAATTTTTTAAAAAGGAGATATGTATGTTTATATTTATTGGTACTATCTTAGTTATTATAGATCAATTGATAAAGTATAATGTAAATAATAAAATGGTAATAGGACAAACTTATCCTATAATTGAAAATTTTTTACACATAACCTATGTAAAAAATACAGGAATTGCCTTTGGTTTGTTTAAAAATAATAACTTATTTATGATTAGCATTATAATAATAATTATTGTAATAGTAATATACTTTTATAAAAGAGAAAAAAATAAGGATTTTCTTTTATCAATTGCTACAACTGTTATGTTAAGTGGTGCAATTGGAAATTTAATCGACAGAATATTTTATGGTTATATTATTGATTACATCGACTTTCAATTTTGGCCTGCCTTTAATTTGGCTGATTCATTAATTGTTATTGGTAGTATATTATTAGGAATATATTTAATTTTTAATTTAGAAAAAGCATAATTTTTACTGGAGGTTTAATTATGATTAATCCCATTGCTTTTAGAATAGGCTCTCTAACAATTCATTGGTATGGTTTGATAATAAGTTTTGCGTTATTATTAGGTTTTTCATTAGTAATATACCGCAGTAAAAACACAGAGATACCAACAGAATTTTTCCTGGATTTTTTTATAATTGGAATTCCAGTTAGTCTAATAGCTGCAAGATTATACTATGTTATATTTAACTTTGATTATTATATTAGATATCCTTTAGAGATTATTGCAATCTGGAAAGGTGGTATAGCAATTCATGGTGCTGTTATAGGGGGTTTAATAGTATTAATTCTGCTTACCAAAAAAAGACAGTTATCTTTTCTAAAAGTTGTTGATATTATAGCTCCTGCTTTAATTTTAGGACAGGCAATCGGCCGCTGGGGTAATTTTATAAACCAAGAAGCTTATGGTGGAGTCGTGAGTGGACAATTTATAAATAAGTTTCCTGAATTGATAAAAAATCAAATGTACATTGAAGGTAGTTTCCGTCATCCGACTTTTTTATATGAATCAATCTGGAACCTCTTTATTTTTGGAATATTAATCTGGTTAAGTAAAAAGGACTTTATTAAAGATGGAGATCTTTTCTTTGGTTATTTAATTGGATATTCAATAGGAAGGTTTTTTATTGAAGGTTTGAGAACAGACAGCTTGATGTTTTTAAATATTCAAGTTGCCCAACTGGTTAGTATATTATTAATATTATTTGGATCTATAATGATATTTGTAAGACATAAAAGTGATTAATTATTTTGATTTAAGCAAAGGAGCTAACTTTATGGATATTATTTTAATTATACTATCAGGTTTTTTATATATTATTCCATTTATACAACCTGACCTTTATTTTATAAGTTGGGTTGCATTTATACCTTTTTTATATGTTGTTCATAAGAAAAATAATAACCATATATTTTATAAGGGTTGGCTTCTAGGATTTATTATTATGATCGGAGTTGGTTATCCTCTATATTTTCCAATAAAAAGAT
>JBNJDV010000031.1:0-17086 GCA_051745185.1 Bacillota bacterium
CAAAACCAAAAAATAACTAAAATTTTAATAAAATTAGTAACAATATTTAAAATCCCCACTGCCTTTTAAATAGGCAAACGGGGATTTTTGTATTTTAAGCATCTATTTTTCTTTTAAATACTAAAATCATTGCTAATCTTACTTTAATAGTTATATTAAAAGAATTATATGCTATTATCTAATACTGAATAGAGCAAATATCGCAACACTAGCTGATATTAAGACTAATAATATATACCCTGAAATATATAATCTAGTCATTTTGTTTATTTCTGTTCTGGACTCTCTTCTACTTTCCCAATTTCTATGTTTTTGACACTCCCCGCCCGTTCGTAAATACCACTCACGAACGAGGATTCTTAACTGCTTAAAGCAGTTTCCATGACTGATGTATCGCTGGAATACCCCGCATCATTAAAAATACTAGTATTCCAATCAGCCAAGTAACACTGGTTAGAGTTGTATCTTATACCAATGGGCGATGTCAAACCGCCTTCTAACTTAGCGGATTTATCCTTCAAGGTACCGCTAATATACTTTTTAAAAATATTAATGCTTCCGACACCGTCGCGGTGATATACAAACCCACAACTTGAACATTCATAGTTTCTGTTGCGGGGTTTATATCTATTGCCACAATTGGGGCATGTTTGTGAGGTATATGATTCGTCTATATAATCCACCTTTATACCAACACTATCGGCTTTATACTCAATCATATTAGTAAGTTTTTTAAACACCCAACTGTGTAGGTTCTGATTGTTTTTACTGCCAGAATCTATATTGTCCCTGATACCTTTAATATCACCAATTACTATAGTGCCGAGTTCTTCCTTAATACAGTATCCTATCAAAAACGATGTGTATTTTTGCAACACATCATTAATTTTGTTAGTAGCCTTATTAAGAAGTTTTCTCTTAGCACTGTTTAGTTTCTTCCAGCGATTAGAATATTTCTTGCATCGAGACATTTTGTTCTGAATTTTACCCAACTCTTTATTTCTAAACCTAATAAACGAATTTAACTTGCCACCATTATATATCCTGCAATTACCCCTGCTATCAAAAGTAGTCATGGGATGTATTTGTCCTAAATCAACAGCTAACACATCATCATTATCATATTTAATTTCTTCATTTTCTACATCAACTATTATATGCAGGAAGTATTTGTCTTGAACATTGTTATATATTAACTCAGCATATTTAGGACATTGACTTATGTCAGGGATACCAACTGTTAAAGGTTCTTCCCCTCTACCATTAGACAGCCTTAAATATCCATCTTTTAGTCTAATAGCTGATTTTTTATACACCACCTTTTGAAACTTGTAAGTTTTATAAGGCGGTTTAGGATTGTCGTGATTATTTAAGGCTTTAAAATAACTATCTAGGGCAGTATAGTATTGTTCTACAATCCCCTGTTTGGATTGCGAATGAATCCCTATATTGTCTGCATATAGCCTGATAAGTTTTTTCATATCGCCTTCTTTGAGCCAAAAACCTTTTCTATTTTCAATATCAAAAATCGTAGAGACCACTTTCGAATATATACGCCCTGATCTTTTAGATAGACTCCTAGCCAAATCATACTGTTCTACTGGTAGTTTGTAGGTTTTGTTCAAGATTACACCTCACTCATATTTTTAGAACCCAAAAATGTACTAATTTGTATCCCCGCCCTTTAATCAAGAACGGGGTTTTAAATTAGTAGTTTCTATAAGGTTAATTGAAAAACAATAAATAAAAAGAATAACAAAATACAAAAACCAATCAATGAAAGTATAATCCAATAATTCATTCCATTATTACCAACCGTCATAAATATTATAGCAAAGTAAACCAACATAGTATAATAGACAATCTGCAGCTGAAATTGTTTTGTAAATTTTATATTCTCATGGGTAGCTTCTAAAATGCTTAAGTCCAATCTCATATCCATATCATTAAATTTTTTATCATTATTCATAATAATCACCTATTCGATGAATTATTTATTAAAAGTCTTTTTAATTTTAAAATAATCTTTCCTAAAGCATATTCTTTTTATACTACTTGTTGTGTTTTTATTTTTTAATTTAAATTATCAATCACAGAAATTAATCGAGTAACTAATTCTTGAACCTTATTATTATCTACACCATTTTGGTTATTTACTGTTACTGATACAGTGTAAATATCACTATCAGGACTCTTTTGTATTATGTGAGTAAATTGAATTACTCCTGTTTCAGATCCACCCTTATATCCCGCTAGATACCAGTTATCCTTAGAAGCTAATCCAGAGTTAATTCTTAGTTCTTCTGCATCTTTTAAATCATAAATTGTTTTGGCAAGTTCTTCTGTAGTAAAAAACCATTCAATTGAATCAATTAAGCGTGGAGATCCTGAAATATCATTTCTACTTACACTTATATCATTTAAATTAGCTAGGATATTTCTTTTTTCTTCGAAATTGGAATTTAAAAATTGATTAACCTTATCATCATCAATACCATACTTTAACTTAAACATTTCTGAAGCTTTTATAAATGGTTTATTCCTATCATCAACAAGTTTTTCAATGTTTTTTCTACCGACATAATCTATTAAATGATCAGTTGCTGTATTATCACTTAAAGAAATCATTAAATTAGCTAATGATTTAACTGTTAACGGACTATCTATACTCCAATTTTGTAATATTCCCGAAGGTAAAGTCATATTTTTTTCTTCTAGCTTAATAATGTCTTCCCAGGTCTTTTCTGTTGTTTCAATTTCTTCATAAAGTGCTTTCAATACATATAATTTAAATGTAGAACCAACTGCTAAATCTTTATTTTCATTATATGCTAAAAGTTCTTCACTGTTATTTTTGTCTACATATACAGATACTTCACCATCTAATTTTTTAAAATCATTTAATATTTCTTCGAAATTATCCTGACTTAAGGATATGCTGCCAAACCAAAGTCCTGCTACTTTTCCTTGATCATTTAACGTAATCTGAGATGGTGCAGAACCGTTTTCGAATATTAAAGAGTAACCATCTTGAGTTTGTTCAACTTCTCTTAGTTTACCAAGCTGACTGCTATAACTGTTTAATATTTGCTCAATATTTGCTGCAGGTACTTGTTGTAAAAAGCTGTCTGTAAACAGTTCTTCAATATTTTCATAATTTTTATCAAACAAAGTAAAAAACATTTCCTCTGCAGGACTTTCTTGTGCTAATAATAAACTTGAAAATGAAAATACAATTAATAAAGCAAAAATAATAATCTTAAATTTCATCTTTAATTTTCCTTTCTAAATAAAATATAATTAAATATTTAAAATAACAAAAGACTTAAAGACATTACAGCCATACCAGCGATAAATCCATAAATCTCCTGATGCTCTTTTCCATATTTCCTTGAGGTGGGTAATAGTTCGTCTATCGAAATATAGACCATGATACCTGCAACAACACCAAACAATACACCAAAAACTAAATCATTAAAAAACGATCTAAAAATAAAATATCCTATCACAGCTCCTACTGGTTCTGAAACACCAGATAAAAATGAATACAAAAATGCCTTTCTTTTACTACCTGTTGCATAGTATAGTGGAACTGAAACCGAAATACCTTCTGGAATATTATGTATCGCAATAGCTATTGCAATTGAAATACCTAGGGCTGGATCTGATAGTGCTGAAGCAAAAGTAGCTAAACCTTCTGGAAAGTTATGGATAGCTATCGCTAGAGCAGAAAACAAACCCATCCTTTTTAACTGCATATTTTCGTCTGCTACATCTTCTTTAATTAATTTGAGATTGTCTTTTGACCTCGGTTCATGAGGGTTTTCATATTCAGGTACTATCCTATCAATTAATCCAATTATTAAAATCCCAAAAAAGAATGAAGCCGCTGTAAGCCATTCTCCCGAACTTCCTCCATAATAGGAAACTAGTGATTCCTGGGCTTTAGCTAGAATTTCAACAAATGACACATAAATCATAACTCCAGCAGAAAAACCTAAAGATATTGATAAAAAAGCTGTGTTTGTTTTTTTAGTGAAAAAAGCAATAAAACTTCCAATTCCTGTGGCAAGTCCGGCCAATAGTGTGAGTAAAAATGCTAAGGCTACATTATTAATTTTATAACACCACCATTCTGTATATTTTACTAGATTAATATCTTATTATATGATTAGTATATTAAATTATTTCAATTTATTCAATATGTAAATACAAGTTTAATAGAAACTTAATATTTACTCTGCTAATTAAACTTATACTTTTCAAACAACTTTGATTATATTATAATAAAGTTAATAATACTAGATAAAAATTGTTTTAATAAATCAGAAAGGTTGGTGAAAAACGAGGTTATTCTCGTTAAATTTATGAAAAAAATTATACTTGTTACTATTTTAATAACTCTGATTGCAACTTCTTATTCAATTACTATCTATAGTGGAGAAGTCCAAAGGTATACATATGAAATTATAAACAGCTTTCCTCATGATAAAGAGGCTTTTACACAGGGGTTATATTATGAAGATGGTATAATGTATGAAGGCACCGGCTTAAATGGTGAGTCTGATTTAAGAAAAACAAATCTAAAAAGCGGTGAAATAATCAAAAAAAATGAACTGCCTGAAATCTATTTTGGTGAAGGTATAACAGTTTTAAATAATAAAATTTATCAATCAACCTGGAAATCTAAAACGATGTTTGTTTATGATAAAAATATAAATCTATTAAATATTACAGATTTCCCCTATCAATGCTGGGGACTGACTGATAATGATAAGTATCTAATTATGAGTGATGGTACTGATACAATTAGATATCTAAATCCAGACAACTATCAGTTAATCAAATCAATAAAGGTTAAATATAAAGGAGATCCAATTAAAAACATAAATGAATTAGAGTATATAGATGGAAAAATATACGCAAATATTTGGCAGACAGATCTTATTGTAATTATTAATCCAGAAAATGAAAGAGTTGAAAGTGTAATTAATTTATCTAATATAATAAATCCAGATGATTATAATTATGATTTAGATGTTTTAAATGGTATTGCTTATGATCAAATAAATGATAGGCTTTTTGTAACTGGTAAACTGTGGCCCAAAATTTTTGAAATTAAATTAATTCCTAAAAATAATTGATTAAAATAAAAAGATCCCAAATTTAGAAGTATCATAACAAATTTGGGATCTGTTAATTTATTTAGCTAGTATATCATTAACCATAATTTTGTGAAATTTATCTGCTTCTGACCAAATTTCTCCATGATGTGAGTTCTCAAATATATATAATGCCTTATGTGGTGCTTCAATCATATTGTAATACTCATCTATAAATTTTGCAGTATAATCATGTTTCCCGATTAAATAATATACTGGTACTTTAAATTTAGTAGCCTGTTCTTTTAAGTTTACATCTTGAATCTGTGGATACATAATATTAAATGTATTTATCATTCCTCTAAATACATTAATTTTATCTACTAAATTGTATTCAGGAATCCACAATATACTTAAAGGGCTATACCACTGAGAATCCTTTTCATGATATGGATTTTCTCTTCTATAATACTGAGCATAATTTGTTAGTATTGGTCTATATTTTCCAAGTACATTTTCACCATTATATGGAGGTCTACCATTTTCTTTTAAAGTTTCTACCATCTTAGTTTCACCATTTTTTTCAGCTGTTTTTAACATAAAGTCATAAATATATTTGTCTGTACTTTCTATGTCAACCACTTGTGCAGCTCCAATATAGGCATGAAACTGTTCCGGATACTTTTGAACAGCTTTAGTTCCAATTATAGATCCCCAGGAATGTCCTAATAAATATATCTTCTCTTTATTATATTTTTCTTTCAAATAATTTGTGAGATCATTTATGTCTGATAAGTACTGATCTACAGTCATATCCTCTCTATTATTAATTGCAGAATAAGATTTACCACTACCTCTTTGCTCCCAGTTAACTACAATGAAATGTTTTTCTAGTTCTTTATTAAATTCTAAAAATCTACCCATTTCAGTACCACCCGGTCCACCTGAAAGCAATAGTATAATCGGGTTTTCTTTACTTTCTCCTCTTGTAACAATCCATTGTTTTGCACCACCTAGATTAATTTCAGCCATCTCAGAAATACTTCCTTCGATTTTTTTACCATTTTTATCAGTGATTGGTTCGGTTTTTCCTGGCAATAATGCTATAACTAATATTGACAATAAAACTATTGTAACTATATACAGTACCATCTTTTTAATTGATAATCTTATTTTCATAATTTTTCCCTCTTTTCTTTTAAAATTTAAAATATTATATTTTTTGCTTTCCACCAAAATCCTCGATAATTTTCTTTAATAACTTTTTCATAATTTAAACGATAAGACCCATTATATATATTTTCTCTAATCATTATCTTTTTCCCATTGCCTTCAAAGCCATCTAAAAACACACTTCCTCTAACTCTGGTAAATTCTGAGTCTATTGTTCTTAACTTACAGTTTTCTTTTATATTTAAAGAACTTGCCTTTATGTTTAACGGAATATTATCCGGTACTGTAATGATAAAAAAGACTTCATTAACAATAAATGCCCATTTACTTTGATCTAAATCCTTTGGATGTTTATTAAGATGTGATATTTTATCAAATGTTATTATGTTTTGTTTTTGATCAATAGTATAATCATTTTTAACTAAATATGTTGTTTCAATTTTAATGTAATCTCTATTCCAAGAATCAATCCTTATTCTAGAATCCTCAAAATTTAAATATATATCCTCATTTTGATCTACTTCAAAGTATTTTACATTATTTGCTGATACATTTAATGAAAATATTAGTATTATTAATATAGTACTAAATATTACTTTATTACTCATTTATTTCATCTCCTCCTGTTTGTAATAATTTTAGAGAAATAATTATTAGTTTTAAATCCCTAACTGTTTTTAAAACAGCATACAATGATGACTGATCAACTGATAAAATCATTTTTGTGTTATTATCATTAGTTGATTCAATGATAATACCATTGAAATTTAAAAATCTCTTTTTATTCACGATACCTTTAACTATTAATTCATAATTATATATATCCATTTTTCACTTCCTTTATGATTTTTGTTTACTCTATAGATATAGTAACAAATAGATATATATATTACACCTAACTAAAGTTAGGTATTTAAAAAGCCCTTACCTTTTATTAGGTAAGGGCTTAAATCTAATCTAAAATTTTCAATTGTTTTGCTTTCAAAATTGCTTCTGTTCTGTTTTTTACTAATATTTTCGAATAGATATTACTTAAATGCCATTTAGTAGTACCTACTGTAATATAAAGTTCATCAGCTATCTTCTTGTTTGTATAACCTTTTGCAACCAGTTTAATAATATCAAGCTCTCGTTCAGTTAAATCTTCAATTAAATTTGTTCTACTTTTTAAAACTAAATTTGTCAGGTCATTAACTTTTTTATGAAGATTAACATTTTCTTTTTTAATTATATCTAAGAATGGTTTAATAAAATCTATCTCTTCTATTATAATACCAAAATATTTTTGTTCTTTAATATCGTTTATAGTTTTTAAAAATAATCCTTTTGTCTTTTTATTTATATTTTCATGTAAATTAACAAGACTAATAAAAAGAGCATATCTTAATTTATCTGTATATTCATTATAACTATTATTAAGATAATCTTCTTTATTTTCTAATAACATTCTTGCTTTTTTGAAGTCATTAGTTAAAATCAAAAAACGAATATAGTTAAAATATCTTCTAAAATAATTGTAATCTATAGCTTTGTTTTCAATATCCTCATATTTCTTAAATATATTACTATCTGGATTTGTTTCCTTATGTTTTATAGATAACTCTTCCTTTATAGCTTCTACCCATTCTTGATTAGCTTTTAAATTATACCTTTTTGTAAAATTTAATAAATCATCCAATATCTCAAATGATTCATTAACTTCTCCTGAATAAAAAACACTTTGAGCATAATATACTTTAGGTAACCATGAAACATGTACCAAATCTAACTGTTCACTAATTTCAACACCAACAATTAATTTTTCTCTTGCTTCTTTATATTTCCCCATTTGAAATAATAGAACACCTAATGGGATATACATCAATTTAGTAATTGGGTCCATTCTTTGGTTTTTATTTTGATTACGAGATATATAATCTATAGTTAGTTGGTATCCAGTTTGTAAACTACCTTGCATATTTAGTTTTAACACTAAATTAATTAATGAAATAACTTCTAGAAATCTCTGACCCGACCTTTTTCCCAAATGATATGCGTTTTTAAATGATTTGATTGATTTGTTTACTTTGCCAATTGATGCTTCGATCTGTCCTAATGACATCCAGGCATTTATTTTAAAAATATAGTCCTCATCTTCAATTAATTCAACCGCCTTTTTAGCCATTATAGTAGGATCAGGGTTATTATTAATCTGAGGAATAAGTGAAGTTAGAGTATATAGTCTCCCTTTATTTATTTTATCAATACTTGAAATATTTTCATTAACAAGTTGTATATAATACAATGCTTCTCCTTTATTGCCTGTTGCAAAAAGAGTCCAGGCCTTAATTATTAAAATAGTCGTACTTTCCAATATATAGTTATCGGGTATTTTATCAAGCATATGTAATAATGTTTTTATTTCACCTTTTTTTAACAGCTCATAAATAGCATTATCAATATGTTTTACTGCTAATTTAAAATCTTTTGCTTCTATAGCTTCACTAACAGCATCTTGATAGTAACCATTTTCTGCATACCAATTGGATGCTTTTAGATGTAAACTAATTCTTTCTTCTTTAGAAAGATTAAATGTTAAATAGTCTTTAAATAACTGATGATATCTATACCAATGTTGATTAGAATCTATTTCAGTTATGAATAAATTCATTTTCATTAATCTGTTTAAAATCTCAAAACTATTTGTTTGTCCGGATAAATAATCACAAAGATCTGGTGAAATTCTTTCGGTTATTGATGTTTTATATAAAAAGCTTTTTGTTTTTTCATCTAACTCATCTAAAACTTCTTCTATAAGATAGTCTATTATATAATGGTTAGTTCCTGAAAAATTATATATAAACTGTTTTATCATCTCTGGATCTTTATCTTTTAATATAATCTTAGCCAAGTTTAGACCGGATATCCAACCTTCTGTTTTATCTAATAAAAGATTAATCTCATTATCATCAATAATAATATTGCTGTACTTGAAAAATTTTTCAATTTCTTTAATATCGAACTTCAATTTATTAGCTCTTATCTCATATAACATATTTTCAATACGGTATTTATGTAAAGGTAACTGTGGATCTTCTCTTGTCAATAAAATAAACTTTATATTTGTTGGTAGAAGCCTGATAAGCTTATCTAAAAAATCATCTATTTTCTTATTACTTATAATATGATAATCATCTAAAACTAAAAATATATTTTTATCAATCATCTTCAAATCTTGCAAAAATGTACTTAATAATGAACTGTCTCCTACTTTACTTGGTATTTTAATAAGTTCATATGTGTTTTTAAAAAAACTTTGGTCTATAGTTTTAAATCCAAATACTATGCCCTCAATAAAAGTTTCTAAATCATTATCATCTTCCTTTAAAGTATACCATACTGTGCTATTTTTATACTTGTTTATCCATTCAGAAACCAATGTTGTTTTGCCATAACCAGCAGGTGCAGATACTAATAATACTTTATTGTCATTATTAATACTTTGGTCAATAAAATCAAAAAGTTCCTTTCTAGGAACAAGATTCTCATTTTTGGGAAGTTTAGTTTTAAGTTCTAAATATGGATTCAAATTCATACACCTACTTTATTTCATAAGAATATAATATTTATCTAAAACCTATTTAAGTTAAAAACAATATTTTTAGTTATCATACATGTTGAATAATATTTACATCAGAAAATTGAAATAATTTATAGGTTTATTATCTATCTTCTAACCAGTTAATAATCATAAGTTGTAGCGATCTTTCCATCTCTTCAAAAAATTCAGTGGCAATTTTACGGCGATAAGTATATTGTCCATAATTTTCTGCATTGTACTTATCAATATTTTTGATTTTTTCCTCTTTTATTTTATACATATCTTTTAATTGATCTTCAGATAATTTTTTATATGTTTCATTAAATACAACATACTTTTTATCAAATCTCTCCGATTTTCTTTTTTTATAATCATCAGGATAATATCCTAAGGTTAACATTGCAACTGGTAATACATATTTAGGAAGATCAAACAATTCTTGTTTAATTTCATAGTTTTCTATAATATCTCCTATATAGCAGGAACCAATATTTAATGATTCAGCAGCAATAACTGCATTTTGAGCAGCAATAAGGGCGTCATTGAATGCTAAGAATAAACTGGCTAAATTAGGGTTTTTATACTTTAGATTTTCTTTTTCACAGTATTTTTTGAGTTCACAGATGTCGAAATAATCATATGTTTTTTTGAAATCAGCTACAAAGACTAGTAATACAGGTGCTTTTGCAATAAATGGTTGATTATCACAGGTTTCACTTAAAATTTCTTTTTTCTTTTCATCTTTTATAACAATAATTGAATAAGGCATCATATTACCTGCAGTAGGTGCTCTCATCGCACTATCTAATATTTGATTAAGATCTTCTTCTTTTATATCCTGATCTTTATACCTTCGTAATGAAACTCTATCATTTAAAGTTTTTAATGTATCATTCATTATTATAACCCCCATTAATCATTAATTTAACTTCAACCTTATATACTACTTCTACAATGCTAACTATATTCCTTTCAAGTATTAATAAGTATTATTTCTTGATTTTAAAAACAATATTTGTTTATAATTAGTACCTAAGGAGGTATCCTCATGAATAACGAAAAAAACAAACGACTTCCATTTATAATAGGTAGCTCATATTTATTATCATTTATAACAATTAGATTAATGGTCATTTTAGCTGGATCAGTAAAAAATGAAACTGTTGTAGCTATTAAAGAAGGGGCTATACCTTCTAAGCTTTACATTGGTAGGAATATTATAATTTATGGTTATCACATCCATCATTTTTACTTTGGAATTCTTTTATTAAGTATTGCAGGGTGGATGGCAATAGTAGGTAATGAATACTTTTCTAAAGAAAAGTTGGCAGTTATGTATGGAGTTGGACTTGGTTTATTTATGGATGAAGTAGGTATGCTGTTAACTGAAGGTTATTACTATTCAAGCCTCTCTTACTTACTAGGAGTGCTTTTATTAGGTGTTTTAATAAATATAATTTACTTTCCACCATTTTGGAAGTCTGTGCGGAAAAGTATTGTAAACACAAAACTACCTGGAGTTAAAATTTTTAAATCACTATTTGGTTATCTAATTAAAACACTGGATTTTATCAGTTCAACTATAGTCAAATATAAAGTACAAATTCTAATAATAATAATAATATTTTTTATTATTGACTTTTTAATTCCATATATATTTTAAAGTAATTAATGGCCCTTCAAAAGGGCCATTTTAATTAAACACTGTATTTAATTATAAAAAATTATTATTTATGTCTCCCTACTATACCATATTGATAGTCATTAAGATCAATTTCTTTTATAACATCTATCTCTAATTCATTAAAATATTCTTTAAGTTTTTTATTACTTATTTTGTGTTCTACAGGTGGACCTTGTTTTATATTGGATTTTTTAAATTCAATAATCCCTATTTTCCCATTTGGTTTTAGTTTTTCTAGGTAATTATTTAGAAGACGTTCTTTATCTTCAACTTCATGTAATACATTAACCATTAATATATAGTCCACAGATTTATTTTCAATTGTACACTCATACTTTTTACCTCTAAATACCTTAATATTATTTATTTGTTTACTTTTAATCCTTCTGACAATTTCTTCAATCATCTCACTTGACGTATCAACAGCAAAAACAATCCCCTCTGGATTAACAATTTCTGCAGCTGGAATACTAAAATAGCCGATACCGGCTCCAACATCTATCATATAGTCATTTTGTTTTAATAACATTTTTTTTAATGTCTTTTTAGCTGGCAGATCATTTTTTCTTTGTTCAGTTTCTAACTTGTGCTTATGCTCAGAATTAAATTTATATGCCATAATAATACACCTCATTCGTTTATATATTAAAAATATAACATACAAATCTAATATAAACTATTAAATCAATTACATTTTTTAATATTTTATTATTCTATTTTTTTACCTTTATCAATACCATGAAGATGATGTATAGTTATTTCATCGTTTTTTTTATTGAATTCAACCATCTCTGCAAAGACTTTTACAACAAACTCATTATTTCCTGTAGGTACTATCTCAAAGAATGGACTTTTATTTAATTTTATATAGTATTTATCATTATTACTTTTGATAATAACTTTTCTATTAGAATCCATTTTATACTTTCCCTCATAATCTATAAATTTATCTTCATCTAAACTATACTTTTTTGGTAAATAATAATCTTCATTAAACACTATAGCAGATATTTCTTTAACTATATTTTCTATAGGAGTACCATTGAGGTTTGTTAAAACAATTATTGTAACACTATCATCAATAAATCGATTTATTGATGCCGTATATCCCATCGTTGCACCATGATGGTAATATTTATTTTTGCCAAATACTTCATCTATTTTAAATCCAAAACCATAGTTATTTTTATATTTTGTAAACATCTTCTTTAGACTACTATCTGTTAGTATTTTGTCTGTATAAAGTGCTTGGTCCCACCTTAGTAAATCTCTTGTGGTAGAATATAATGCTCCAGCACCATGTGCATATGTTGCGTCATCATGATATATATTACTTTTACTCCCATCTGGATTTAAAGTATACCCAGTTGACCTATTTTTAATAATTCTATCATGATAAGCAAAGCCTGTATTTTTCATTCCTAATGGATCAAGTATATTCTCTTTTAAATACCCTTCATAACTCATGTCAGTAATCTTTTCAATAATATAACCTAATAATAAATAGTTTGAATTACTGTATTCGTATTTATCTCCAGGATTAAAGTTTAGTTTCTTATTTCTAAAAATGTTTATTACATTTTCTAATTCTACTTTATTTCCCAAATTACTTCTAAATTCTTTACTTCTTGTATAATCATAAATTCCTGAGGTATGGTTTAATAAGTTTCTAATTGTTATTCTATCAGCATTTGAAAAATTAGAAACATAATTGCTAATATTTTCATCTATATCTAATAATTCTTTTTCATCTAACTGTAGAACTGCTGCAGCTGTAAACTGTTTTGTTAATGAACCAATTCTATAAATACTGTCTGTAGAGTTTTTAACATCTAACTCATAATCTGCTTTACCGTAAGCTTTATTTATTATTATATTTCCATCTTTTGCTACCAAAACTGTACCACTAAATATTCCATAATCTGAGTATGTATCTAAGTACTGGTCAAGCTCATGAACAACTCCATTCCCAGCAAACACATTTCCAGAAATACAAACCATAATAAAAAGCATGCTTAAAAACAGAATTAAACTAATTTTATTCATTTTATCAAGCTCCTTAATTTATATTTTGATATAGTGCATTATTTTACTAATGCACTAATATTTTAATACATAACCTGGTGATTGTCAAATATATTATTTGAAGGTTAATAATTAATTTATATAAAATATTTATTTACAAAATAAATAAATATTTTTAATTAAGTAATACAGATTACTATTAAAGATAAATGACATTTTTTAAAAAACTAAAATATTTATTAAAAATATTTATTTTCAGACATTTCTTACAAAATAATAATAATATAGTTTATGCAGGTAAATAATTAATTAAGTTGTATTATAATATAACTAACTTTTTTAAATTGCTAATAAAGTAATATTATGAGAGGAGGATTTTTTTAAACAAGTATTGAGAATTTAAGAATTTTAAAGTCTTGTGAAACTTCAAAACGAGTATATATAATTAGAGGAGGAATTTTTCTTATGAAAAAATTAATAACTTTAAGTTTACTATGTATTTTTCTTTTTACATTCACGATAGTTGGATTGGCCCAAGATGTTGAACTATTAGATCCCGAGATTTCAGAACGAGAACAAGGAGAACATGGTGGTACAGTTGTATCTACACTTTTAGGTGATCCTAAAACCTTTAATACTATTATTGCCCAAGAAACATCTTCAACTGATATTACTGATGGTTTCATTTTTGAAGGTTTAGTAACCCGCCATGGTGTAACAACAGAAATTATTCCAGAACTAGCAAGAGACTGGGAGATCAGTGAAGATGGCACTGTCTATACCTTCCATTTAAGAAGAGGTGTTCAGTGGAGTGATGGAGTAGAATTTACTGCTGATGATGTTGTCTTTACTTTTGATGTTATTAAAGATGAAGACGTACCAACCAGTACAAGAGATGTTATGATGGTTGACGGAGAGTTTCCTGAATATAGAAAGATTGACAAATACACATTTCAAATTGAGCTCCCAAAACCATTTGCACCATTTTTGAATAATATGATGACATTTATTGTACCAAAGCATAAACTTTATGATGCATGGCAGGCTGGAGAATTTAACAGTGCCTGGGGTATTAATACTGACCCTGAAGAAATTGTTGGTACAGGACCATTTACTATAGGTAGTTATACACCTGGAGAACGTATTGTAATGTTAAGAAACTCATACCACTGGAGAAGAGATCCTCAAGGTAGACCTCTTCCCTATATTATCAGATGGGTAAGAGTTATTTCAGAAAGCCAAGAAACTCAAGCTTTACTGTTTGAAAATGGTCAAACTCATTACCATGCAGTTAGAGGTATTGATTTCAATCGCTTTAGCCAAAATGCTGACAGCGGTAATTATCACATGGTTGATGCTGGACCGACCTTTACAACAAACTTCTTGGTGTTTAACATGAATCCACGTAATCCTAAGCTAGAAGAACAACCCTGGAAATATGAATGGTTTACAAACCTTCATTTCAGAAAAGCTGTAGCCTATTCAATGGATAAAGACACTATGATAGACCAAGCTTTAGCTGGCCACGGTTCTAAACAGTGGAGTCCAGTAAGTGCTCCAAATAAGGTGTTTTTAAATGAAGATGTACAAGAATATCCATATAGTTTAGAAAAAGCTAGAGAAGAACTTGAAGCTGGTGGATTTACATGGAATTCAGATGATGAACTTCTGGATGAAGATGGTAGAAGAGTTGAATTTAACATGGTTACTAACTCTGGCAACACTGTACGTGAACAAATTCTAAATATTATAGCTGGTGAACTTCGTGAACTAGGTATGAAAATAAATAGTACACCGATAGAATTTAATGCCTTAGTAAACCAATTAATGAGTGAATGGGACTTTGATGCAATTGTAATTGGTCTAACCGGTGGAGTAGAACCTCATAGTGGTTCTAATGTATGGCCTTCACATGGACACTTACACATGTGGAATCCACAGCAAGAAAGCCCAGCAACTGAATGGGAAGCAAGAATTGATGAACTATTTGAATTAGGCGCTTCTGCTACAGATACTGATCAAAGAGTAGAATACTATAATGAATTTCAAGAGATAGTTGCAGATAGAGTTCCTGTAATCTATACAGTTGCTCCTAACAGCCTATATGCTATTAGAGATAATTTAAAGAATACTGAGCCAACAGCATTTGGTGAAGTAACCTGGAATATTCATGAACACTATATTTCAGATTAATTAAAACTTAAAGTAATAGAAAGGGGGAAATCTCCCCCTTTCTTATCTTTTTTTAGCAGTATTACTAGAAAGGAGTAACTAATTAATGCGTACTTATATCATAAGAAGATTCTTACAAGCAATTCCATTACTTATAGCTATCTCTTTACTTTCCTTTTTTATTATGCAGTTATCACCTGGAAGTTACTTAGATACAATTAGGTTAAACCCATCTGTTTCTGAAGATTTAATTAATACAATGGAAAGACAGTATGGGTTAGATAAAAGTGTACCTGAACAGTATTTTCACTGGGTATGGCAGTTATTAAGAGGTAACTTAGGTGAGTCGTTCACCTATAAGATTCCAGTTGTCCAGGTCATAAAATCAAGATTAACAAATACTATAATATTATCGGTTGCAGCTATGATAATAGCCTGGGGGTTATCTATTCCCATCGGTATTTATTCTGCAACTCATAAATATACTATAGGTGACAATATCTTTACCACTTTAGCCTTTGTTGGGTTATCTATACCAAATTTTTTCTTTGCACTTTTACTTTTATTTTTAATAGTTAGGTTTGATGTTCCTTTACCCATTAATGGTATGACAAGTATTATGCACGAATTTTTATCTCCAATGGGCAAAGTAATTGATATACTCAAACATTTATTAGTGCCGGCAGTTGTTCTCGGAACAGCAAGTATGGCTTCACTAACTAGGATTATGAGAGGTCAAATGATTGAAGCTATGCGTTCTGATTATATACGAACTGCCCGTGCTAAAGGTTTAAAAAATAATAAAGTAGTATACAAACATGCCTTCCGTAATGCAATTAATCCGATGATTACTATTTTTGGTTTCCAAATTAGTGCACTTCTCAGTGGAGCAGCTCTAACAGAGACCGTTACAGGTTGGCCCGGTTTAGGTAAAATGATGTTAACAGCAGTAAGATCGAAAGATCTTTATCTAGCAATGGCCGGCTTAATGATTGGAAGTGTATTACTTATCATTGGTAATTTAATTGCTGATATTATGCTTGCACTTAGTGATCCCAGAATAAGGTATAATTAGGAGGGCAGACTATGGACAGACTAAATCAAAAAACAAAAAATATTAATCAAGAAAATTTAATTGATAAAGAAGAATTTGGTTTTTGGAAAAACACCTGGAAAAGAATCCGCAGACATAAAATGGCTATGATCGGTGGAACAGTTGTTATTATTTTATATTTATTAGTTATTTTTGCTGGCTTTTTATCTCCATATAATGCATATAAACCGTTTAAACAACACTTTTTCCACCCTCCCACACAAGTTCATTTTACTGATGATGATGGTAGTTTGACC
>JBNJDV010000032.1:0-16752 GCA_051745185.1 Bacillota bacterium
CATTTTTATTATTATCCTTTTTAACTTTTTTATTATTACTTTCAATTTTTTCATTACTTTTATTTTTCTTTTCATTTACATATTCAGCTAAAATTTCTTGAGGGTCAAGTCCAACAATTTTAGCATACCCGCGTATATATACTTTTGTATACACTTCCCCCGGTAGTCTATCAAAGTCATCATTTTCAATTGCTTGAAGATAATTCTTTTTTATCTTAGACTTATCACGAATATCTTCTATACTTAAATTGAGAGACTTTCTTGCTTTTTTTAATCTAGATCCTACACTCATCTACGGATATGCCCCCTTTTTTATAGATATAGGATTAGGGGCTTTAAAAAGCCCCTTTAAAACCATTTATACTTCTTCTTTAATATATGGCTCTCCATCAGCAGCAGGTGGTGTAGAACGACCGATTACACCAGCTAAAGCTAATATAGTTAAAATATAGGGAGCCATTAATAGAAACTGTCTTGGTACAAATGTTAAGCCTAAGGTTTGAGCTAACATTTGTAGTGCATCTGCAAAACCAAATAATAATGCAGCAAGTAATGCACCTTGTGGTGTCCACTTACCGAAGATCATTGCTGCTAGAGCGATAAAACCACGGCCAGAAGACATGTTTTTAACAAATAGGTCTAATAGTCCAACTGATAGACTTGCACCAGCTAAACCGCCTAAAAATCCACTCATCATAACTGCGATATATCTCATTAATTTAACATTAATACCAACACTATCTGCAGCAGCTGGATGTTCACCGACAGATCTAATTCTTAGTCCAAAAGGTGTTTTAAATAATATCCAGTAAGAAACTGGTACAAGTATTAATGCAATATATACAAATGGTATTTGTGTACCAATTACTCTTCCCAATATTGGTATTCTATGAATATATGCTATTGTCCAGGTTCCAACATCTTGAACACTGGGTGATTGACCTGCATCACCAAATACTAGTCTTAATAAAAACCCAGTAATACCAGCAGCAAAGATATTTATTGCAGTACCACTTACAACTTGATTAGCTCTAAATGAAATAGAAACTACAGCATGGGCAAGTGATATAATAACACCGACAATAACTGCACCTAAAACACCTATCCAGGGATTACCGAAAAAGTATGACCCAGCCATTGCGGTAAATGCTCCGATTAACATAATACCTTCAAGGGCAATATTGATTACACCGGAACGTTCAGAGAACATACCTCCCAGTGCAGCTAAAATCAAGGGAGTTGCCATTCTTAATGTAGTACTTAGTAAAGCGGCTAAATTAGTTAGCATCTACTAAACCCCCTTTTCTTTCTCTCATTTTTCTAGATATATACTTAAAGATATATTCAGAAGCAACAAACATAATGATAATTGCCTGGATTATTTCTACAACCTCTTTTGGTACTCCAACCATACTCTGCATCATCATAGCTCCTCTGGATAAAATACCAAAGAGCAGTGCACCTAAGACAACACCAAATGGATGGTTTTTACCTACAAGGGCTACAGCAATTCCCGTAAACCCGTGTCCAATAAACCCGAAGGGTTGATAAGCTCTGTATTCTAATCCTAAGGCTTGAGTAGTACCAGCTAATCCAGCTAAAGCTCCACTGATAAACATAGCTAATAACATGTTTCTTGCTACATTAATTCCACCAAATTCAGCAGCATCTGGATTTTGACCTGTTGCTCTAATCTCATATCCAAAACTTGTTTTCCAAAGAATGTAATAAATTATAAAAGCAACAACTAAAGCAATAAATATACCGTAGTGTATTCTCATTCCAGGTATAAATCTAGGTAATTTAGCTGAATCAAAAATTTTTGGTGTTGCTGGTAGTCCTCCAGGTGCTTTTAAAGGCCCAGATGCTAAATAACCTACTAAGTATAACGCAATATAGTTCATCATTATCGTTGTAATAACCTCATGTATGCCTAACTTAGCTTTTAGATATCCTGCAAATCCACCCCAGACACCACCGGCTAAAACACCGGCTAATAGTGCTAATGGTAAGTGAATGATCATTGGAAGTTGAAAAGCAAATCCAATATAGGCAGCTGCCAGATAGGAAACTAGAAACTGTCCATCACCACCAATATTAAAAAGTCCAACTCTAAATGCAAAAGCAACAGCCATACCTGTAAAAATTAATGGTATAGTATTTACAAGCATTTCACCAAAACCGCGCATTGAACCAAATGAAGCTGACCATAACACTTTATATGCTTCAATAGGATCTGATCCAATTATTAACATAAATATAGCTCCGACTATTAATCCAGCGAGTACTGAAATAATAGGAACTAAATAGTCCATCAAGTTTTGAGACTGAAAGTACTTTGCTCTCTGTTCTGATATATTTTTATCAACCAACTTCATTTCCTCCTTCCAGTTCTTCACTTTCAGCACCGGCCATCATCAGGCCGAGTTTTTCTTCAGTTGCTTCTTCTCTATCCAAGATATCAACTATTTTACCTTCATAAATAACTGCTATTCTATCACTTAAGGCCAGTATTTCATCTAACTCAAGCGAAATAAGTAAAATAGCTTTTCCGTTATCCCTTTGTTCTACTAATTTATTATGAATGTATTCTATGGCACCAACGTCAATACCTCTTGTGGGTTGTGCAGCAACCAAAAGGTCAGGTTGTCTATCAAACTCACGGGCTACGATCAATTTCTGTTGGTTACCACCTGAAAGTGATTTTGCTTCAACGTTTTCTGAAGGGGTTCTAACATCAAATTCTTTTATTAAACGTCTAGCTTCTTCTTTAATTTTTTTGTTATCCAGACTCCAGCCTTTAACATAGGGCTTTTTATGGTGTCTACCCAGTATTAAATTTTCATAGAGCTTAAAGTCCATAATTAGACCACGTCTTTGTCTATCTTCAGGAATATGTGAAATACCTTCTTCAAAAAGTCTCTTTGTTTGAGGTGACTTTATTTCGCGGCCTTTAAACCTTATTGTACCTTTTTCTTTTTTTCTAAGTCCTGTAAGTACTTCAGATAATTCAGTTTGACCATTACCATCTACCCCAGCAATACCTAATATTTCACCTTCTTTAACAGAAAAAGTTGTTCCATTTAAGGCCATTAGGTCTCTATTGTTTTTAGCATATAAATCTTCTACTTCTAATACTATATCACCAGGATTAGCTTTCTCTTTCTCAACTTCAAGGATAACTTCTCTACCAACCATCATGTTAGCAAGTTCATTTGTAGTGGCAGAGTCAGTATCAATTGTATCGATAACTTTACCACTTCTAATAACTGTAACACGGTCAGCAATAGCTTTTACCTCTTTTAATTTATGAGTAATAAATATAATTGATTTACCTTCATCTGTTAAACTTTCCATAATATTAACTAGTTCTTCAACTTCCTGTGGAGTTAAAACAGCTGTAGGCTCATCTAATATTAATATATCTGCCCCTCTATAAAGAGTTTTTAAAATCTCGACTCTCTGCTGCATTCCAACAGAAATATCTTGAACTTTTGCTTTAGGGTCAACATTTAAACCATACTGTTTAGATATTTCTTCAACTTTTTTATTAGCTATATTATAATCAATCATACCATTTTTAGTTGGTTCCATTCCCAGTACAATATTTTCTGTTACTGTAAAGGGAGGAACTAACATAAAGTGCTGATGAACCATACCGACTCCATGTTTTATTGCAACATTTGGATTTGTAATATCTACCTTTTTACCATCGATGAAAATATCTCCTTCATCTGCTTCAAGAAATCCATATAAGCAGTTCATCAATGTTGTTTTTCCTGCACCGTTCTCACCTAATAAGGCATGAATTTCACCTTTTTTCAGCTCAAAATCTACATTATCATTTGCGAGAACGCCCGGGAATTTCTTTGTAATTCCCTTCATCTCAATTGCCAGATTATTACTAGCTGCCATTAGTTGTCGATCCTCCTTATCAAATTATTAATTATTATTATTATTAAAATATTCCTCTAAATCTTCTTCATCAATTAAAACTTTTCGAGGTTTAGAACCTGCATAAGGCCCAACAATACCCTCTTCTTCCATCATATCTATTAATCTTGCTGCCCTGGAATGACCAATGTGCAGCCTTCTCTGCAGCATAGATATGGAAGCTCTATACTGTACTACTAATTTTACTGCATCTTCGTAAAGATCGTCTTTTTCTTCAGATAGTTTATTGATTTCTACTTCACTTAATTCATCTAAATTTACTTCAAAGTTATCTTCTTTTTCTTTTTGATCTTTTAAAAAGTCTACAACTTCAATAATTTCATCATTAGTAATAAGTGCTCCTTGAATCCTCACAGGCTTTTTGTAATCTACTGGATAAAAGAGCATATCTCCATTACCTAGTAATTTTTCTGCACCCCCCATATCTAATATTGTTCTAGAATCAGTCTGTGAAGATACGGCAAAAGATATTCTGCTCGGTATATTTGCCTTAATTAAACCGGTTATAACATCTACAGATGGTCTCTGTGTGGCCACTACAAGGTGTATACCTGCTGCTCTAGACATCTGAGCCAATCTACAGATATTATCTTCAACCTCATTAGCAGCGACCATCATTAAATCTGATAACTCGTCAATTATAACAACTATATATGGTAATTTATCCTCTTCTTTTTCCACCTTGGAATTGTATGTTTCAATACTGTTTGTTCTAGTTTCAGAAAATAGTTCATATCTTTTATCCATTTCTTGAACTACAAACTTTAAAACGTTTGAAGCTTTTTGGGGATTAGTAACAACAGGTGAAAAGAGATGAGGTAAACCCTCGAAATTAATTAACTCAACTTTCTTTGGATCTATTAAGATAAGTTTAACTTCTTTAGGAGAAGCTTTATATAAAAGACTTGTTATAATACTACCCATACAAACACTTTTACCAGATCCGGTAGCACCTGCTATTAACAAATGAGGCATTTTAGCTAAGTCAGTTACTATGGGATCTCCTTCAATTCCTCTACCTAAAGCAAGTGTTAACTTACTTTCTGCAGATTGAAATTTGTCAGTAGTTAAGATATCTCCCAACCTGACTAAAAGATTATTTTGATGGGGAACCTCTATTCCTACAGCAGATTTACCTGGAATAGGTGCTTCAATTCTAACATCCGGAGCAGCTAAGGCCAGTGATATATCATCAGCTAAATTAACAATTTTACTTACTTTAACACCTGTTGCAGGTTGAATTTCGTATCTAGTAATGGTTGGACCATGACTTACTTCTTTTACTTCTGCTTTCACACCGAAACTAGCAAGTGTTTCTTCTAGAAGTTCACCTTTGTTTTCTAAAGTTATCTTGTTATTATCAGAATGATTTAAAAGATCTAAAGTTGGTAACCTAAAGCCATCTAAAGACTTTGTATTACTTCCCTTCGATTTTTTATCTTTTATTTCAAACTCCTGTAAGCCTTCTTTGGAAGTTTCTTCTTTTGTCTTTTGTTTTTTAGTTTTCTTCTCTCTTTTTTTAGTTTTAGTTCTTTTATCTTTTTTACTTTTTTGAATATTATAATTTTGACTGGTTGTTTTGTTTGCATATTTTTCTTTTGCTTTTTTTTCATTAGTCTCACTAAACAGATTATCATACATATTTCCTATAGTATTTTTGATATTATGTAATTTATCACTAATACTTTGCTTGAGTTTACTGAAAAATGAATGTAGTAATATATCGGTCCATAATAAAAATCCTATCAGTCCTAACGCTGAAAGGATAATATATGAGCCGATCCTTCCTAAACCCTTTAAAAGAAGCCAGCTTATCGAACCACCAACTACTCCTCCTCCACCTCTTAAAAAGATATAGTTGTTTAAAAGTGTGGAGTGATTAATAAGATGTAAAAAGGTAATAATTGTTAAATATAACAATATAAAACCAAATATTTTTAAATTTAATTTAAATGTCTTATTACGGATCAGGAATATCCCCCACAAAAAAAGCATGAAAGGTAGTATATATACTCCATGTCCAATTACAAATCTAAATATGTCAATTATTTTATCACCCAGCAAGCTTCGGTATCCTAAGTATATTGAGAGAAAAAAGAATATACTAAATGCTGTAATCATAATACCAAGTATCTCATTTTTTCTTTTTTCTATTTTAGTTAGTTCAGTATTTTTTTGCTTTGACAAAACCTTCACCTCAACTATATATATTCAATAAAATTTAAAATATTCCTTCATATAATAATATGATAGCACCTATTATCCAGAGGTAATAAGAAAAATAGATCAGTTTTTTACTCTTTAATATGTATATAAAGTATTTAATGGCTGCATAGCCTGAAATAACTGCAGTAATCATTCCTAAAACAATAGCTAAGATATTAAAATTACTTACTCCTTGACTGAAAGCATCATTAATTTTTAATAGTCCTGCTCCTCCAATAACCGGTATTGAAAGGATAAATGAAAATTTAGCTGCATCTTCTTTTTTTAATCCTTGAATTAGAGAAGCTGTTATTGTACTTCCTGAACGCGATATTCCAGGTATAATTGCCATTCCTTGAGCAATACCTACTAAGACTGCATTTAACCATTTGAAGTTAGTAATTTCTTTATCATAATCTGCAAACCGATCTCCAACAAGTAAAATAAAACCGGTAACAATTAACATTACTGCAGTACTAACTGTAGAAGCAAATAGCTTTTCAAAGAAGTCTTCAAAAAATATTCCCATTAATGCTGTGGGTATGGAAGCCACAATTATTAAGAATATAAAATGTCTTTTTTCTTTTTTGAAAGAAAGTATTTCTTTAATATCCTGCCAAAATATTATTAAAACTGGTATTAATGTTCCAAAGTGTAATAAAACTGAGATTAATAACTGATTTTCTTTAATACCAAAAATCTTCTGCATAATAACTAAATGACCTGAACTGCTTATAGGAAGAAATTCGGTTAAACCTTGAATAAATCCTAAAACTATGATTTTTATTATTTCCATTTTACTTCCTCCGATATATGTGTAATTTAAAGGGATGAGCATAAAGTACACCCATCCCTCTGTTAGTTTATTTTATATTATATTTCCATAATTATTGGCATTATCATGGGTTTTCTGTGAATACGGCTGTATATATAGTTATTTAATGAATCTTTAATTGTTGACTTTAACTTTGACCATTCAGTAATATTATTTTCTTCACATTCTTGAAGAGCTTGTTTAACTCTTTCTTGTGCATCTGAGATTAACTTTTCAGATTCTCGGATATAGACAAAACCTCGTGTTATAATATCTGGTCCTGCCTGAATTTTACCGTTTTTATCAATTGTTACTACAACGATTAAAATTCCATGTTCAGATAACATTTTTCTATCTCTTAGAACTATATTGCCTACATCTCCTACTCCAAGCCCATCTACTAGAACATCACCAGCAGTTATATTTCTCAGTTTTTCAACCTTTTCAGGGCCAAATTTAATCACATCACCAATTTCTGAAATATAGATATTATCTTTTGGTATACCTACTTTTTCAGCCAATTCAGCATGTTTGTGTAGATGTCTGTATTCCCCGTGTGTTGGAACAAAGTATTTTGGTTTAACCAAGTTTAACATAAGTTTTAATTCTTCCTGGCTGGCATGTCCTGAAACATGTACACCAGAAACATCTTCATATATTACATTTGCTCCTCTTTTAAAGAGCTGATTAATAGTTTGTCCAACAAACTTTTCATTACCAGGAATAGCATTTGCTGAGATAATTACAGTATCACCATTTCTGATATTGATATGGTAGTGATCTCCTCTTGCCATTCTGGTTAAGGCAGCCATAGGTTCTCCCTGGCTACCAGTTGTGAGTAAAACAACCTTATCATTGGTTAAGTTACTGATATCTCTAATATCTAATATTACATCTTCCGGAATAGTCAGATAACCTAATTCTCGGGCTGTTTTAACATTTTCAATCATACTTCTTCCTGTAAAAGCAATCTTTCTATTAAATTTCATTGCAGCATCTGCAATCTGTTGTACCCTGTGTATATTAGAAGCAAAAGTTGCTACAACAATTCTATCTCTAGTTTCTCTAAATATTTCATCAATTGTTCCACCAACAACCTTTTCAGATAAAGTATAACCCTTTCTTTCAGCATTTGTACTGTCAGAGAAAAGAGCTAATACCCCTGGTTTTGAATCTCCCAGTTCTGCTAGTTTATGAAAATCTGCCACTTCTCCATCAATAGGAGTTTGATCAAATTTAAAGTCACTAGCATAAACAATAGGTCCTTCAGGAGTATGAATCGCAAGTGCACATGTATCTGCAATACTGTGATTCATTCTTATAAAATCAATCTTCCTTGAACCTACCTGATAAGATTTACCTGGTGTAACAACCTTTAATTTTCTTTTTCCTTTTAAGTTGTGTTCTTTTAAGTTCCCTTGTAATAATCCCAGAGTTAATTTTGTTCCATAAACCGGGACATCAAGTTCTTTTAATAAGTAAGGTAGTGCTCCAATATGGTCTAAGTGGCCATGTGTTAAAACAATCCCCTTAATCTTATCCTTATTTTCCATTACGTACGTAAAATCAGGTATTACTAAATCTATACCTAACAAATCATCTTCAGGAAACTTAACTCCTGAGTCAATGATTATCATTTCATCATCCATTTCAAATAACATCATATTCTTACCGATCTCTCCAACTCCACCAAGTGGTGTAATTGTAATATCGGAATTTGTATCTTTAGCCAAACTCGTCACCTCCAAGGTTTGTATATTTGTACCGTATATTGTAAGCTGTTATTATTTTCAGTATTAGTTATATATTTAATACATTATTATTTGATTAATCCAGCTTCTTTAAGTACTTTGGCTAATATTTCTTTTTTTTCTTTTCTTAATCTGTATAACGGTGGTCTTGGGATACCTGCATCAAAACCAGATAAGTTTAATGCTTCTTTAACCGGAATCGGATTTGTATCAATAAACATTGCATTATATACAGGTATTAACTCCTTATTAAGTTCTCTTGCTTTTTTGGGATTACCTGATTTAAATGAGGTAATCATTTCTTTTATTTTACTTGCTGCAACATGTCCAGCTACACTTACTACACCTTCTCCACCTAAAGACATAATAGGTAGTGTAAGCATGTCGTCTCCACTGTAAATATAGAAATCCTCTTTTTCAATCAGACTTATTTCAGCAACCTGGCCTAAGTCTCCACTAGCTTCTTTGATTGCAATAATATTATCAATCTCAGCTAACTTTTTAATTGTTTCAGCTTCCATATTACGTGAAGTTCTTGAGGGTACATTATACATCAATATTGGCAAATCGATACTTTCTGCTATCTCCTTGAAGTGATTATATAATGCATACTGTGGTGGTTTATTATAGTAAGGAACTACAATCATAACACCATCTACACCAATTTCTTTTGCTTCTTTTGATAACTTGATACTAGCTTCTGTTGAATAAGAACCGGTACCAGCTACGACATTTACTTCATCTCCAACTTCATCTACAACGGTTCTTAAGATTTCTAACTTTTCTTTGTGGTTAAGGGTTGGAACTTCTCCAGTTGTACCTAAAACAACCAGACCATCATTTCCTTCATCAACTAAATTTCTCGCTAACTTTCTTACCTTATCAAAATCTACTTTCAGATTTTTGTCAAAGGGTGTAACCATTGCTGTTAATAAATTTCCAAAGCTTTTGTACATGTTTTTAACCTCCAATTGTATTTAAATTAAAGGCATCATGAAGGGCGTTCAGAGCCTTTATTTTATCCTTTTGTTTAATTAAACAAGATATTACTGTATGAGAGTCAGTAGTCTGATATATCCTAATACCAGATTCATGTAAGGCATTAACAATCTTAGCCATTATTCCGGGCTGTCCTGTCATTCCTCCACCCACTACAGAAATTTTAACATAATTTTGATTGATATCAAAATCAAACTTATATTCTTTTAAGATCTGTTCAGTAAGCTCTCTTTTTTCATTATTGATCACAAATGAAATGACCGATTCTCTGATATTGATAAAGTCAACACTTATATTTTGATCAGCTAAAAGCTGAAAAACATAAAGGCCGTTGTCATAATTAATCTTGTGATGTGCAGATATTTCAACATAGAAAATATCTTCACGGCTTGCCAGTCCAGTAATTGGTGTAAGTTTTGCTTGGTCACCTTTTTTATCAATCTCAGTACCACTGTTATTATTGAATGTAGATTTAATTTTGATCGGAATTTCATTTTTCATTGCTATTTCAGCTGCAGCAGGATGAATTACCTTTGCCCCTTGATAAGCTAATTCACATGCTTCAGTATAGTTTGCTTTTTTAAGAAACTTTGCATTTCTGACATACTTTGGATCTCCAGTTAAAAGTCCATCAACATCTGTATAAATTTCTATCATCTCTGCAGATATACTGGCTGCAATTATTGAAGCAGTTGTATCAGAACCACCTCGACCTAAAGTTGTTATTTCACCATTTTCACTTATTCCCTGAAAACCTGCAATTACTGGTACAATATCATTATTTATTAAATCAATGATTTTTTCGGGATTAACATTTAAAACTTTAGAATTACAGTATGTTTCATCAGTTAAAATACCGGCCTGTGCACCGGTAAGGGCTCGAGCATTAATCCCTTTATCTTTTAAATTTTGGACCATAATTACAGATGAAATAACTTCTCCACAAGACATAATTAAGTCTTTTTCTCGATTATCAAAATCATTATTCACCTTTTTAGCTAATTCAATTAAGGTATCAGTTGCATAAGGTGAACCCTTACGGCCGATTGCTGATACAACTATGACGGGTTTTTTACCCTGACTTAACTTATCTTTGATTCTATCTACGGCAGCATTTCTACTTTTTTTATCTTTTAATGATGTACCACCGAACTTTAAAACGACTGTAGACATTGTTTTCCTCCATTATATTAAATTACTTTTAATCATATGGTCTGCAATCTGAACAGCATTTAATGCAGCACCTTTTCTAATATTGTTACCAACAACCCACATTTCAAGTGCATTCTCATTATGAAGATCTTTTCTTAATCTACCTACTAGTATTTTGTCATCTTTTTCAGACATAATTGGAGTAGGGTACTGATCATCTTCAGGTTTATCAATAAGTTTAATATTTTCATCACTTGATAATAGATATTCAATTTCTTCTAAATTAACTTTACTATCTAATTCAACATGTACACTTTCACTGTGTCCATATACTACTGGAATTCTTACAGCTGTTGCTGTTACATTGATTTTTTGGTCATCAAAAATCTTTCTTGTTTCACGATTTAGTTTTAATTCTTCCTCACTATATCCATTATCATTTACTTTGTCAATTAATGGGATTGCGTTAAATGCAATCTGATGAGGATAGATTTTTGGATTGATATCTTTACCTTCTAGATAAGTTTTAGACTGTTCTTTAAGTTCCTCAATTGCTTTAAGCCCTGTACCTGAAACAGCTTGATAAGTGCTAACTAATACTTTATTTATCTTAAACTTCTTTTTTAATGGATTTAAAGCAATAACCATCTGTATTGTAGAACAGTTGGGATTAGCAATAATACCACTGTGTTCTTTTGCTGCTTCTGCATTTATTTCAGGTACTACTAAAGGTACTTCATCATCCATTCTGTAGGCATTGCTGTTATCAATTACTAAAGCACCTTCATAAACAGCCTGGGGTGCAAACTTTTTTGAATTTTCACTACCAATACTAAATAAAGCTATATCTATATCTTCAAAAGCACCTTTTTGAACACTTTCAATTACATACTCTTTATCTTTAAAGTTAATTTTCTTTCCCGCTGAACGAGGTGAAGCAATAACTTTAAGATTTTTAATCGGTAAGTCCAATTCTTCTAAAACTTTGAGCATTTCAGTACCGACAGCACCTGTTGCTCCCACAACAGCAATATTATATTCTTTCATGTTAGATGCCCCCTTTTTTAAATGTCCATAATTTCATCTAAACCGTAAACTAAACCATCATATTCATCGATCTTGTTTACAGCCAACTTGATACCAGGCATAAAGGATTCTCTGTTAATTGAGTCATGTCTGATCTTTAAGGTCTGCCCTTTTCCACCAAAAATAACTTCCTGGTGAGCTACTAGCCCCTGTAATCTGACACTGTGAATATGAATATCGTCAAATTCAGCACCTCTTGCACCTGCAAGGTTTTCAATAAACTTACGGTTTGTTTTACTTTCATCTTTTGTTCTATTGGCTGAAATCATTTCTGCAGTTTTTACAGCTGTACCTGATGGGGCATCCATCTTTCCATCATGGTGTAGTTCAATGATTTCTGCTTGATTGAAAAATTTAGCTGCCTTTTTAGAAAACTCCATCATCATAACTGCTCCTAAAGCAAAATTAGGGGCAATCATTATTGAAGTATCATATTCATCAGCCCATTTTTTTACTTTTTCAAGGTCATCTTGTTTGAATCCAGTTGTTCCAACAACCATATTTGTTTTTGTTTGAAGAACATCTTTAATGTTATCCATTACCACTTCTGGATTAGTAAAGTCTATTACTACATCAGCATCTTTATGATTGATCTCTTCGACAAGGTCATCATTTATATATAGTTCTTTTTTTGTATTTATATTTAAAAACTTAAATAAATCTTTTCCTTTACTGACTACATCTACTGCACCGACTAGTTCAAAGTTGTCTTCATTAATCACCATCTTACAGATTGTTTTACCCATTCTTCCCAATGCTCCACTTACAATCACTCTTTTTTTAGTCAATGTGTTCACCTCACCCTTTTAATTCGGTTTCTTGTTGTTTGATCTTTCCATAGTAGTTTGTTCCCCAGACACCAATAATTATCATAACTGCACCGACAATTTGGAACCAGTAAAACGGTTCATTTCTGATAAAAACTCCAGCAAGTATCGAAACAACTGTTGTAAAGTTGGCAAATACTGCTGACTGTGAAGCTGGCAGTTTAGATAATGTATAGTTAACAAAAAAGAAAGCTAATACTGAAGATAATACTCCTAAATAGATTACTGGAATTAATACCTTCATATTTGTTAAGGGAACTATGTAGTTCGATAAAGTTGTTGATTTTGATGACAAGAGTATTATATTAAAAACAACAGCTGCAATAGTCATCATGAAATATGTAATTACTTCTGGTTTAAAATCAACTGACATCTTACGTGACATGATATTATAGATACCGGCCATAATAACTGCACCACCGATTAAAGCCATACCTAAAAAGTTACCACTTATTTCAGTACTGCTTTTCATGATGGTTATAAATATAACACCTGTAACTGATAATATTATATAAATGCTTTGTTTTTTACCAGGTATTTCATTTAAGAAAAAGATCGCTAAAATAGTAACAACTACCGGAATTAATGAAATTAACAGTCCAGCCTCAGATGATGTAGTATAGTTCATTCCTGTTGTTTCAAATATGAAGTATAAAATTGGTTGAGCCAAAGCGATGATAAATAAGTACTTAACCTTTTTTAACTTCACATTAATTTTAAATACTCCCAAAAGCCATAATATGTTAACTAAAAGGGCGGCTACTAAGAACCTATATCCCATAAGTTGAAAGGGCCCTATAATTTCTAATGCCTCTTTTGTAAACATAAATGAAAATCCAAATATAGTACTAAAAAGTAGTCCAGATATATATGGTAGAATTTTCTTCATTAATAAAAAACTCCTTTGATTAATAGTCTCTCGGCGGCCAAGGACCGTAATATTGATAATAGTCTACTTTTATTCCTCCATTATATAACTTTCTGCGTTTTGATGCTTCTTTTCCAAATACTTTTTCAAAGTCTTCATATGCGGTTAGTATATAATATGACCAAGTATCTAAAGATAATAGTTTTTCACCCATTATATTATACAGTTTTTCTATTTCTTTTTGATCAGACATACGCATTCCATAAGGAGGATTTGCAATAATATATCCATACTTACGGTTTGTTGAAAAGTCTTTAAAGTCCATCTGTTGAAAATGGATTAAATCATCTACACCGGCATGTTTAGCATGGTATCTGCCCATACTTACCATGTCTTCATCAATATCATAACCAGCTATTAATCTTGGTTCAATATCTTGTTTTATCTTACTTTTCGCCTCTTCTTTACATTCTCTTATATCACTGTTATTTATTAAAGGCCATTTTTCAAAATCAAAGCTTCTATTTAATCCGGGTGCAATGTTTTTTGCCATAAGTGCTGCTTCAATTGGAATTGTACCTGAACCTGAAAATGGATCAATTAATATACGGTCTGAATTCCATTTACTTAAACTTATCATACCTGCCGCAATAGTTTCCTGTAAAGGAGCAGTTGAACTTAAAGATCTGTATCCTCTTTTATGCAGACCTGATCCACTTGTGTCAATGGTTAAGGTGGCTGTATCTTTATATAATGCAACCTCTATTTTATATGTAGGCCCATCTTCAGCAAACCATGAAGTATTGTATCTCTCTTTTAAACTGTCTACGATAGCCTTTTTAGTTATAGATTGACAGGTAGGTACATGATGTAGTTGTGATTTAACAGATTTACCTGATACAGGAAAGTGCGCATTTTCGGGTAGAAACCAATCCCAGGGCAGGTCTTTTGTCTTTTCATAAAGTTCGTCAAAATCAGTAGCTTCAAACTCACCTACTTTAATCTGGACACGTTCGGCAGATCTTAACCATAAGTTTGTTTTACAAATATCTTTTTCATTTCCTTTAAATTCCACTTTTCCGTTTGAAACATCTAAATTACTAAACCCTAACTTTTTTACTTCTTCTTTAACTACCCCTTCCATTCCAAAGGTGGTAGTTGCTATTAAATTATACTGAGTCATCTATTTTATTCCATTCCTCTCTTAGAATACCAAAAAATACTTCGTTATGGTACTTACCATCATAATATCTGTTATTTCTTTTTTCGCCTTCTTTAGTAAACCCTAACTTTTTATATAAATTAATTGCCCGTTCATTATAGTCCCAACAGGACAGTTCAATTCTATTTAGATTTAAATTATTAAAACCAAAGTCCATCATTAACTTCATAGCTTCAGTACCTATCCCTTTAGATGTATCGTTCATATCTCCGATAACTAAGGCAACTTCAGCACATCTATTTTTATGATCTACTTCTACAAAGTCAATCTGTCCCAGATAATCTCCAGTTTCTCGGTCTGAGATCACAAATCCATGCCAATCACTACTCATTGTCATATCTAAAAAGTCTTTAACCTGTGATCTTGATTGAGGATATAGGAATCGATCTGATAAAAAATATACTATTTCACGGTCATTAATCCAATCCATAATATTATCTAAATCATCTTGTTGATACTCTCTTAACATTAAATTTTTCCCATAAATACGAGCCATTTTTCTCACCTCGTTTTTATTCTTTTAAAGTTATTCCTTTATCTTCCATGTTATTTAATATTTTTTGTAATTTATCTTGATTACCTTCGATTGCTTTAGAACCTGATAGTATAACTGTTGTATCAAATCCTCTTTTAACCGCATCTTCAGCAGTATACTTCACACAGACATCTAATGCAAGTCCAACAATACAAACTTTATTTATATCAAGTCCTTTTAAATAGGCTTCTAGACCTAAATCTGTTCCATCATTTTCCTTAAATGCAGAGTAACTGTCCACATTTTTGTTGTATCCTTTTCTAATAATTAAGTTAAAGCGTTCAGTGTTAATATCAGGATGAAAGTCAGCACCTTCTGTGTTTTGTACACAGTGGTCCGGCCATAAAACAGTATTTATTCCATTACTATCATAAGAACTAAAAGGTTTTCTATTATGAGTACTTGCAAAACTTTTATGGGCTTTTAGATGCCAATCTTGAGTTCCAATAATCTTTTTATATCTTCCTGAAGCCATCAGATTATTAATCTTATTATTTATTTCATCAGCCTCGGGAACTGCTAAAGCACCACCAGGGTAAAAGTCATTTTGTACATCAACAACTATTAAAGCGCGGTTCATAAATTAGTACCTCCTATTTAATATTGAATTGAAAAAGAACTTAAATCTCCTTGATAACTTTCATTTTCAATATTTATTTTATCTACATTGGCAAAGCGAGGTCCTTGTTTTAACTTCTTTTCAAGCTGATTCACATCATTTTTATTTCCCTCTAAAACTGCTTCAACACGACCATCATAAAGATTTTTTACCCAACCATTAACCCCGAGCTGTTGGGCATTATGTCTAGTAAATGCTCTAAAACCGACACCTTGAACCCGACCAGATATAAATATATGTTTCCTTACTTTATCATCCATGAGTTATTACACCTCCACAGATGTATATTATATATCCTTACTATTTTCGTTAATTATAACAGATATATAGGGTTAAAACAAGAAAGGAACTTCAACTTTGGAAGGATTTACAACTATTTTAAAAATAGAGAAAAGTCTAACTAATTAGGAAGTGAGTTTTTTAAAATTTAAAACAAATTAATGTTAAATCATAATAAATATCTTTTTATCCATGTATTTTAAAAATTAAAAAAAATATTAACTATCTTCATATTTAAGTTTTTTTGGAATATTATCTTCAGTTATCTTATAGATCTCACCATACTTTATATTTTTATCTTCACATAACCTTCTTACCTCTTGTAATTGATTTTTAAATATCCTACAGGCATATCCACAAGAATCACTTAACTTAGAAGGTACAGGTACCATCTTAGTATCTATACCTTCTTTTTTACAGTAGTTTTCAAACTTAAATGCC
>JBNJDV010000033.1:0-16746 GCA_051745185.1 Bacillota bacterium
TGGAACAAGCTTTTTATTAATTTTAATAAAAATATTAGATCAATCAACAGGGGATATTCAAAAGGTGAGACCATAGTTGTCAAGTTAAACTTAAATACACACAGTAGATATGATGAAAGAAGTAATGAAATAAATACTTCACCCCAGGTAGTCCTTGCCTTAGTAAAGAGTTTAGTCGAAAATGCTGAGGTTTCTCCAGAACAAATAGTTTTATACGATGCTTCACGTCCATTAGGCGATGTGATTTATAATTTAATTTATGATAAATATCCTGATGTTAAGTTTGTAGATAATAAAGGAGGACAGGGTAGAGAAAAAGTAGAAGCAGATAAAAATTCAGCAGTATATTATCAAGGAATAAAATATAACGAAGCTGATAAAATACCTCTAACTGTAACCGAAGCAGATTACTTAATTAATATAGCTAATTTAAAAAAACACAGTCTTGCAGGGGTTACCTTAACTGCAAAAAACCACTTTGGTTCTATTTACAGTGGAGAATATAATAGTTGGACACCAAGACATTTGCATAGTGGTATAAGTGCAAGATCGAAAGAAATGGGATCTCCTAACCCCCTTGTTAATTTAATAGGGCATAAAGATTTAGGTCAAAAGACTTTACTTTATATCATTGATGCACTTTACGGAGGAATGAACCAACAGTCCGTTGAACCACACAGATGGGAAATGACACCTTTTGAAGGTGGTTGGTCTTCAAGTCTTTTTCTTTCACAGGATCCGATAGCTATTGATTCAGTAGCATTGGACTTTTTAAAAGCAGAAACTGACTTATTACCTTATTCAGATAATTACTTACATGAAGGGGCTCAAGCTGATAACCCTCCTTCTGGAGTCAGCTATGATCCAGAACAAGACGGAGAAACTTTAACCAGTTTAGGAGTTCATGAACACTGGAATAACGAAGAGGACAAGTTATATAGTAAAAACATTGACTCTGATAATAATGGTATTGAATTAATAAAAATTATGAATAAATAATCAAATAGAAACCTGCAGGTTTTTTTACTGTGGGTTTCCTACTAAATAAAAGTTAAGTGAAAGTTATTAAATAAGATAAGATCATTAATTAGGTCTAATAATCAAAAAGTTCCCCTCTATCTAAGAGGGGAATTTAAATTTATATGGTATTTTAATTGTATGACAAGTATTACATTTGGATAAAAAGTATTATCTATTAGTTAAAAAAGTTGAATTATTAGTTTCTAATATATTGATATAGTTTCATATCGTTTTTGATTTATAGGATTAATATATTTTTGTATCCAAATAGTAAGTGGTTAAAGAATATGATAAAAATTAAAAGTTACTAGTAAAACCAATCTGAATGAGATTTTATATTAGGTAAAACCCTTATTTATCTTTTGACAAGATAGATAAAACTTCAGCAGGACTCAATGATTTTACATTTCCTTTTTTGAAATCATCAAGATTTCTGGTTATTATATAATCAATTTCATTTTCATAAGAACTAACATCTATAACAGCATCTTCAAAATCATTTATTTTAGAACTTAATGATCTTCTTAATATAGTTTCAGTAATTGGAATTAATTTAAACATATCTAAGAACTCATTTAATACAAACTTAACTTTCTGTGAATCACTATAATTTTTCATTAAAAAATAAGCTAAAGTAGTAATCTCATGAGCACATAAATAACCCTGAATTTCATTTGCATTACACAATTCAATGATTTGGGCTGCTTGTTTATGCTTATTACGTTTATTTAAAAAATCGAGTAGAATATTTAAATCAATTGTAATTTTTTTCATGAAAAGCTCTCCTTAAATCCTGTTTATCAGGAATAGGATTATTTTCAAAAGCACCATAAAGTTTTTCTATTCTTTTTTGTAGCTTTTGTTCTTCAAAACTCTGTTCTTGATTCTTTTTTAATTCAATAAGATATTCTTCAACTATATGTGAGATAGATTGATGAGTTTCTTTTGAAAAATTATGGGCAAATTCAATAAGCTCATCATTAATACTTAAAGTAAGTTTCTTTTTCATTTACATCACCTCTTTACGTATCTAATTATAACATGACACGTAAAAAAGTTCAATGTAACAACTGGATTAAATATAGCATGGGTTGAAGATTTTGCTAAGTTCTATAATAATTCACTCATTAATTGTAGTTGAGCTAAGTTTACGAATTTTTTAATTATTAAGGATGTTATTAGACATATTGTAGATTTAAATATTATAGAGTAAATAATAAAACTAAATGTTTGCAGAGAAATATTTTAAAAGTTTGAAAAAGGCTAATTGTAACCTCCTGATTAAAGTAGATAATTTTTTAAATAATTAATATGGTTATAATAAATTGAAGAATATAATTATTATACTTTCTGATTATTAGAGTAGGGGTTAAGTCTTCTCAAATAGACCAGTATATTTACTATAAAGGCGTACTTTTATAGTATGTTTTTATGAATTTTTAGCAGGAAATAAACTATTTATATTTAAATTGTATATTTAAGTGATTAATTATTAATCAGAGTAGTTTGAGAAAATACAACATTTTGCAAATGTGACAAAAAATCTAGTTTTGAAATCAATTATATCCTAAAAGTTGTATTTTAATTTTTTTTTACATGCTGTTCTAATTTTAATTATTCACTATTTTTCTGTGAAAAAAATGATTAAAGGAGTTATTACAGTATCTTAAATTATAGTTATGTTTTTAATTATAGTGTAAGATATTAACTTCACCAAGTTTAGGACAGAAAGAATAAATGAGTTGTTGTCTTGCATTTATTTCTTACAAATTTTCAATTATAAATTTCTAATTATTTTTATTAATAATTTTAATGATTGAATTTATCAAAGCTAAACATATAAATTTAACATAGAAACACCATGGACTGGTAATGTTTTTTAGTCATAATTATTACTTTCTTTCTTGGAGTTTTGGCTGGTTATCTATATGTATTGTACTTTCAAGGTGGGAATTAATCTCAAACTTTATATAACTAAGTAAAACTTATTACTCTATAAGGTGGTGTAAACATGAAAAAGAAGTTATATTATTTAAGTTTAGTTGTTGTGATGGTAATTATGATTAGTAGTTTAAGTTATGCTCAAGATGATTTTGCTGGTGGTTCAGGAACTAAAGAAGACCCTTATTTAATTGAGACAATAGAACAACTAAATAATGTAAGAGATTATGAGGGAAGTTATTTCAAACAAATTTCAGATCTAGACTTTAATGATGATCAAGAATGGGAGCCTATTGGAGAATATGTTGATTCTGATAATTTGGGTTTTAATGGTGTTTATGATGGTAACAATAAAACAATTAAAAATTTAAAAGATGCTTTATTTGGTTCGGTTGATAAGAACTTTAAAATTAAAAATTTGAGTTTAAAGAATGTTAATGCAAAAAAAGGTGCTGGATTAGTTTATAGTAATTTTGGAGGGACTATTAAAAACATTGATGTATCAGGAAAGATTTATGGAGAAAAATATGATACAGCAGGTGGCCTGGCAGCATTTAATACAGGTATTATTAAAAATTGCAGTACTTCTATAGAAATTACAACTAATGAAGTGGATTACATTGGTGGATTAGTTGGTGAAAATGCTGGTTCGGTGTTTAATTCACATTCAGTAGGCAAACTAAACGTTGAGGGCGAAAATTCAAGATTTGTTGGTGGTTTAGTAGGTTTACAAAGTATGAGTGGAAGCGGACATTTAATAAGTAGTTCAGCCGATGTAGATATTTTTATGTACTTAAAAGAAAAAGGTACTGCAGGAGGACTAGTTGGTTATTTAAATTCAATTGTTGAAAATAGTTATGCCATGGGAAATGTTACAGGAAAAGGAGATAATTTAGGAGAACTGGTAGGTAAACATAATGATATTGGTATAGACAGAGGTAATACATATTCTATGGGCAAAGTAATCAACAAAGAATTTAATGAAGAAGATTCTTCAACATTAGAAGAATTTAAATTAATTGAAACTATAAATCAATCCGAACTTCAGGAACAAATAGAAGATCTTAATCTAAATAAAAGAAATGACAAAGGAAGAACATTACTCCATCATGCAGCTATTTATAATAATAATTCAGCTGTTATAAAAGAATTAATAGATGCGGGTATAAATATTAATGCAAGGGATACTCATGGATATACACCCCTGCATTATGCAGCTCAATATAATAATGTAGAAGTATTAAAAGCATTTCTTGATACAGAAGTGGGGTTAGAAAAAAAAGAGGGAAGGGAAAAAACCCCATTACATTTAGCAGCACAATATAATGGCCCTGAAGTAGTAGGAAGTTTAATTAAGGCAGGAGCAAAAATTGAGGCCACCGATGAAAATAATCAACGCCCACTTCATTTAGCTGCAACAAATAATAATACTGAAGTGGTTGAACTATTAATAAATGAAAACGCTGAAATGAATGCTGAAGGAATTTGGGAAGCAACACCATTACAGTTAGCTGTTTTATATAATGGAAATCTTGAAGTCATAGATCTATTAATAGAAGAAGGGGCAGATATAGAAAAAGCAAGTAGTTCAGAATTAAATCAAGCCATTGGTGGATTTGATGATAGATATGCTGACGAAAGGACTCTTAATCTACTTTCGTTAGTTGCTTATAATGGACACTTTAATTATAGACCAGATAAAAGATTAAAAGAAGTAATGAAAGTATTAATAAATGAAGGCATTAATGTTAATTCAACTTTTGATTCTCGAAGTGTAAGAAATAGATTCCACGGGCAGCCTAAACTCGAAAAAACAATATTAATTTGGTCTATCGAATATTTCGACGATCCTGAATTTGTAGAATATTTATTGGAAGAAGGAGCAGGTGAAGATCCAGATATAGTAGGATCTGTTGAGGGAACGTTCAGCATGAAGGCTTTACACCAGGCTGCATTTAATGAGAACTTAGAGATTGTTAAATTATTAATAGAAGATTATGATGCAGGGGTCGATGGTTTAAGTTATACTGATGATATCATTAAAACACCTCTAATGATTGCTGCAGAAAAGGGTAATGAAAAGATAGTTAACTATTTGTTGGATGCAGGAGCCGACGGTTCTATTGAATATGAAGGTAAAACAGCATACGATTATTTTAAAGAAAATGAAGAATTAGAGGAGACAGACACTTATTGGAGATTAAATGATGCTCAATATGAATAAAATAAATATATATTAGTTGAAACTGATGAGTTTTCAAAGATAATATTGAAATATTAAAAGGGAAACTAACAGAGCATAAATGAAAGTAATTATGCTCTGTTACTTGAAAAAAGGTTATCGGTTTTTATATTAAGTAATTTGATTGTTTAACATAACAAAATAGATTTTAATAAATGAGGAGAGATATTATGAAGAAAAGATTAACTATTTTGATAACTCTATTAATTATTATTTCTGCATCTTTTATTGTTACAGCTGAAGATTATGTCATGAAAATTAATGATTATGTATTAACTATCGAAGAATATAATAATCGGATTGATGAACATAATGGTGATTCATCTGAGAATGAAGTTAGAAATACTATATTTAATGATTTTGTTAAAGAAGTTACTTTAAGAGAGTTACTAAAAGAAAAAGATCTGGAAATTACAGAAGAGGATTTTTATAAAACTCTTAAAAATGTAGAATCAAAAATAACTTCTCAAATTGATGATACATACCCATTGGGACAATTTGATGATGATAACCACCCAAAAGAAAAAATTATGGAAAGACTTGTATCATTTGATGAGACTGATTTTACTTATCAACAATTAGAAAGAGTTGTGAAAAATCGAGCAATTACTCAAAAGTTAAATAAGTATTATGAGAAAAAAGCTGAAAATCAATTTGAAAATGGTGGTCTGGATGAAAATATTAATAAAAAATATGAAGAATATAAAGAAAATAGTATACAAAAATATGAAGATATGGATGAAGAACAGCAGGAAGAATATTCTGATGATATTCAAAAAGTCAAAGAGATGACTTTAAAAGATTATAAAGAAAGAAACGAAAGTAATATAATAAATGAGTGGGCAGGTAAGCTAATAGATGAAGCAATGAACAAGAAAAAAGAAGAATTAGATATACAGGTAAATGAAGAATACGGTGGAGAAGAATATATAATAAACGCTATAAAAAATAACGAAGTAAATATTGTACAATCTTTGTTAGAAGAAGGTACAGATCCAAACACTAAAGATGGTAATGGGAATGCTGCCATATTATATGCAAGTAATAATGGAAATATTGAGATAGTTGAATTGTTAATAGAATATGGAGCAGACGTTAATGCTGATGATGGTAAAGGTATAACTGCATTAATGATTGCAAGTGCAAATAATTTTGTTGAGATAGCTCAGTTGTTAATAGATAATGGTGCAGATGTAAATGAAAAAAACGAAGAGGCTTTTAATGCTCTAATGTATGCAAGTGCAAATAATTCAGTTGAAGTTGCAGAGTTATTATTAAAAAATGATGCAGAACCTTATTCTGATCATCATGATGAAAATATGGCTCGAAAATTAGCAGAAGATAATGGTCATGATGAGATATTAAAATTATTAGAAAGTAATTCAGAAAGTTCAGATTAAGATAATAATAAAGATAAAGCAGATGATGATAAATATTTGATACATTTAATAATTTAAATCAAAGATAAAAGTTTTTTCTATACTAGTAAATAAAAAAGCCCAGGCGAGCATATTATTTTTTAGTTCGCCCGGGCTTTTTAGATTAATTATATTTTATTTGGCATTACTGATTTGAAAAATTCTCTAAATTCACCCTTATATTCTTGTTTATATGGAAGAATTAATTCCATATCGGGTGTGTCAAGATCTTCATCATCTAGAAAAATTTTAACAATAGTTTTTTTAGGCTGCACATCAAGTTCAACAACTATGATTTCTGAATAATGAACTTCAATGAGATCAGGATTTGACTCTTTTATTTCTTTAATTTTATCAGCTGAATTTTTTTGTTTTTTTAATCTTTCGCGTTTACTTGCCTGCAAGTGATTATATGGTTTAAAACCCCCAAATAATCTACTACTTAATGATGCTTTTTTAGGATAAAGCAGCATTTTATCATTAGTAAAAATTACTTCATAACTGTCACCTTTTAAAACATAATTTGAAACAACTGACATTGGATTTTCAGCAGTACAACGAAATTCTCCTAAAATTTCTTGTTTGCTCATTTTAATATCCCTCCGTATAGTAATTAATTATAAAAAAATTATAATATATGTATAGAGATTATCCCTCCTTTGTATTTATGGTCTAAGATGTTTTATTTATTCATGAATTTATTTATTTTTTCTTTTCTTTTAATTTTTTTGATTGCAATTGGCATTACAAATTCCATTAGATAATCAATTTCTGTTGCAAGATCTGAAAATTTGAATATTAGTTTAATTTCATCTGATTTTAGTAGTTCGCGGCATCTATCAATTTTCTTTTCAATATCAACTAATATAGTATTATCAAATTCATTTTTTTTGATATTTGTAGTCTTATCATTGAATTTATCAATTATTTCACTTTTAAACTTTGGTAAAAAGGTTGAAGTGTAATTATTGATTATTTTTTCATGTATTTTGCTTAAACTGTTATTAGAAAAAGATTTTTCTTTTTGAGCTAATTTAAAATATAAAGGGTTTTCAAATGCTGCATCGTAAAGATAATGAATAGCTTTATCTTTTTTATTTTCTGTTAATGAAAGATAGAAGGAATAATCATAGAGAGCTTCTCCGTATGAAGGAGAAAGTTCACATGCTTTTGATAGATAGTTAACTGCCTTATCAATATTATTGAAACAATATTCTATGTGTCCTAAATATCTATATGAATAACTACGGTAATCTTTTGGAGCAGGGTAACCAAGGTAATTATCAATATTGATTGCATAAAAATTGGATTTGTTTGATAAATGATTTGATATGATTTTTTCAAATGTTGAAGTTATATATTCTTTTGGTAGTTGGTTAAGTGTGCCAATTAAAAAGTTAGGATTACTGCTTTGTTTTAATGAACAATTCTTTTTGATTTTAGACCACTCATTAGTAGATAATAAGATAATTTGATATGGTGTGCTTAAATTAAATCTTTCATTATTTCTTAATAAGGCAAAAAGATTATATTTGCTCATGAATATATTTCCATCCATCAATGACTTGGCAGCATTTTGTTTGGTCGAAGGAGTATTATTTTTTGGAGCATGAGGAATACTATCAGTAAAATATTTTTTTGCATTTTCAAATTTATTTTGTTTTAAATAAAGATGTGCCAAACCGATATATGCATTGTAATTTAGAGGATATTCTTCTAGTGATTCTAGGTATTTTTCCTCAGCTTTATCTAACAAGTTTTTATCCATCAATTCTTCAGCTATCTTTTTTAATTCTAAAGCTTTGGTTTGAGCTGGAGATTTTAAAGTTTGTTCAATATTTTTCAATACGTCGTTTTGTTTTTGTAACTGCCAGTTCATTTCGGAAAATCCCCATCGTATCGCTGAAGTAATATTTTCTAATTTATAAGTAAGATTAGAAAGTTTATCTGAGAGATTACTATACATTGCTTTTTGGTCTAACTTTATTTCGTTAATATTTTTTTCTACTTCATTTATATCCTTTATTGTTTTACAAGACGGGCATCTAAAACTTGGTTTTTCCACATAGCTTCCACAGGTCCAGCATCTTGGCATATAGAACCTCCTTTTATTTGAGTGGTTTTTAAAAATTATTTATTTAAAATATGTTCTATTAAATAATTAATTATAGATGGTGCGGTATAATCCTTCAAATATTTTTAAAAATTGATAAAACCGAGATTAACATATTATGTAAATATTTTTCAAAAGATGTTTAACTTTGAATTACAAGAGGTGATTTTTAGTTAAATTTACAGTTGGATTTATCATTCGCAATATTATGATAATATCACAGAAATAAACCTTGACTACTACTAACTTTATCATAGATTTAATCACCGGATATTATTGCTATAAAACTATTGATAAATATATATTTACTGATGTGAGCCAAAGTTAGCTGGGAGATACTTAAAAAGATTAAAAATATTAAATCAAGGTTACTAATAAATGTAAAGAATGTTATAAAAGTTTAAATGGAGTAAAGGATATAATTTACAAATAGAATTACAAATCAATTAGCTAGGTGTTCATGTCCGCCATTATAATCACTTAGATATTAATAAAATATCATCACTTTCAGTTATTTTAGACCAGAAATTTTTGTTATAAAACAAAATATATCTAATGAAAGCATACTTGTCATAGCATGGATTTTTATGTTTTTAGAAGGAAAATCACTTTTTATATACAAGTAATTAGTTAGATATATTATATAGATCAGAGTTATAAAACTCTATGATTTTTAGATAAGCTCACCTTATTTCATTTAGATTATTAAAAAGGGGAAAGAAGGAAATATAATGGAAAAAATTATTGAAATAAATAAAAAAAATATTAGCTTAGAAGTTATTCCAGAGCTAGGTGCATCAGTATACTCTTTTAAAATAAGGACCAAAAAGCAGTATTATGATATTTTCTATCCTTCTTCTAAAGAAAATCTCAAAAATAAGGATTTCCTTTCATTAAGTTCTTTTAATTTAATACCCTATTCAAATAGGATTAAATCTGGGGTATTGAATTATAATGGCCATAAATATTTTTTAAACAAAAATGAAGATAATAAAAATGCAATTCACGGAGAAGTTTTTAATAAAAAATTTAAAATAATAAAAGCAGATGAGACTAGTATTGAAATGAGTTTTGACAGCAGTGAATCGTCAGATATAAGTTGGCCTTTCCCTTTCCAGGCTGGTGTAAGTTACCAGTTATTAAATAAAGGCCTTAAAATAAGTTTATGTGTTAAAAATACTGGCACAGAAAAAATGCCTGTCGGAATGGGAATTCACCCGTATTTGAACCGTTATATTACCTCAGATACAGAAAAAATTGAAGCAAATTTACCCTTGGAAGGTTATTATCCCGGAAAGGGGCAGATTCCAGATGAGGGTTGGAAGCCGCTTATTAACAAATATAAAAAATTAAAGTCAGGTATATTTACTGCAAAATATTTGGATAGATGTTTTTTGATAAATCCCGATAAAGATATTATTTTTCACTGGTTAGATTCAAATTTAAAGTTAACCTTTCAAGTAGATGATATTTTTAAACATCTTGTTCTTTTCCGACCCAAAGAGAGGACTGAACTTTTTGCAGTTGAGCCGGTGACAAATGCTAATGATGGCTTTAATCTTGCAGCAAGAGGTATTAAGGACACAGGTTTATTAGAACTTGAACCGGGAGAGAGAATATCTGGCAGTATTACCATAAAGTTAAGTGGAGACTTGCTATAATTATTTAACTACAGCTGCAGCATATGATAATTTTTAGAAAAGAGATAAAAACTGTTAAGTTCTGGATTTGTTGTTGATGACGGAAACTGCAGTCTTTTAGATAAAAATATTGAAAATTAAAAAAATGATGTGAGCATTCATCTTACATAAGAATAATATAATTAATTATTATAATAATAATTTAAGCTAAAAGATGAGTTTAAAAAAAATAATGCTCTGTAACCATATTAAATATATGGTTTTTTCTTCAACTGCTGTAATTTTAGGTAAAAAAAATCAGCTGATTGTCAAAGCTTTCTCAAGAGGACGGCAATTTTAATATTAATTTTTGTTATACTTCATATGCTAGAAATTATGAAATGTATCTAAACAGACTAAGGAGGATATAAATTGACTTCATTTGATATCAGTCAAACTGTAGAAAGGCTGCTGGACTATGCAGAGGATAAAAATTTAATTAGTAATTATGATCGTATAGTTGCCAGAAATGAAATTAGAGATTTACTTAATATTACTGAAGAACCACCAGAGAACCATAAAAAATATAAAGTGGAAAAGCTTGAACCACTGCTTAAAAAAATACTTGATTATGCAGTTGGAAAAAAATTAATTAATGATACGGTGACTGAAAGAGATCTATTTGATGTAAGAGTAATGGGTAAATTAATGCCCAGACAATCAGAGGTTAATAATACTTTTTGGAAAACTGCTGACAATAAAAGTATAAAAGAGGCAACTAATCAATATTATGAACTTGCAAAAGCTAGTAATTATATACGAAAAGCAAGAATTGAAAAAAATATAAATTGGACCAGTAATACTGATTATGGCAAGATTGAAATTACCATTAATCTTTCAAAGCCGGAAAAAGATCCGGCCGAAATTGAAAAAGCTAAAAAAATTCCTAAAAGCAGTTATCCAAAATGTTATCTTTGTCTGGAGAACATTGGTTTTGCAGGGCATTTAAACCATCCTGCCAGACAAAATCACCGTGTTATAGAACTAAAACTAAATGATGAAATATGGTTTTTCCAATACTCACCATATGTATATTATAATGAACATTCTATTATTTTCAATAAAGAGCACAGAGCTATGCAGATTAATAAAGATACATTTAAAGCACTTTTTGATTTTGTTGATCTTTTCCCACATTACTTCATTGGTTCTAATGCAGACCTACCTCTTGTAGGCGGTTCGATATTGAACCATGATCATTTTCAGGGGGGCAGGCACAGGTTTCCTATGGAAGCAGCTGCAGAAGAAGAATATTATGATCACCCTGATTTTAAAGAAGTAAATATTTCAAGGGTTCACTGGCCAATGTCAGTTTTAAGGTTAAAAAGCAAAAACAGGAAAAGTCTAATTAAGTTATCGGTTTTAATTTTAAATAGATGGAGAGAATATACTGATTCAAGTGCAGATATAGAAGCCTTTTCAATAAAAGATGGTAAAAGGGTCAGCCATAATACAATTACACCAATTTTACGCAAAAAAGACGAAAGGTATGAAATAGATTTAGTACTTAGAAACAATCGGAAAAGTGAAAAACATCCGACCGGTATCTTTCATCCCCATAAAAATCTCCATCATATAAAAAAAGAAAATATTGGTTTGATTGAAGTAATGGGTAGAGCAATACTGCCCGGTAGATTGAAAAATGAGTTAAAATTAATTAAGGATACCTTAAGTGGTAAAAAAACGGTCAAAAAAGTTCTTTCAGTTGAAAAGATGAATAAACATCAAAAATGGATTTTAGATTTAGTTGAACAGTATGGTAGTAGTTTAGATCCTGAACAGGCAGATGAAATTATAGAGCAGGAAGTGGGACAAAAGTTTTTAGAAGTATTAAAAGATGCAAGTGTTTTTAAAAATAATTCAGCTGGTAAAGATCAATTCAATAAATTTCTATATGAGCTAAATATAACTTTCAAGTGAAAAGAGGTGTAAATTTGGATTCAGATAAATTATGGGATAAATTCAACAAATATTACAAAGAGACTGGATTAAAAAAAGGAATTTATCAGGCACCAGGGCGTGTTAATATTATTGGTGAACACACAGATTACAATAATGGTTTTGTTCTACCGATGGCTATTGATAAAAAAATTACTTTTGCATCCCAAATACGCAGTGATAATATTATAAATGTATATTCTCTAGATTATGATGAAGAATTCTCCTTTTCAATTAACAACATAAAGTTTAATAAAGATAAAATGTGGGCTAATTACATAATAGGAGTAGTTTCAGAGATTAAAAAACTTGGCAAAAACCTAAAAGGAGCAGATATAGTATTTGGTGGTAATATACCACAGGGAGCTGGATTAAGTTCTTCTGCTGCACTTGAAGTGGGAACAGCCTATATGTTTGATGATTTAAATAAATTAAATATTAGCCCTAAAGAACAAGCCTTTTTATCACAGCGGGCAGAAAATGATTTCGTCGGAGTAAAATGTGGAATTATGGATCAGTTTGTTTCCAGATTAGGCAGAAAGGGCCACTTGCTTTTACTTGACTGTAAGACAAATGAATATGAGTTAATTCCTTTTAAGAGTGAAAAATATATATTTTTAATTATTGATTCTAAAGTTGACAGAGAACTGACTAATTCAGAATACAATAAAAGAAGAGAAGAGTGTGAAGCTGCAGTTGAATTTTACAACAAAAGGTTAGATAAAAATGTGGAAAGTTTAAGGGGTGTAAATCTTTCTGAGATAAAGAAATATGAAAATGAAATGGATAAAACTTTATATAAAAGGGCCAAACATGTGGTTAGCGAAAATCATAGGGTACTAAAAAGTGTTGAGGCATTAAAGGATAATAATTTTAAAAAGCTGGGGGAATTAATGAATCGATCTCATATAAGTTTAAGCAGAGATTATGAAGTGAGCTCAAAAGAACTTGACCTTCTGGTTAAACTTGCAAGTAAGGAATCTGGAGTAATTGGAGCCAGAATGACGGGGGCAGGTTTTGGAGGCTGTACAGTAAATTTAGTAGAAAAAGATGCTGCTTTTAAAATAATTGAAAATGTTAGAGCTGGATACAAAGCGGTAACATCTCTAGAAGCAGATTTTTATTTAACTAAAGCAGAAGCAGGTGCTAAAAAGTTCTGCTGATAAAGAGTATAAAGATCGGTAACTTGTCTAGATGTAAATTATTCAAAAGGGTTTCCCCATTTTATTATTTAACATAAAAAAGAGAGGAGGGTAGAAAAAGATGCTGAAAAAGATAAAGGAAAATGTACTCAAATCAAATTTAATGCTTCCCGAATACGGTCTAGTTACTTTTACCTGGGGAAATGTAAGTGAAATTGACAGAAAAAGAGGTCTGGTAGTCATTAAACCAAGCGGGGTTCCCTATAAAGAACTAACTAGAGAGAAGATGGTTGTTGTAGATCTTTCAGGCAAGGTAGTAGAAGGAGAACTTAATCCGTCTTCTGATACTGAAACTCATCTTGTGCTATATAGAAATTTTCCCAACATTGGTGGTATCGTACATACTCATTCCCCTTGGGCAACAAGTTGGGCACAGGCGGGTAAGGGGATACCCTGTTATGGAACAACTCATGCGGACCATTTTTATGGAAAAGTTCCCTGTACAAGGAAGATGAAGGATACTGAGATAGAAAAAAACTATGAAAAAAAGACGGGTTCAGTAATTGTTGAAACATTTAAAGATATCGAACCTGAAGATATTCCAGCTGTTCTGGTTAATAATCATGGTCCTTTTGTTTGGGGACAGGATTCTCATCAGGCTGTAAAAAATTCAGTGGTTTTAGAAGAAGTAGCCAAGATGGCATATCATACAATGCAGCTTGATAAAGAAAGACCGCCGATAAGTTCTACTCTACTTGATAAGCATTTTCTTCGGAAACACGGTAAGGATTCATACTATGGGCAAAATTAAAAAGAAACAATACTTAAAAACAAGGAGGGTGTATGTTGGTTAAAAATTATTCAATTGGTATTGATTTTGGAACAAAATCTGGACGAGCAGTATTGGTAGATATTGATAATGGTAAAGAAGTTGCAACTTCTGTCCTGGAATACCCCAATGGTGTAATTGATGAATACCTTCCCTTAGAAAAAGAAAAGGTAGAACTAGGTACTGACTGGGCTTTACAGGATCCTAATGATTACTTAGAGGTGGTATATACTACAATACCTGAAGTAATCAAAAAAGCAGGTATATCACCAGAAAATGTAATCGGGTTAGGGATTGATTTTACAGCCTGTACTATGCTGCCTGTTGATGAAAAGGGTGAACCTCTATGTAATAAGGAGAAGTTTAAAAACAGGCCGAATGCCTGGGTTAAACTCTGGAAACATCATGCTGCTCAACCCTATGCTAACAAGTTGAATCAAGTCGCAGAACAACGAGGAGAGGAATTTTTAAAAAGATATGGAGGGAAAATATCTTCCGAATGGTTATTCCCTAAAATATGGCAGACCCTTGATGAAGCACCGGATATATACGAAGCTTCAGACCGTTTTATGGAGGCAACAGACTGGGTAATCATGAAACTTACTGGCCAAGAAAGAAGAAATATTTCAACAACTGGATATAAGGCGATTTGGAGTAAAGAAAGCGGTTATCCTGATAAAGAATTTTTTAAAGCTCTCGACCCAAGACTAGAAAATGTGGTCGAAGAAAAGTTATCAAAAGATATCTATGAGCTCGGTAAAAAGGCAGGAAACTTAAAAGAAGAAATAGCCAAAAAGGTGAACTTAAGTACAAATGTTGCTGTTGCAGTTGCCAATGTTGATTCATTTGTATCTGTTCCAGCGGTCAAGGTTTCTGAACCTGGTAAGATGGTTATGGTGATGGGAACATCAATTTGTCATATGGTAATAGATGAAAAAGAGAAGTTTGTACCAGGTATGACCGGTGTTATAAAAGATGGTATCCTTCCGGGGTACTATGGATATGAAGCCGGCCAGTCTGCAGTAGGCGATATATTTGAATGGTATGTAAGTGAAGGGATACCATCCTACTTTAAAAAAGAAGCTGTAGATAATAATATGAATGTTTATGATTATCTAGAAGAAAAGGCTTCTGAACTTAAGCCGGGAGAAAGCGGCCTATTAGCTTTAGATTGGTGGAATGGCAATCGTTCCGTATTGGTTGATGCAGATTTGACCGGTATGATATTAGGCTTACACCTTAATTCAAAACCCGGTGAAATATATCGTGCCCTGATTGAAGCAACTGCTTATGGAACTAATAAGATAATAAGGACGTTTGAAGAAAGTGGTGTAGAAATAGATGAACTTTACGCATGTGGTGGTCTAGTACAAAAAAATGAAACTTTAATGCAGATTTATGCTGATGTTACAAACAAACCGATTAAAATCGCCGCTTCTCAACAGACCCCTGCCCTTGGCGCAGCGATGCATGGTGCAGTTGCCGCTGGTAGTAAAAACGGTGGTTATGATAGTATCGATGAAGCAATCCAAAATATGGCTCATCTTATGGACAAAGAATACCATCCGATTCCAAAAAACGCTGAAATCTATAAGGACCTTTACAGTGAATATGAAAAATTACACGACTACTTCGGCCGTGGTGAAAATGATGTAATGAAGAGATTAAAAAATATCAAGCAGAGATATGAATAATTCTAAGGTTAATATAACTTTAAAAAGGAGAAACTATGATGATAGATAGACTACTTGACAGCAGATTTAAATGCAGTTGTGGCAGGGAACATCAAATATCGATTAAAGAGATTTTGATCGAAAATAATGCGCTTTTTAAATTACCTGGGATTTTAAATAGATTAACTGAAAAGAAAAAAATTTTAATGATCTGTGATCAAAACACTTATCAAGCAGCTGCTATAAATACTGAAAGATTTTTAGCAAAAGAAGGTTATCATGTTAAAGTACTCAAAATAAAAGAAAAAAACGTAGTTCCCAATACAGATAACCTAAATAAGATACTTAATGAAATAACTAAAGATGAATATATTTTAGCCTGTGGTTCGGGAACGATCAATGACTTAAGTGCCTATGCAGCTTTTAAGAAGGGTTTGCCCTACTCTGTAATAGCTACAGCACCTTCTATGGATGGTTTTGCTTCTTCAGTATCTTCGATTACTTCACAAGGAGTAAAGCAGACCTATAATACAAAACCTCCAGAAGCTATAATAGCTGATATTGGAGTTTTAAAAAATGCACCCCAAAGATTGATTCAGGCTGGATATGGAGATCTATTAGGAAAAACTACTTCTTTAATGGACTGGAAACTATCTAATCTCTTGTTTGACGAATATTTTTGTAGTAAAGCTTCTCAGATCATCGAGAATGAGTTGTATAAGATAATCAATACAAAGGGAAGCTTTGATTT
>JBNJDV010000034.1:0-16235 GCA_051745185.1 Bacillota bacterium
TGAATTTAGAATTAGATAGTATAATAGATTCTTCTTATGATGGAATTTTAGTTATTGATAAAAATCTAAATGTAGAAAGAGTAAACTCTTCATATTTAAAAATGGTTAATTTAAAGAAAGAAAACTTGTTAAACTATGATATAAAAGATCTAGAAAAAAACAAAATCATATATCCTTCAGCTGCATTTTTAGCCTTTAAAGAGAAAAGGGATATTACTATTGTACAAAATACAAACAACAAAAGGCTTTTAACTACAGCTACACCTGTTTTTTCTGAAGACAATGAAATAATTAGAGTAATAGTAAATGCTAGAGATATTAAAGAACTTGATATGGTTGTTGATAATAAATATTCTTCAGATGATAATCTAATAATTAAAATTAATGATAAAAATAACCATTATAATAATATGTCACATATTGTATGTAAGTCAGATTCAATGAAAAGAATATTAAAAGTTGCAGATAAAATTGCAGATACAAATTCTACAGTTTTAATAACCGGTCCATCGGGAGTAGGGAAAGAAGTTATTGCAAGATATATTCATAATTTAAATAAATCACGTAAAGACTTTATAAAAATAAACTGTGGTGCAATACCTGAAAGACTGCTAGAATCTGAACTATTTGGTTATGAAACCGGTGCTTTTAGTGGAGCTAGAAAAGAAGGAAAACCAGGTATAATAGAAGAGGCAAATAATGGGACACTTTTTTTAGATGAAATTGGAGAAATGCCTTTAAATATGCAGGTAAAACTTCTCCAGGTTATCCAAGAACATAAAGTCACAAGAATTGGTGGAGTAAAACAGATTGATGTTGATTTTAGATTAATAACAGCAACCAACAGAGATTTAAAGAGAATGGTGAATGAAGGTAAATTTAGGGAAGATCTTTTTTATAGATTGAATGTTATACCAATATATGTACCTGCCTTAACCGAGAGGCCTAGAGATATTAAACCTTTATTTGACTATTATACTGAAGTCTTTTCAACAAAATATGATAAAGAGGTTAAGTTTACCCCTGATATTAAATCAGTCTTATTAAATTATAATTGGCCCGGTAATGTAAGAGAGATTATTAATCTTTTAGAACGGTTAATTGTTACTGCAGAACAAAACAGTATTATCACAAAAGAAGAGATACAAGAACATCTAAATCAGTTTAGTCAGGGAGATAATCTAGAAGATATTATAGTTAATGATATAATGCCACTAAAACAGGCTGTAGATGAAGTTGAAAAAAAATTGCTTAAGTTAGCAAAAAAAGAAGGCAAAACTACTTATGAAATTGCAGAATTACTTGGTGTAAATCAGTCTACAGTGGTAAGAAAGTTAAAAAAGTATTTTCATTAATGCAGTTATGCATTATTTGATGAAATCTTGCATTATAAGAAATAAGCCTTTAAAATTAGCAATTTGACTAAAAAAGTAAAGAATTATAAATGCAGTTTTGCATTATATTAAAAAGTCCTCAAATAAGATAAGTGTTTTTTGTTTTTATATTCTCTCTATAAGCCTTGTTGTTAAAGTAATCTAAACTTTTTTTAAGTAGGTTAGTACTTTGGCATAGTAAATGCATTATAATATAGGTAAGTATGTGAAATATATCATAAACACCAATAATTTTTTACAACCTCAATACTTTTATAAATAAAAAGGAGTGTGATACTTGATATAATAGTAAATAATGAGATACATATTTTAGGGATAAAAAAATTTAAAGATTAATGAGAATGTGTTCACATGCACGAAAGGGGGATTTAGATGTCAACTGTTACACAAAAAAAGGAATATTTAATTGATAAAAATGAATTGAAAAATGAATTAACACAGTTTGTTGATAAAAAGCGATTTGAAGATGATGAGTATATTAATAGGATAAAAAACCGACTTGAAGAGATACTAAAGGAAAATTTAAATCAATCTCAAAATTTAATTGAAGTATTACATGAAGTTCAAGGTTTAGTTGGATTTATACCAAAGTATGTTCAAAAAGAAGTCGCAAAAGCTTTAGATTTAGCTCCAGGTGAAGTAACAAGTGTAATATCATTTTATGCACACTTTTCAGAAAATCCTAAAGGAAAATATCAAATTGCAATTTGTAAAGGGACAGCATGTTATGTAAAAGGATCTGTAGATATTATTGATAGAGTAAAAAAGGAATATGATTTACAAGCTGGAGAATCAACTGATGATGGACTATTTTCATTAGAGATAGTCAGATGCTTAGGAGCTTGTGGATTAGGTCCAGTCATGACTGTTAATGGTAAAGCACACGGTCTGTTAAATACAGAAAAGGCTGTTAATATATTGAAAAAATATGAAAACAATGAGATGTAAGGAGGTTAAAAAATGCAGGCAACTAAAATAAATAAGATATCTTCATATGAGGGTTTTAAAGAGTATAAAAAGTATTTAGATAAAGAAAAAAACAAAGATCAATCAACAAAAATATTGATAGGTATGGGTACCTGTGGTATAGCTGCAGGGGCAGAAGAAATCTATGAAGCAGTATTAGATGAAGTAGACAAAAGAAACTTAAAGAATATTGAAATTACCAAAACAGGTTGTATTGGTCTATGTGCTAGAGAACCAGTAATAGAAATAAGGCAGGGTGATACCAGAGTATTATACGGAGATGTAAGTTCTGACCGTGCAAGAGAACTTATTAATCAAAGTGTTATAGAAGGTAATATTATAAAAGAGTGGCAGATTGCAGATGATGATCCATTTTTTAAATCTCAAAACAGAATAGTATTAGAGAACTGTGGAAAGATTGACCCCGAAAGTATTGAAGAAGCTGTTATCAATAACGCCTATGATGGTTTAGCAAAAGCAGTAGATAAAATGACTCCTCAAGAAGTAATAGATGAAATCAAAAATTCCAAACTAAGGGGAAGGGGTGGAGCAGGTTTCCCAACAGGTGTTAAATGGCAGTTTGCTAAAGATAATGAAAGTGATCAAAAATATATAATATGTAATGCTGATGAAGGTGACCCAGGTGCATTTATGGATAGAAGTGTACTAGAAGGTGATCCTCACCGCCTATTAGAAGGTATGGCTATAGCTGGTTATGCTGTTGGGGCTGATAAGGGATATATTTACTGTAGAGCTGAATATCCTTTAGCTATAAAAAGATTAAAAAAGGCAATCAATGATGCAAAAGATTTAGGATTGCTTGGTCAAAATATACTATCTACAGATTTTAATTTTGATATTGAACTACGCTTAGGTGCAGGAGCATTTGTATGTGGTGAAGAAACCGCTCTAATAGCATCTATAGAAGGTAAAAGAGGTGAGCCTAAACCCAAACCACCATTCCCGGCTGCATCTGGTTTAAACAACAAACCAACGATTATTAACAATGTGGAAACTCTATCTAATGTACCAGATATCATAAGTAAAGGAGAAAGTTGGTTTAGAAGTTTTGGTACTGAAGAAAGCCCGGGAACAAAAGTATTTGCTTTAGCTGGAAAAATAAAAAATAATGGTTTGGTTGAAATACCAATGGGGACAAAATTAGGTGAAATAATATTTGATATTGGTGGAGGGTTAGAAAACAACGGTACTTTTAAAGCAGCTCAAACAGGTGGACCTTCTGGTGGTTGTATTCCAATTGAATATCTAAATGTTCCAATAGATTATGAATCATTAAAAGAATTGGGAACAATAATGGGTTCTGGTGGATTAATAGTTATGGATGAACAAACCTGTATGATAGATCTTGCAAAATATTTTGTTGATTTTTGTAAAGATGAATCATGTGGTAAGTGTACTCCTTGTAGGATAGGAACAACCAGAATGCTTGAGATATTAGAAAGAATATCAAATGGTGAAGGAACTCTTCAAGATCTTAATCTATTAGAAGAGATGGGAGAAGTTATACAAGATTCTGCATTCTGTGGACTTGGACAAACTGCTCCTAATCCAGTTTTAAGTACCTTAAGATACTTTAGAGATGAGTATGAATCACATATACTTGATAATTACTGTGAAGCTTCCAGATGTGCTTCTATGTTTAACTCACCATGTCAAAATGCCTGTCCGGCAGATGTGGATGTACCACTATATATTGATTATATAAGACAGGGCAAGTACAAAGAAGCATATAAAGTAATTCAAAAAGAAAATCCGCTAGCTTTAATATGTGGACGGGTTTGTTATAACTTATGTGAGGGTGCTTGTAATAGAAATTCAATTGATGAAGCGCTGGCCATTAGAGAGCTAAAAAGATTTGCCAGTGATTATGTACTAAAAAATGAAGGTGGTTTTCCAGTTCCACATATTGAAAAAGAACTAGATAAAAAGGTAGCAGTAGTTGGATCTGGTCCTTCTGGTCTAACAACAGCATTTTATTTAAGGAAAAAAGGTTATGATGTAACAATATTTGAAGCACTACCTGTAGTTGGTGGAATGCTAGCTGTTGGTATACCAGAATATAGATTACCTAAAGATTTATTAAATGAAGAAATTACAGTATTAACTACGATGGGTGTTGAGTTAGTAGTTGATACTAAAATTGGTGAAGATATAACATTAAAAGAATTAAAAGAACAAGGGTTTGAGGCAGTGTATATGGCTGTTGGAGCTCATGAAGATAGAGAGTTAAATATAGAAGGTAAAGATCTTGATGGTGTATACTCAGGTGTTGAAGTACTAAGAGATATTAACTTAGGAAAAGAACTTGATATGAAAGATAAAAAGGTTGCTATAATAGGTGGAGGAAATGTAGCTATAGATGTAGCACGTAATATGGTCAGACTTGGAGCAAAAGAAGTTAATGTGGTCTATAGAAGGACTATTGATGATATGCCTGCTCACAGAGAAGAAATTGAAGAAGCACAATATGAACAGGTAAAAATGAACTGTTTGGTTAATCCAGTTAAGATAATTGGAGAAAATGGAAAAGTAAAAGAGTTAGAATGTGTTAATATTCAAGGTGGAGAATTTGATAAAAGTGGGCGTAGAAAGCCTAAAGAAATAGATAGTTCCAACTTCAAAATGGAAGCTGATGTTGTAATATCGGCTATTGGACAAAATGTTGACTGTAACTTTAACTCTAATGATATTGAGGTAGATATAAATGACGACAATTTAATAGATACTGATGATAGATTACAAACTAATCTTTCCTGGATATTTGCCGGTGGAGACTGTGTGACAGGACCTTCTACAGTTGTTGAAGCTATAAATCATGGTAAAACAGCAGCTAGGGAAATTGATCAATATCTAGGTGGAGACGGTAAAATAATAACAGAGTTAGATATTGAAAGAGAACTTTCTGGACCAATTTTAGAAGAAGAAAAACCAAGAGTAAAGATGCCTACAATATTATTATCAGAAAGAAAAAGAGGTTTTAAAGAAGTAGAAAAAGGATATTCTGAAGACATGGCAGTCGAAGAATCAAGAAGATGTCTGCGCTGTGATGTAGAAATTAAGTAAAGGAGGATTAAAATGGCTGAAAAACAAATACAAATATTTATAGATGATATACCTGTAAAAGCAAATAAAGGTGATACAATCTTATCAGCAGCAAAAAAAGCAGGCAAATATATACCAACATTGTGTTATTTAGCAGAAATAAATGAATTAGGTGCATGTAGGGTATGTGTTGTTGAATTAGCTGATAGTAACGATATAGTTGCTTCATGTATCACTCCTGTTCAAGAAGGTATGAGAGTTAAAACAAATTCAAAAAGAGTTCGTAATACTAGAAAGATGAATGTTGAATTTTTGCTCTCTAACCATGATGTCAACTGTACTTCTTGTATTAGAAATGAAGACTGTGAACTTAGAGAAGTTGCTGAATTTTTAGGTATTAGAGATCTAAGATTTGAAGGTGTAAAAACCAAACAAAAGGTAGATAAATCTACACCATCAATTATGAGAGATCCTGATAAATGTATACTTTGTCGAAGATGTGTTTCAGTATGTAAATCCGTACAGTCGGTAAAGGCTATTGTAACTGATGGCCGCGGATTTGAAACAATGGTGAGTCCATCTTTTTACGACGAACTAGGGGAAAGCCCCTGTGTTTATTGTGGGCAATGTTCGACAGTGTGTCCAACAGGAGCTATTACTGAAGTAGAATATATTGATGAAGTATGGAATGCTATATATAATCCTAATAAACATGTAGTAGTACAAACCGCTCCTGCTGTTAGGGTTGGTTTAGCAGAAGCATTTGATGAAAAACCGGGTACAATTGTAACTGGACAGATGGTTTCAGCATTAAAAGAACTTGGATTTGATAAGGTATTTGATACTAACTTTACAGCAGACCTTACAATAATGGAAGAAGGTACAGAATTAATAGAAAGAATTCAAAGTGGTGGGACATTACCTCTCTTTACATCTTGTAGTCCGGGTTGGATTAAATTTTTAGAACATCAATATCCTGAATATATTGATCATTTATCCAGCTGTAAATCACCACAACAGATGTTTGGAGCAGTAGCTAAAAGTTATTATGCTCAAAAAGAAAACATCAATAAAGAGGATCTTGTGGTTGTATCAATAATGCCCTGTACAGCCAAGAAATTTGAAGCAACAAGAGAAGAAATGAATGGTGATGTTGATTACTCATTAACTACTAGAGAGTTAGGTAGAATGATAAGACAAGCCGGTATTGATATTAAGAATTTAGAGAAAAAAGAACATGATAAATTATTGGGAGTTTCTTCTGGGGCAGCAGATATATTTGGAAGTACTGGTGGTGTAATGGAAGCTGCTTTAAGAACTGCCTATGAGATAATTACCGGTGAAGAACTCAAAAACATTGATTTTGAACAGGTCAGAGGCCTAAAGGGATTAAAAGAAGCATCTGTTATGATTGATGACCTTGAAGTTAAAGTTGCAGTTTCACACGGTTTAAGTAATGCAAGAAAAATACTAGAAAAGATTAAAAACGGAGAGGAGTATCATTTCATAGAATTTATGGCATGTCCTGGCGGTTGTATAGGTGGTGGTGGACAGCCCCTTGCAGCTACAGATGATGTTATAGAAAAAAGGATGCAAGCAATCTATGAGATTGATAAAAATAAAACTTTAAGAAAATCTCATGAAAATCCATATATTAAAAAGATATATGAAGAGTTTTTAGAAGAACCGGGTAGCCATAAAGCTCATGAATTACTTCATACTAAATATCGGGTACGAGGTATATAAACATGAGAAAAGTACCCGAGCCCACTGTTAAAAGGTTATTCCATTATTACAGGTGTTTACAAGAATGTGAAGATAATATGTCATGTGAATATATCTGCTCAGATCTGCTCGGGGAAAAAACAGGAATCAAATCAAACTTACTAAGAAGAGATCTTTCATTTTTTGGACATATGGGTAGAAAAGGAAAGGGATATAATATAAGTAAGTTGAAAAACAACTTAGAAAATATTATAGGATTAAATAATGAATGGAATATTGCACTAATTGGAGCAGGAAATCTTGGCACAGCTTTAATAAGGTATAATAAGTTTAGAAAAATGGGATTAAATATAATTGAAATATTTGATAATGATTTAGATAAGATTGGTAGAAAAATTGCTGGATATATTGTAAAAAATTCTAAGTTCATTCAAAAGACCATAAATAAAAGAGAAATTAAAATAGTCATTATTGCTATCAATGATAATGATATAGACAATATATTACATCAAATAAAAGATACTGATATTAAAGCTGTTTGGAACTTGACTTCTTCTCATATAAATTTAGGAAATGAAGTAGTGGTAGTTAAAGGAGATCTCTGCTGTAGTTTGGGAAGTTTAATTTATAACATAAATAATTGATTAACTAATTGAAGTGGGGTGTTCTGTAAAAAGAGCACCTCACTTTTTGCATTATTGATTAGCTTTAATTCCTGTGATATAATGACTAAGGAGTAAATCTATCGTGTAGTAAAACAGGAGAGGATATTATTAAAAATAAAAAAGAAAATGGAAAACAGATTATTGATATAGATAATATTACTTATGGTGGAGATGGAATCGGTCATTTATCATCAGGAAAAGCGATATTTGTATCAAAGACTATCCCAGGTGAAAAACATCTGGTTGAAATAAAAAAAGAAAAAAAGTCTTATGCTTATGGACAGTCTGTTAAGTTACTTAATAAAGCAAAGAACAGAATAGAACCTAAATGTGAAATTTTTGATAGATGTGGTGGTTGTCAATGGCAGCATATAGACTATCAAGGACAAAAAACTCTAAAAGAGGATATATTAAAAGATTCATTACAAAGAATCGGAAAAATAGATAACATTAGAATTGAACCAATTATTGGTGTTGATTATCCCTGGTTTTATAGAAATAAATCAACTATTCCTTTTGAATATAAAGATGAAAAAATCATTGCTGGATTTTATAAAAAAGGTACACATCAGGTAGTAGATAACCACACCTGTTATATTCAGCATCAATTAATAAATAGAATTAAAAGAGAAGTGATTAGGTTATTAAATAAATATGATGATATTACTGTTTATAATGAAAAGACAAACCAGGGTTTATTAAGACATCTTAATATTAGAGTAGGTGTTTGTACTAACCAAGTTTTATTAACCTTTATCACTACAGATGATGACTTTCCTTATTTAAAAGAAATTAGTAATCTGTTGTTAAATGAGATAAAAGAACTTAAAGGTATTTTAAGAAATATTAATAATAAAAAGACGAATGTTTTATTAGGAAAAAAGACGGTTTTAATTAATGGCGAAGATCATATTTATGATTATATTGGAGAAAGAAAGTATAAAATAAGGCCAGATACTTTTTTTCAAATTAATACAATACAGACAAAAAAACTGTATGATGTAGTAAATGATTATGCTGATATTCAAAAAAACAAAGTTATTGTTGATGCCTTTTCAGGTATTGGTAGTATAGCATTATATTTAAATCAAGATTACAAAAAAATGTATGGAATTGAAAGTAATAAAAACGCAGTAAAAGATAGCATTAATAATATGAAGTTGAACAAACTAAATAATTGTGAGTTTATTAATGGTGATGTTACTGAAGAAATTCCCAAATTGATAAATAAAGATGAAAAGCCTGATATTATTATTTTTGATCCTCCCCGTAGTGGATTAAATGAAGGTATCATTGAATCGATTATAGAGAATAAGATAAAAGATGTAATATATGTTTCATGTAATCCAACTACTTTAGCCCGAGATTTAAAAAGTCTAAAAGATTTTTATGATATATTAAAAGTACAACCTATAGATATGTTTCCACAAACATATCACCTAGAAACCGTAGTTAAATTAAGGAGGAAACTTTAATGGATGCTTTTTTATTAGTAATATTTATTATTGTAGGATTGGCTGGATTAATATTTAAAGTTGATTCAGGAGCTTTTGTAGGAATTAGTTTAGCTCCCTGGCAGATTATTAAGTTAGATTTAGGTAGAAAAATAAGTCTTTATGCAATTATTTTATCTACTTTTATTGGTGGTATTTACTTTATATCAATATCAAGATGGCTATTATTATTGTTATTCTTATTAATTGAATCATATAATTACTGGGGATATAAAAAAAGATATGACCAATAACTTGACTTATTAATGAAATATGATATAAATTAATACTATAGAAAAGATTTAATAATAAAATAATAAAATATAAATTAGTTTATGCAATGAGGAGGTAATAAGAGATGCCTACTTATCTATACAAATGTGAAAAATGCGGTAGGTTTGAAGAATTTCAAAAAATAACAGAAGATCCTTTAGAAAAATGCCCTAAATGTGAAGGAGAAGTTAGAAAAATTATTGGTTCTCCCGGCATTATATTTAAAGGTTCAGGTTTTTATTCAACTGATAATGGAGACAGTAGTTCTACTGTAAGTAATGGTAATAAAACTGAAAGTATTAAAAATGCTAAAAAGTCTGACAGTCCGCCTAAATCGGAGGGTAGTGAAAAAGTTTCTTAAATTAAGTTTGACAAAACAGAATATATTTGTTAATCTTTATAACGGTTCAGCTTATATGTGATTTACATATTTGTCTGGACCTTTTTGTTTGCTATCAAATTTTTACAGGAGGACACAATATGGGAAAAATAGAAGTAAACAATTTATATAAAATATTTGGTAATAAACCTCAAAAAGCTTTGCAGAAGTTAAAAACCGGCTCAACAAAACAAGAAGTACTCGAGGAAAATAACAGTACTGTCGGTGTTAATAATGCAAGTTTTGAAGTTAAAGAAGGTGAAATATTTGTAATAATGGGTTTGTCAGGTAGTGGTAAATCTACACTACTTAGATGTATAAATAGATTAATTGAACCTACTGCGGGTTCAATTAAAGTAGATGGTCAAGAAGTAATGGACTTTGAAAAAAAAGAGTTAAGGAAGTTTAGAGAAAAAGAATTCGGTATGGTTTTTCAAAACTTCGCTTTACTTCCCCATAGAACGGTATTAGAAAATGCAATGTTTGGACTAGAAATACAAAATGTTGAAAAAAATGAAAGGGTTAGACGAGCCAAAGAAGCATTAAAAGCTGTCGGATTAGATGGTTGGGAAGATCAACATCCTGAACAGTTAAGTGGGGGTATGCAGCAGAGAGTTGGCCTTGCAAGAGCTTTAGCAGTTGATCCAGAGATTCTACTTATGGATGAACCTTTTAGCGCCTTAGATCCTTTAATCAAAAAGGAAATGCAGAATAAGCTATTAGACCTTTATGAAGAAATGGAAAGAACAATATTATTTATAACACATGATTTAGATGAGGCACTAAAACTAGGTGATAGAATTGCTATTATGAAAGAAGGTAAGATAATACAAATTGGTGATCATGAAGAGATACTTACCAATGCCACAAATGATTATGTGGAAGAATTTGTAGAAGATGTAAACAGGTCAAGAGTTTTAACAGCAAGAGATATTATGACAAAACCTGTTTCATTACTTTATCCACAAGATGGGCCTAGAACAGCACTGCATAAAATGAAGAAAAATGAATTAAGCAGTATATTTGTAGTAGATAAGAAAAAACATTTTGAGGGGATAGTTTATATTGAAGATGTTGTTGATTTCATCAATAATGAAAATGGTGGAAAAGAATTCAGAGATATTATAAGAGATATAACAAAGTCTGACCCTGAAGAAAACTTAAGAGAGCTTTTTGCAGATATTGCTGATTTAAGTGCTCCATTACCTGTCTTAGATGATAATGAAAAATTATTAGGAATAATTGTAAAGACAAATGTATTGGCAAACTTAGCAGCAGATGGAGATTATGACAAGAATTAGTGAAGTTTTAATTAAAAATAAAAATAATAATAGTAAGTAAAAATTACTCTAGGAGGGTTTTTACAAATGTTAAAAAAATTTACAACAATATTATTAGTATTAATCTTTACTTTTTCATTAGTAAGTGTTGGGGAAAATACAGTACAAGCAGCGGATGAATCAATTGATTTTGGGTATGTACAGTGGCCTGGTGTTACAGTAAAAACTGAAGTAGCTAAAAAAGTATTAGATTATCTTGGTTATGAAACAAGTATGACTAGTGGATCACAGGCAATTGTATTTAAAGGTATGGATACTGGAGATATAGATGTATTTTTGGGTAATTGGATGCCTACTATGAAGATTCACTTTGATAAATATGAAGAAAAAGGATCAATTAAAAATGTAAGAGTTAACTTATGGGATGTTGTCTATAAAACTGCAGTACCAACTTATGTATGGGAAGCAGGAGTTAAGTCTTTTGAGGATTTAAATGAACATGCTGATAAATTTGATAGTACTATTTATGGTATAGAGCCGGGCAATGAAGGTAATCTTATCATTAAAGATGCAATAGATAATAACACTTATAATCTTAAAGACTGGAATCTTAAAGCAAGCAGCACTGCTGGAATGCTGACATCAGTAAAAAGGGCAGTTAATAATGAAGAATGGATTGCTTTTAATGGCTGGAAACCTCATTATATGAATGTTATGTTTGATCTAAAATATTTAGAAGATCCAGAAGGTATCTGGGGAAGTGGAGAACGTGTACTAACTGTTGTTAGAACAGGTTTTGAAGAAGAAAATCCAAATGTATATAAGTTCTTTGAAGAATTTAAAGTAACTGCACCAATACAGAATAAATGGATAGATATGTATAAAAGACAAGAAATGGATCCAGAAGTTGTTGCTGAAAAATGGATAGCAGAAAATCCTGAAGTAGTTAATCAATGGGTTTATGGAATGGAATCAAAAGATGGAAGAATGGCTAGAAAAGTAATAGCAGAAAAAATTAATAACTAAAACAGATATAACTAAATAGGATGCTAAACCAGCGGCATTCAGCTTTTTGGATGCCGCTAGTAAAATATGTGTAAAGGAGGTTGATTAAAGTTACTAATATTATAGAATTTTTAACCACTAAAATACCATTAGGTAGTTGGGTAGAAAATCTAGTAAACTTTCTAATAAATAATTTTAGTGGACCTCTAGATGGATTCGCAAATTTTATTGAATGGATGGTTAATAATATAGAAGGTTTAATTGCATATCCACATCCATTAGTTATAATTGTATTGTTTGCATTATTGGCATGGAAGTTGAAAAACTATAAACTTTCAATATTTGTTGCCTTAGGTTTAGGACTTGTTTTAAATATACAAATGTGGGATCCACTTATAACTACATTAGCTTCAATTGTAACATCGGTTGTAGTGGCTTTAGTGATAGGTATACCAATTGGAATATTAAAAGCCCACAATAAGGTGCTTGATTTAATTACAAGGCCTATCCTTGACTTTATGCAGACAATACCTCCGTTTGTATACTTGATACCAGCTTTAATGTTTTTTGGATTAGGTACAGTTTCAGGTGTAATTGCTACAGTTGTATTTGCAATTGCTCCTCCAATTAGACTTACCTATTTAGGAATAAAACAGGTTGATAGTGAACTAAAAGAAGCCGGACATGCATTTGGTGCCAACTGGTGGCAGATATTATATAAAATCGAGCTTCCAGGAGCAATGCCATCAATTATGATGGGGATTAACCAATGTATTATGCTTTCATTATCCATGGTTGTTATTGCAGCCATGATCGGAGCTGGTGGTTTAGGAAAGCCAGTACTTAGATCCTTAAGTGTAGTAGATATTGGATTAGGCTTTGAAGCAGGTTTAGGAGTTGTAATTATAGCAATGGTTCTAGATAGAATGTTTGGTAGAGATTAATTAAATATATTATACAGATCTGTCCTTAGTGGGCAGATTTGTTTGTTTTAAAGATATAAAAATATCAAAATATTCCTTTTAATTGACTAATGTATTGAACTTTTTATGATATTAATTCCAAATTAAAATTATTATACATTGAATATCTAAATTGGCTATGCTATTATTAATTAAAACAGTTTTAGAAAATGAAAAAGGTGAAAAAAGTGAATGAAAATATAGTAGTAGTTTCGAGTTGTGAAAACTATGAATCGGAAAATGTAAAAAAGTCAATATTAGAGGTTTTTGAACAATTAGATGGATTAGATAAACAACTAAAAAATGCGAAAACTGTAGTTATAAAACCTAACCTTTTATTAGGTAAAACACCGGAAGAGAGTGTAACTACACATCCGAGTTTACTCAAAGAAGTAATAGATAAACTAAAAGAATATAACTGTAATATAGTTATAGGTGACAGTCCAGGTGGACCTTTCAATGAAATGAGATTGAAAAGTATTTATAAAAAGACAGGGCTGTATGAACTTGCAGAAAAAAAGAATGTAAAGTTAAACTATGATACTAGTTATTCTAATATTTCATTTAAAGAAGGTTTTTTAGTAAAATCATTTCAGGTAGCAACTTTTATTAAAGAAGCTGATTTAATTATTAATATGCCTAAACTGAAAACACATTCTTTTATGCGTTATACAGGTGCAGTTAAAAACCTATTTGGTGTAATACCGGGAATCATAAAGGCAGAATATCATTTAAGAATGCCGGAAGCAGAGAACTTTGCATTAATGTTAGTCGATCTAGCAAGATTGATAAGTCCTCAAGTTAATATCATGGATGCAGTTTATGGTATGCATGGTGCAGGACCATCTTCAGGTGATAAAATTAAAATAGGATATGTAATTGCAAGTAGTTCATGTTTTGCCTTAGATGTTGCAGGTGCACATCTGCTTAATATAAGTGCGCTAGATGTCCCTACAATAAACCAAGGTAGTAAAAAAGGGATTTTTGATAGTTTAGATAAATTAAAACTATATGGGGATGAACTAAAATCAGCTTCAAATACTATTATCCCGGATATAGATAAAAATGATACAAAAAACTTTAAAAATTTACCGCCATTTATAACAAAAATTATAAATGCTCTTTTAAAACCAAGACCTGTTTTTAATTATGATAAATGTGTAAAATGTGGGGATTGTGCAGCAAACTGCCCAGCTGAAGCTATAAAATTGGATGAATACCCAAAAGTAGACCTTGATTTATGTATAAGATGTTACTGTTGTCAAGAGTTATGTAGTTTTGAGGCAGTAAATATTAAAAGACCATTTTTGGGAAAGTTATTTTTTAAATAATTAAAAAACGGTGAGTGTAATGTTAAAAAAAGGTAAAAACATAATAAGCACCATAAAAAGTTATAAAAGAGAGTATTTAAAAAGCGATATTTATGCAGGGTTGTCAGTTGCCACCTTATGTATTCCTCAAAACATGGCTTATGCTTTAATTGCTGGTCTTAACCCTATATATGGACTCTATACTTCAATAGTTTCACAGATAATATCTACTTTAACTGGAAAATCCAGCTATATAATTGTAGGACCAACTAATTTAATGGCAATGGCTATTGCAAGTAACTTGAATATGGTACAACAAAGCAGATATTTAGAGATGGTAATACTGCTTACATTTTTAGTTGGCGTCTTTCAAATTATTGCTGGATTATTTAAGTTCGGAAAACTTGTAAGGTATGTATCTCATCCTGTTATTGTAGGGCTTACTACGGGAGCAGCCCTCATAATTGGAGTTGGTCAGGTAAAAAACTTTTTGGGAGTAAATCTGCAGAGCACTTACAATATGTTTGATGAACTATATAGATTAATTTTAAGCTTCACTTCAATAAACCTAATTTCTATAATAATGGGTATTTTAACTATTATAATAATTGTAATTTTAAAAAAGAGCAAATATCAAGTACCTTCATATTTATTGGGGGTATTAATAGTAACTATTTTAACTATGGTATTTGGTTTTGATAAAATGATGAATACTGTAGGTAGTTTAAACTTGGATACTTTTAGTTTGAGTATCCCTACTCTTAATATCGGGACAGTTTTTAATATATCTACAAAGGCTTTAGCAGTTGCATTAGTAGGACTTATACAAACTTTAGCAGTTGTAAAATCAATTTCTACAAGGTCTAATGAAGAGCTTGATATTAATAAAGAATTTTTAAGTCAAGGTGCAATGAATTTGGGACTGTCCTTTTTTAAAGGTTTTGCTAGCTCAGCTTCATTTACAAATACTTTTGCTAATTATCAAGGTGGAGCTAAAACCAGGATTTCTGAACTGTTTTCAGCTTTATCAATTCTCATATTTATTGTATTTTTTAACTTTTTTATCAAGTTTATACCGATATCTTCATTAGCTGGATTAGTTTTGATTGTTGCTTATAATATGATTGATCAAAACGAGGTAAGAGAGTTACTTAAAGCAACTAAAGCAGATTCTTTAATATTTATTTTGACATTTTTAGCCACCATAACATCTCCAAGAATCGAGTATGCAGTTTATTTTGGAGTTTTATTATCATTAATTTCTGTTTTAAAAGACAGTTCTGAAGCAAGTGTAGGTCACTTAAAGTATGATGAGAACTCACATGCTAAAATAGTTACAACTGAGCCAGAAGAAATTGCTGATGATGAATACATTATTCTTGATTTGGTTGGTGATTTCACCTTTAGTTCAGCTAATAGTTTTAAGGATAAACTTGAGAATGTTTCTGAAGCAGGTTGTGGATATATAATTAGAATTAGAAATATAGATAATATTGATATTACTTCAATAAATGAATTGAAGAAATTTATAAAAGAGGTCCAGAATAATGATAGAGAAGTATTAATATCTGGTGTAAATGATAATAAGTATATGATTCTCAAAAATCTAGGTATTATTCAGTTAATTGGTGAAGAAAACATCTTTTATAAGAGTGATATGATTTTATCTTCTACTGTAAATGCGGTTGAAAAAGCAGAAAATATAAACAAAAAAAATAAT
>JBNJDV010000035.1:0-16163 GCA_051745185.1 Bacillota bacterium
ACAGGGTCTTGTGATAACTTTTGGTCCACTTTTAACATATATGTATGCTTTAAATCACTTTAGCACTCTAGAAAGCAGGACTATCGGCTTTATGACTATCGCATTTGTTCAGTTATTCCATGTATTTAATGTTAGAAGAGAGAACGGACTAGGTTTTGATAAGACATTGCTACAAAATAAGTATCTCTGGGGCGCAATAGTCCTTACTATTGGACTACAGCTATTAGCTGTATATACTACATTTTTACAAAACATTATTCATACTGTGGCACTACAACCTACTATGTGGTACTTAGTACTAATCGGGTCATTAGTTCCAGTTGCAGCACTTCAGTTATATTCTTATGTTAAAAACTATTTATTATAATTAAAAGATTTAAAGGAATAAAAATAGAGCCTTCTAGGTCTATCAAAGACCTGGAAGGCTTTTTATGTTTAATTTCAAAAAGTTGTCTTCATATTTAGTTTGGATAAAAAAATAATAAATCTTATTAATGGATTATCCAATATATTATAACTTAATAAAAAAATCACATAAATGCAGGAATAGTTAGATGAAAATATAATTATAATTATTAATTGTTATTATAATAGTCCTTTATCTAACATAAGATTATTAAATAAATCTAATTTTTTGGCAATCATTTTTATTAAAATATAAGATTATTTTACTTAAATTGCCCATCAATTAAGAATAGGAGAAAAAAATGATATTTAAAATATTAAAAAGAGATCTATCAAGAAAAAAGATAATTACTGCAGCAGTTTTTATATTCATAATGCTTTCAGCCATGTTGATGGCAAGTGGAAGCAATATGATTATTAACTTGTTAAATTCGATCGATTATTTATTTGAAACTGCTTCTGCTCCCCACTTCACACAGTCACATACCGGAGATTTTGATCAAAGTATCATCGATGAATGGAGTGCGAAGAATAATCTTATTGAAAAGAGACAGACCATTGAGATGATAAATATTTCTGGTTCTAATTTATATCTCAATAGTGAAATGCCGGAAGATTATAGTTTTATGGATAACGGGTTTGTAAAACAAAACAAAGAATTTGATTATCTTCTAAACTTAAATAATGAAATAATAAAAGTAAAAGAGGGAGAAATTGCAGTTCCAACTCATTATATGCAGAACAAAGATTTACGGATTGGAGATACTATTCGTATTAAAAATAATGAACAAGAAATCTCTTTTACAATTACAAATTTTGTTAGAGATGTACAAATGAACCCTGCTATAATAAGTTCAAAAAGATTTGTGGTAAGTGAAACAGATTATAATATACTAAAAAACAATTTTGGAGATTCAGAATATCTAATTACCTTTCAGTTAAAAGATATCAATGATCTAAAAGAATTTAGAAATCAATATAGTCAATCCGGCCTACCTCAAAAGGGACCCACAATAGATATTCAGCTACTTAGATTAATGAATAGTCTGTCAGATGGGTTAATTGCTGCAGTCATTATTTTAATAAGCATCTTATTATGTGTAATATCCCTATTATGTCTTAGGTTTGTCATTTTATTAACCCTAGAAGAAGATTATAGAGAGATTGGAGTAATGAAAGCGATTGGTATTCTTCCAGCAAAAATAAGGAATATATATCTATCTAAGTATTTGTTCTTAGCAGTAACTGCATCTTTTACAGGTTACCTATTGTCATTATTTATTAATCATCTCTTTATTGAAAATATTATGCTGTATATTGGAAAAGCACCGTTATCAATTATTGAACTATTAATACCAGCTGCATCTTCTTTTTTAATCGCATTAATAGTAATATTATTTTCATTATTAGTTCTAAAAAGATTTAAAAAAGTCTCAGCTGTTGAAGCTATACAGATGGGTAGTTCTGGAGGTATATATTCTAACAATAAAAAATTAGCTCTACATGAAAATAATACTATCAACTCAAATATTTATTTAGGATTAAGAGATGTAATATTAAGGTTTAAAACATATATAATTTTATTCTTAGTTTTTGTACTATCTACCTTTATAATTATCGTTCCCTTGAACTTTCTTAATACCATTCAATCCCCAAAATTTATAAGTTATATGGGGGTTGGTGAAAGTGATTTAATTTTAGATATAAGAAGTTCTAATCAAATGCAGAAACAATTTGAAGAAGTTATTAAATATATTGAAAAAGATTCTGAAGTTACTAAGTTTGCTTCCTATATTACCGGCAAATATGAAGTGGTTAATCAAGAGGGAACAGCAGAAAGTCTATTTGTGACTACAGGAGACTTTGATATATTCCCAATAGATTATGTGGATGGTAAGTCACCTTCTTTAAATAATGAGATTGCTCTTTCTTATTTAAGTGCCGGTGAACTAGAGAAAAATGTTGGAGACCCAATAGTACTCATTGCTAATGGGAGACACCAAGATATGGTGATCTCAGGAATCTATCAAGACATTACAAATGGAGGAAAAACTGCTAAAGCAAAAATTGCACCTGATTATGATAAAGTGGTCTGGTATAATATAAATATGAATGTGAATACTGATATTCCCAGTAAAGTTCAAGAATATAATACACAATTTGATAATCTAAAAGTCACTGATATTGAAGGATATATTGACCAAACCTTTTCAAATATTATTGAACAGCTGAAGTTACTTACAATTACTGCTATTATAATTGCTGTACTAATCACCATATTAATTACAGTATTATTTTTAAAAATGTTGACAGCTAAAGATATGTCTCAAATTGCTATTATGAAAAGTATCGGTATCTCATTAAGAGATATAAAAATCCAATATATTACAAGGGCTTTAATAGTTTTAAATCTTGGGATTATAGTTGGTACTATCTTATCAAATACATTGGGTGAACGCATATTAAGTGTATTACTATCAGTAATGGGGGCAAAAAATATTCAATTTATTATTGATCCGTTACAAGCATATATATTAAGCCCGCTATTTTTGATCTTAGTTGTTACAATTACAACATTACTAAGCATTAATCATATTGAAGATTATAGTATAGAGGATATTAATGTTGAATAAAAGGAGGAGTTTTTAGTTATGAATAATATATTACAAACTAACAATCTATGTAAGACATATACAGTCAATAATTTAGAAAAAAATATTTTAAAAAATATAGATCTAACGATTAAACAAGGAGAGTTTGTATCTGTAATGGGCCCTTCAGGCTCTGGTAAAAGCACATTATTATATAATGTAAGTGGTATGGACAAAATGTCAGATGGTGAAGTGATTTTTGACGGTGAAAAGTTAAACAAACTATCAGAAACAAAGTTGTCAGAACTTAGGTTAAATAAAATGGGCTTTGTTTTTCAACAGAATAATTTATTAAAAAACTTAGGTATTATTGATAATATCATTTTATCAGCTTATATGGCTAAAAAAAGAACAAGGGAAGATATTAATAAAAAAGCAAAAGATCTAATGGAAAAAACAGGTATTAGTGACTTAGCTCATAATGATATAACCCAAGTTTCAGGAGGACAGCTGCAAAGAGCAGCTATCTGTAGAGCATTAATTAATGATCCTGTAATATTATTTGGAGATGAACCCACTGGTGCCCTTAACTCCAAGGCAGCTTTGAATATTATGGATATTTTACACTCAATTAATGAAGAGGGAACCACCGTTATGTTAGTAACCCATGATATTAAGGTGGCTTCACAATCAGAGCGAGTGCTTTTTATGATAGATGGAATTATTAAAGGTGAATACAACTTTGATAAGTTTAATAAAACAGAAGATGATATCAAAAAACGAGAAGCTGACCTTTCTGAATGGCTTTTAGAGATGGGATTTTAAATACTAAAATAACACTTAAATTAATTATGCAAATAATTTTTTGTATTTAAATATATTAATTCTTACTAAATTACTATCCTTTTTTACTTTTTATATTTAAAAAGGAGTTTACCTGTGTTATAATACTACTTAGCCTAATTATTATAATAATTTAAGGAGAATTAACAAAATGACTAATAATAAGAAGTACTTTATTCGAACTTACGGCTGTCAGATGAATGAACATGATTCTGAAAAGATTGCCGGTATGTTAGAAGAGTTAAACTACAGTAAAACTAATAATTTAGAGGATGCTGATTTCATATTTTTAAATACATGTACGGTTAGAGAGAATGCGGAATTAAAAATTTTTGGAAAAATAGGTGCCTTAAAAGAACTTAAGCGAAATAACCCTGATCTCATAATAGCAATTGGGGGCTGTATGATGCAGGTAGAAGAACCAGTAGAAAAGATTAAAACCACCTATCCACAGGTGGATTTAGTTATAGGTACTCATAATCTGCATAAGCTTCCAGAGTTAGTTGCTAAAATAGAAAATAGTAATGAGCGGATCATATCTGTATGGGACCAGGAAAAAGGACTAATTCCAGACTTACCATCAGTTAGAAAAAGCGATTTTCAAGCCTGGGTAACAATAATGCAGGGCTGTGATAACTACTGCAGCTACTGTATAGTACCATATGTAAGAGGACATGAAAGAAGCAGGCCTAAAGATAAGATTATAAAAGAGGTTGAAAAATTAATTGCTGATAATGTCCTAGAAGTTACACTCCTAGGACAAAATGTAAACTCATATGCCAAAGATTTAGATCAAAGTTATGACTTTACTGACTTATTATTAGAACTAGATCAAGTTAAGGGTTTAAAACGAATTAGGTATATGACTTCTCATCCCAGAGATTTTGATGAAAAGACCATAAAAACTATTGCAAATACTAAAAAAGTCTGTGAACACTTCCATCTTCCGATTCAATCGGGAAGTGATGATGTTCTTTATCAGATGAATAGAGGTTATACGAAAGAAGAGTATTTAAAGTTAATAGATTTAATTCATAAACATGTCCCTAATAACTCAATAACAACTGATATAATTGTAGGTTTCCCTGGAGAAACAGACCAGGACTTTGAAGAAACAATTGATTTAGTAAAAAAGGTTAAGTTCGATATGGCCTTTACCTTTAAGTATTCTAAAAGAACAGGTACACCAGCAGCAAAAAAAGAAAACCAGGTACCTGAAGAGGTTAAAGATGAACGATTACAAAGATTGATGGATGTACAAAACAAAATTAGCCTAAATCAAAATGCAAAATTTGAAGGACAGACTTTGGAAGTCTTAATTGAAGGTGAAAGCAAGAACAACCCGGAAACTTATATGGGAAGATCCCGGACAAATAAGCTGGTGATCGTTCCAAAAGAAGAGGGTTTAATTGGTAAAGTAGTAAAAGTAAAAATAGATAATGCACAAAGCTGGACCTTATACGGTGAAGTAGTAAAAACCTGAAAGTATTAACTTTCGGGTTTTCTTTATTAGAACAAGATCATATGCTATAATAAAGGTTAGGATATTAAATTATATATAATATATAGACGAGGTGGTATTTTGGCTAAACTTACTCCAATGATGCAGCAGTATCATAAAATAAAAGAAAAATACCCGGACTCCATTCTTTTTTTTAGAATGGGAGATTTTTATGAAATGTTTGAAGATGATGCTAAACTGGCAGCAAAAAGACTTGATATAGCATTAACTTCTAGAAATAAAGGTTCTGGTGAAAAAACTCCAATGGCAGGTGTACCAGCCCATTCTGCTGAATCATATATTGCAGAACTAATTGACCAGGACTTCAGTGTTGCAATCTGTGAACAGCTTGAAGACCCCAGTGAAGCTAGTGGTCTTGTTAAAAGGGATGTAATTAGAGTAATCACACCTGGTACAATAATAGAAAATGAGATCCTGGACTCTTCTGAAAACAACTTTTTAACTTCTGTGGTTAGCTTTGAAAACAAAATCGGTATCTCTTATGTTGATATTTCAACAGGAGATTTTTTCATTACTGAAATCAGTGGTAATAAAGTTGATAAAGCCTGGGATGAAATTGACCGGATCAAACCCAGAGAAGTTATCTTTGATGGAAGTATAGATAAAAATCATAAGTATAAATACTTAGAAAACAAACTTGACTTTGTTAAAAAGACTAAAGAGAAGATAAGTTATGAAAAAGCATATGACACTTTAATTGATCATTTCAATACTCAATCTTTATCAGGTTTTGGTTGTGATGATCTAAAAGCTGGTGTTATTGCAGCTGGAATAATAATGAATTATCTAAAAGATACTCAAAAAAGAACCATTTTTCATATCAACCGACTTAAAAGATATAATATCGATGATTATATGGTTTTAGACTACTCAACCCGTAGAAATCTTGAGTTAACCTCTACAATTCGTGAAAACAAAAAAGAAGGTAGTCTGTTAAGTATAATAGATAAAACTACAACTGCAATGGGTTCCAGACTTATTAAACGATGGATTAACCAACCTTTAATAGAAAAAGATAAAATATTAAAGCGGCTTAATGCTGTTGATGAACTTAGTGATAATTACTTAAAAATGCAGGAAATAAAAGATAACTTAGAAGAAATATATGATTTAGAAAGAATATTAAGTAAAATAACCTATGAAACAGCTAATGCAAGGGATCTTGGTTTTTTAAGAACATCTCTTGGCAAACTCCCTGAACTTAAGGAAAGTATCAAGGAGTTTGAAGCTGAATATCTTAAAGGCTTAAACAAAAACTTTGACACTTTAGAAGACCTCTATCAGTTAATTAAGGAATCTATTGTTGAAGAGCCCCCTGTTACAGTTAGGGAAGGCAATTTAATTAAAGATGGTTTTAACCAGGAATTAGATGAACTTCGTTCCTTAAGAGATGAAGGTAAAGACTGGATTACAAACCTGCAAAAACAGGAAAGAAAAAGAACTGGGATTTCCTCATTGAAAGTTGGGTTTAATAAGGTTTTTGGCTACTATATCGAAGTTACAAATGCAAACTTAGATAAAGTGCCTGACAACTATGAAAGAAAACAAACCTTATCAAACAGTGAAAGATATATAACCCCTGAACTTAAAGAAAAAGAAGCTAAGGTTTTAGGTGCAGAAGAGAAGATCAATGATTTAGAATATGACCTATTTGTTAATGTAAGAAATAAGATATCTAAAAACATAAACCGTATCAAAGATACTGCAACAATAATAAGTAAAATTGATGTACTGCTTTCACTTGGTATTGTGGCAATTGAAAATAACTACTGTAAACCCGAAATTAATAATTCAAATAAAATTGAAATAATTAATGGTAGACACCCTGTAGTTGAAAAGATGGTTACTGACCGCTTTGTACCCAATGATACATTTTTAAACAATGAGGATAATAGGTTTTTAATTATTACAGGTCCAAATATGTCCGGTAAATCGACCTATATGCGCCAGGTTGCCTTAACTATACTCTTAGCCCAAATAGGTAGTTTTATACCTGCTAAAAGGGCATCTATAGGGCTTGTGGACAGAATATTTACCAGAGTTGGTGCCAGTGATGACTTAACAACCGGTCAAAGCACATTTATGGTTGAAATGAATGAAGTATCAAATATTGTTAATAATGCTACTGATAAAAGTTTGATTATCTTAGATGAAGTTGGTCGAGGTACATCAACTTATGATGGAGTAAGTATTGCCTGGGCTGTTACAGAGTATATTAATAATCCCGAAAAGATAGGTGCAAGAACCCTTTTTGCAACTCATTACCATGAACTGACCGAACTTGAAAATAAACATGAAGGTATAAAAAACTATAATGTCTTAGTTGAGGAAGATGAAAAAGGAGTTCACTTCTTATATAAAATTGTACCCGGCCAGGCTGATCAAAGTTATGGAATAGAAGTAGCTAGGTTAGCTGGAATTCCGCAAGAAATTATTATAAATGCTGAAAGACTGTTAAAAAAATTAGAATCACAAAACAATAATGAGAAAATCGACTATAAAATCAAAGAGAAAAAAGGTTCTAAACAAAAAGAACAGTTAGAACTGTTTAATACTGAAACAGAACTTGAAAAGAAAATTAAAGAATTTAATATTTTAAATGTAACACCTATGGAAGCTATGAACTTTTTATATGAAATAAAAAAAGACTTAAAAAAGGAAGATAAAAATGGATGATATAATTCAACTCCCCGAAACGGTTGCTAATCAAATATCGGCTGGAGAAGTGATAGAAAGACCGGCCTCTATTGTAAAAGAGTTAGTCGAAAACTCAATAGATGCTGGTAGTGAACATATTACTATCAAAATTAAAGATGGTGGTAAAGAAAAAATTCAGGTTATTGATGATGGAACTGGAATCAAACCTGATCAGGTAAAGTTAGCCTTTTCACGTTATGCAACCAGCAAAATTGAAAGTGCAGATGACTTGTTTTCCCTATCAACATTAGGGTTTAGGGGTGAAGCCTTAGCCTCAATATCTTCAATTTCAAAGGTTGAAGTAATTACAAGACATAAAGATGAACTAAAGGGAAAAAAATTAGTTATCGAAGGCGGCGAAATTAAAGAAGATACAACTATCGGAGCACCAGTTGGCACTAATATTACTATTAGAGATATCTTTTTTAATACCCCGGCAAGATACAAGTATATGAAAACCACTCGCACTGAATTTAGACATATCAGTGATATTTTAAACAAAGAAGTAATTTCTTTTCCAAATATAAACTTTAAGTTTTACCATGATGGTAAAAATCTTTTAGATACACCTGGTAATGGCAAGGTAAAAGATACAATTTATAGTATATTTGGTAAAGAAATGACCGATAATTTAATCTATATCAACCATAAAGAGCAGTTTGTAAACATTCAGGGATATATTGGAGAACCTTCATATAATAGATCCTCCCGGATTCATCAGTACTTTTATGCAAACGGACGATCAGTAGAAAGTAATCTTTTATCAAAAGCACTAGAAAACGGTTATAAAGGATATATTAATAAAAACAAAAATCCAATCGGATTTATATTTATCGACCTTAACCCAATTTTAGTTGATGTAAACGTACACCCTACTAAAAGAATGGTAAAGTTCAGCAGGTATCAAACTATTATGGATGTTTTAAAAAGTGCGGTAAAATCAAAACTAGATTCAATTAATACGGTAAAAAAGTTTCAGTTTAAAGATGATAAAAATAAAGTTAAGTATAAAAGCGATACTTTTGACTTTAATAAAGATAATTTAAATAACAAAGGTAAAAAAAAGGAATATAAAAAAGAACAACTTTTTAAAGAAAGTAAAAATAATAACTATAATAAAACAAGAACAGTTATTAAAAACTATCAAAATAACCGTGATGACATAGACCTCGATCTAGAATTTGATTTAAAAATCACAAAAATATTTGGCCAGTTATACAACACATATATCATGGTTGAAGCTGAGGAAGGTCTATACTTAATTGATCAGCATAATGCACATGAAAAAATAATCTACAATGAACTTTTAGAAAAACACAATAACGATAAAAAGATTAATTCACAGACCCTTTTAACACCTGTAAATATTGAACTAAGTAATACTGAAATGGATATTGTAATGAACAATCAAAGTATATTTGAAAAATTAGGTATTCACTATGAACAGTTTGGTCCTAAAAGCATTATTGTAAATGAAATACCAACCTATTTAAAAAATAAAGATCAAAAGGAAGTAATCAGAGAAACAATTGATGAAATAGTAAAGAAAAATAAAAATATTGAAAAATCAAAATTGATTGATGAAGCATTAAAGTATGTTGCCTGTAGAAGTGCTGTAAAGGCCGGAGAGTTGTTACCTAACAATCAAATAAAATATATAGTAAATAATCTTTTTAAACTTGAAAACTATGATAGATGTCCACACGGCAGGCCAATATTACTAATATTATCGAAAGAAGAAATCACTAAGGAGATTGGTAGATAATGGGTAATAAGTATGATAAAGTAGTTACTGTAGTAGGTCCTACAGCTGCAGGTAAAACAGAACTTTCCTTAAAAATTGCCGATAAGTTTGATGCTGAAATAATATCAGCAGATTCAATGCAGATCTATAAAGATATGGATATAGGAACTGCTAAAGCCTCAAAAGAAGTGCAAAATATGATTAAACATCACCAAATAGATATAATTAGCCCTGAAGAAGATTATTCTGTGGCAGATTATCAAAAAGATATTGACCCTATTATCAAAAATATTTTTAACAAAAATAAACTACCCATGCTTGTGGGAGGAACCGGGTTATATATTAACGCAGTACTAGAAGGTTTTACTTTACCAAACATGGAAGTAGATCAAAAATTAAGAAATAAACTACATAAACAAGCAGAAGAAAAAGGAAATCAGTATGTTCATAATAAACTTAAAAAAATAGACCCAAAATTAGCTGATAAACTTCATCCAAATGATATTAGAAGAGTCATTAGAGGTATCGAAATATATAAACAAACCGGTCATACAAAAACATACTATAAAAGAAAACAAAAACAAAGACCTCCTAGATATAATTCAATAAAAATAGGATTGACTAGAAATAGACAAGAACTTTATGATAAAATAAATAAAAGAGTTGATCAAATGATAGAAGAAGGACTTGTCAAAGAAGCAAAACATATCTATGAAAACTATACTTTAAAAAAAGATTCAACTGCAAGTCAGGCTATAGGCTATAAAGAATTATTTGCTTACTTTAAAGAGGAGTGTAGTTTAGATGAAGCCGTAAGGTTAATAAAGAGAAACTCCAGACACTATGCTAAAAGACAACTCACATTCTTTAAAAGAGATGACTCTATAAAATGGTTTAATCTTTCAGAGATCAGTAAAAATGAACTTTTTAGTACAGTTATTGAATATTTAAATAAAAATCTTTAAGAGGGGGCTAATCATGAGAAACAAAGTTAATATTCAAGATACAATTTTAAATCATGTAAGAAAACAAAGTATTGGTGTTAAAATTTATTTAATGAATGGAGTCCAGCTAAAAGGACATGTTATAGGCTTTGATGACTTCACAGTTCTTTTAGAGACAGATAATGACCTTAAAGTAATCTATAAACACGCTGTTTCAACAATAGAACCCAAAAAAAATATTAAAGACATAATCTTTAATAATAAGGATTCTAATAATGAAAGTTAACTTTTTTAAGATGCATGGACTAGGTAATGACTTCGTCATGATCGATGACCTAGATGATAATATCGAAAATTATAAGGATCTATCTATTAAACTCTGTGATCGTCATTTTGGTATTGGTGCAGATGGTATTATTCTAATTAAAAATACAAAATTAGATAATGCTGACTTCAAGATGAGGATATTCAATCCTGATGGTAGTGAAGCAGAAATGTGTGGTAATGGTATTAGATGTTTTGCACATTTTTTACACTTAAATGATCTAACAGATAAAAACAAACTAGCTATTGAAACACTGGCAGGTATCATAAAGCCTGAAATCATTGATTATGGGGATTTAGTCAGTAAAGTAAGGGTTAATATGGGTAAACCAAACTTCAGCCTTAAAAGTATGAATATAGACGAATCTTTAATTAATATAGAACAAGATAAACTTGAAAATTACCCTCTAATAATAGATGGGAACAAATATATGATTAACACCGTTACAATGGGTAATCCCAATACAATAATCTATGTAGACGATCTTGATGAAATTGACTTAAATAGTATTGGCCCTATTATAGAAAATAATCCACTTTTTAAAAACAAAACAAATGTTGAGTTTGTTAAAGTAATAGATAAAGAGACAATAAATGTGAAAGTTTGGGAAAGAGGTGCTGGTGTTACATTAGCCTGTGGTACTGGAGCATGTGCTGCAACAGCAGTCAGCATTGACCAAAATAAAGTTAACAAAGATATTAAAGTAAATCTACCAGGCGGGCAGCTTAAAATTTCTAAAACAAATAATAATGAAATGATAATGACCGGCCCTTCCACCTTTGTATTTAAAGGTGAAATTATAACAGGAGGAATTAAATAATGGAAAATTCAAATCGTATTAAAAATTTACCACCATATTTATTTGCAGAAATTGATAGAATGATTAATAAAGCTAAATCAGAAGGAATGGATGTAATTAACTTTGGAATTGGTGACCCTGACCAACCAACTCCAGATAATGTGGTTAATAAAATGAAAGAAGCTGTACAGGACCCTACTACACATAGTTATCCTTCTTATGAAGGTTTAGCTGAATTTAGAACAGCTGTTAGTAGAAGATATAAAAAAAGATTTAATGTTGAATTAGATCCAGAAACTGAAGTTGTTTCATTAATTGGGTCTAAAGAAGGAATTGCTCATCTGCCTTTATGTTATATTAATCCAGGTGACTCTGCTTTAGTACCTGATCCAGGATATCCGGTTTATAAAACAAGTATATTACTTGCAGACGGTAATCCTATAATGGTTCCACTGAAAAAAGAAAATAACTTTTTACCTGATTTAAAAACAATTAAAGAAGAAGATGCAGAGCAAGCAAAAATTATGTTTTTAAACTATCCTAACAATCCTACTGGTGCAATGGCCAGCTTAGAATTTTTTGAAGAAGTAGTTGAGTTTGCAAAAAAATATAATATTATAATTGCTCATGATGCAGCATATACTGATATTTATTTAGATGAAAATAAACCACATAGTATTTTAGAGGTTGAAGGTGCAAAAGATGTAGCAATTGAGTTTAATTCACTTTCTAAACCATATAACATGACTGGTTGGAGAATTGGTTGGGCTAGTGGAAACAAAGATGTTATTGAATCACTAGGAAGATTAAAAACAAATATTGATTCCGGTATCTTTGAAGCAATTCAGTATGCTGGAATAGAGGCTTTATACAACGGTGAAGAAAGTATTAAAGAAGTAACTGAAATATATAAACAAAGAAGAGACTTACTTGTGGAAGGTTTATCTGAATTAGGTTGGAACATAAAACCTAATAAAGCTACTTTCTATTTGTGGATAGAAGTACCTGAAGATATGAACTCTTCTGAGTTTTCTAAAAAACTATTCAAAAAAACGGGAGTATTTTTCACTCCAGGTATAGGTTGGGGAGAGTATGGTGAAAATTACTTAAGAATTGCTTTAACTGTTTCACAAGAAAGAATTAAAGAAGCAATAAATAGAATTGAAGAAAGTGGTTTTGTATATAAGCCAACTACTTAAACTTAATCAGAAAATGGATTTGTATGATTTTTTTGATCCACTTTAGAAAAAACTATAAAAAAGAGGTTGATTACTATTATAAAAACAAATCGAATTCTCATATTAACAGCTATATTTATAATATTACTTTCACTTTCAGCCTCAGCAGTAGTTGAACCCGATTGGCAGGTAATTAAGGATAGAAACCTGGATAAATTAAAAGAAAATCCAGAAGACATACAAGCTAACTATAATCTAGTTATTTCACATGTTAATTTAGGTGAAATTAAAGCTGCCTATAATAAAATCAATGAAGTCGAAAATAATTTTGATGAAACAAAATTTACTAATACAATTTATCCCTACTTAAAAGTAGTCTATAAGTATCCTGATAATATATTGATTTTAAATTACTGTGCATTTTATGGCGTTGTAGTAAAAGATTATGATATTTCAATCCGTTATTTTGATAAAATATTGAAATTAACTCCAGAAAACTATAATATACGCAACTTTCTTGCAGCAAGTTATATAGAACTTAATGAATATGAGGCTGCTGTAGAAGAATTAAATAAGGCATTAGATACACAAGATAATGAATTTTCTCATCTATTGATGGGTGTGGTCCACTATGAAAAAGGAAATTTTATTAAGGCTTTAAGCGAATTTTCAAAATCAGGAAGTTTGGGCAGAGAGCTTATAAAATAATCATTAGGAGAACGTATAATGATATTTAATAATGAAGGGAAAGTAAATAAAATTATGTTTAAATATCCTTTGGATGATTATGATAAGTTTAAAAAGAAAGCTTTAAAATGTAATAGATGTCAGCTGAGAGAGACCTGTACTCAAGTTGTAATGGGAGAAGGTTCTTTGGACCATAAAATTATGTTTATTGGTGAAGGTCCTGGTGGTACCGAAGATAAAAAGGGGAGACCTTTTGTTGGAAGAGCTGGCAAACTGTTAGATAAAATACTTAAATCTGTTAATATAAATAGAAAAGATGTTTATATTACTAACATAGTTAAATGTAGACCACCAGATAATAGAAATCCAAACGATAAAGAGATGGAAGCCTGTTCACCAATCTTAAAAACCGAAGTAAAATATATAAAACCTAAAGTAATCGTACCTTTAGGCTCGGTTTCATTAAAATATTTACTTGGTTCTGATAAGAAAATAACAAAAGACAGAGGAAAGTGGTTTAATAAAGGAGATTTATACTTCCTACCGACTTTTCACCCTGCCTATCTTTTAAGAAATACAAATATGAAGAAAAATGTTTATAAAGACTTTTTAAAAATCAAAAAATCAATTGATCGAATAAACGAATTATATGATATTTAAAACTTATTTTTCTCAAAATTACGGAAAAGTCCAACTACTTTACCCATAAGTTTTACATTTTTAACTAAAATAGGATCATAATCTGGGTTTTCCGGTCTTAACTCTACATAATCTTCTTTTTTATAAAATCTTTTTACTGTAGCCCTGTTATCTATCAGGGCTATTACTATTTCACCATTGTTGGCAGTACTCTGCTGTTGAGCAATTACATAATCTCCGTGATTAATTCCCGCATTTATCATGCTTTCCCCATCAATTTCAAGCATAAACAATTTTTTACCCCTAACTTTTATAAAACTTGTAGGAACAGGAAAGTAATCCTCAATATTTTCTTCTGCTAAAATAGGAATACCCGCTGTAACTCTTCCTACTATAGGTATATGTATCATTTCTTTATCAAAATTCTCTCTAATTTCATCTTCATGATTGGTATTATCCAAAATTTCTATTGCTCTTGGTTTAGATGGATCTCTTCTAATATATTCTAATTCTTCTAATGTTTTAAGATGACTATGAACAGAAGCAGGAGACTTTAAACCCACAGCTTTTCCAATCTCTCTTACAGAAGGTGGATACCCCTTACTACTAATTTCATTTACAATATAAGTGTATATAGCTCTCTGTCTAGGACTCAAACTTTCTATATCTGGCATTAATTAGTCCCCCCGTTAAAAATTAGTATTATCTATAATAAAATGTTAAATATTTTATGAACTATAAATTATTTACTGGTTAAATTATAACACAAAAGACCCTATAAAGCAAACAATCGTTCTAATATATTACAAATTTATTTGACACCAAACAAATGTTTTGTTATAATCTTTATATAAGAACACATGTATTGGAGGAGATATAATGTATAAAGGTAATGCAAAATTAAAAAAAGAAAAAGAAAGTAAATCTAACAAAAAGCTTTTTGCCGTGATAACAGTCATTATAGTGCTTACAATCACTCTAATAACTCTATACACAATAAATGGATTAACTGAAAAAGAAGTGTATTATAAGAACATAGAAATAAAAAACGGCCAAACACTCTGGAAAATTGTCGAAAAGGAGTTCGGTAATGATACCAATATACGAAAGTATGTTTACCAAATAAAGAAAATAAATAATTTAGAAAATTCAAATATAAGACCAGGGCAAGTATTAAAAATTCCTGTTCAAAAAGAAGTATAAAAATTTTAAAAACATATGTTTTGTTTGTATCCCTTAGGTAAAAAGCATGCAATTATCAATTAATTGTGTGCTTATTTTTTTGTCTAAATATAGATGGATATTATATTAGTAGGAAAGCACATATTAAATACATATAATGTATGACTAAATATTTTTTTAATTTTTAAATCATTAAGCCGTGTGTAATTATTTAAGTAATATTATTAAATAAAATTTGATAACTAAGTCTAAGAAAAATTATATTAAATGGACTGGATCCTTAAAATTAAAAACAGACATAGTAAAAACAAATGAATAATAAGAAATTAAAAAACTTTCATAAACTTATGTAGGTAGATCCATTAAAAAGAAAAGAGTTTCACAAAGTCAATATAATCTCTTTTTTATTTCGTAAAATGTATATTTTACGAAATAATACTGCTTTTTTAGCAAATATAAGCCAAATAATGCTGATTTTGCTTTAAAAACCTCTATTGTTGTTTTATAATATAATATATTAAAGGTCTTTTATTTTAATAATAAATTATTGGAGGTACTGTTATATGAATATGAAAATGAATATTATTGCAGATAGTTCTTGTGACTT
>JBNJDV010000036.1:0-15678 GCA_051745185.1 Bacillota bacterium
GCTATAAACTGTTCTAGAATTTTTTCTAATTCATTCTCAGGCAATGGTAATTTATGCTCACCTTTTTTTATCAAATCAAGATAAGTAAAGTTGTATTTTTTTGATACATATTCGATTAGGACCATTGATAACCTGCTTATTAAAAACGATAAAAGTTCAGGGTCAAGGTCATCACATATTAAATTCTTTTTTTGACCCTCCTGAATGTATTTATTGAAAAATTGATCTGATTTTTCCTTTAAACTGCTGCTTATATTACCAAGTTTTTCATTTGTTGTTTCATTAATTGCATTGATAATAAGCATTGAATATTTCGGATTTGTAAGGTCAAACTTAGCTCCAGCCAGATGCATTTTTTTAATCAAATCAAATATTTTATCATTTTCCAGATTAATCTTTTTGCTGATATAATTTAACTTTTTATTACTTGCTATTTCTAATAAATAAAGATATAAATCCTTTTTATTATCAAAATACTGATACATACTCCCCTTTGAAATACCGGCATCCTTAACAATATTATTTGTTGATGCAGAATTATAATCATTTAAAGAAAATTCCTTTAAGGCAGCTTCAATAATTTTATTCTTTTTTTCTTCAGATAAATTAAAAAAAGTTTTTGATGGCATTATAATTTACTCCTTTACGACTAAGTGGTCATAATTATATAATAATCTTTTAGTTATGTCAAAAAATTATCTTGACAACATATTTAGGTTGTGATATTATATGACCAGTCGGTCTTGTGACCGATTAGTCATAATATAAAGGAGTGAACAATTTTGATATTTAAAGTAATCTGTTATATTTTAGCAACAACCGCATTAATCAAAGGATTAGTTGGCTTGTTTGCCCATAAAACACTCTATGGTTGGGCAGAAAAACACTACTCAAAAACAAAAAAATCAGCTACTGTTCAAGTAATGGTAGCCTATGCATTTATCATACTTATATTAACCTGGTATGCAACAATTTTTGATTATGTACAATACGGCTGGATTATCACAGTATTTATTTCTCTGATGTCTATAAAAACATTTACCTTAATTTTTAAATGGAAAGAAGCATCAGAAAAATTTGTTAAGTTAATAAAAAGCGGAGGCTCCACTTTATGGGTACTTGACATTATAGTTATTGTTTTAAGTATTTCATTTTATGCCTTAGGTTACTACCTATATTAATACGGCCGCCCTCCAGTTTTTTTAACACATTCTGCTGAAACTTGGTTTGCATAAACTGCTGCTTTTTTTAAAGTATTATTTTTTAGGTAACTAGATACAAAAGCAGCAGTAAATGCATCACCAGCTCCAGTTGTATCTCCGTTTTCTATTTTTTTATTTTGTTCTATAAATTCAATATCATTAGAATTCCCTATAAAACAACCTTTTTTACCATACTTTAATACTACATTTTTATAGTTGTAGAGTAGTTCTTTAACCATATTTTCAGGTTTTGACCTATTAGTTAAAACTTTAGCTTCTTCTAGGTTAGGAAAACAAAAATCTATATTTTTAGTCTGTTTTAATATCTTTTTCACTCCATATTCTTTTATCATAGAATATGATGAAGGATCAAAAGAAATACTAATTTTTCTTTTTTTTGCTTCATTAATTGTCTTTAAAGCCGTATTGATCATGTTTTTTCCACCAAAAAAACTATATGCCCCGATATGCAGATGACTTATACCATTAAAAAATTTGTCTTTAATATCATTTTCTTTGAAATCTAGGTTTGCTTTTCGATCGGTTATCATTGTTCTTGCTCCTTGTTTATCTAAAAGAACAACAATCCTTCCGCTTTCTTTTTGACTTTTTAAATTGATATATTCAATGTCAGTATCTTTAATTTCTTTTTTTAAAAATTTTGATATAAAGTCATCTCCTGTTTTAGATATAAATCTAACCGGTGTATTAAGATAGTCTAACCAAAAGGAAAAGTTTGCTGCAGAGCCTCCACCTTTAAAATTAATCTCAGAATCACTATCTGTATCAAAGTTAATCTCTTCTCTTAAATTTACAATTATATCTAAGTTAATATCACCAATAACTAAAATCATTTTAATATCTTTCCTTTAACTCTTTAGCAATTTTACAGCCCACTTCCAAATTATTTTTTACAAGTGAAATATTTGCCTTAACACTTTCACCTTTTGTTTCTTCTTTTATTCTACCCAACAAGTATGGGGTGATTTCTTTTCCTTTTATACCTTTTTCATTAATCTCTTTTGTTAAAAGATTAATTATTTGCTCAAATTCATCTTTATCCAATTGATCTTTTTCGGGAATTGGAACAGTTACTAAAATACCGTTATCATTTTCTAATAAGTAGTTATAATTCATAATATCAACAACTTCTTTTTCATTATTAACTTTGTAATCAACTTTTAATCCACTTTCTCTTAGATAAAAGGCAGGAAACTCTTCTGTTTTGTATCCTAATACCGGTACTCCTTTAGATTCTAATACCTCTTTTGTTTTAGGTAAATCAAGAACTGATTTTGCACCTGCACAGACCACTGTTACAGGATAGGTTGACAGGGCTTTAAGGTCAGCAGATATATCAAATGTCTCCTGTGCTTGTCGGTGTACTCCTCCGATTCCACCGGTTACAAATACATCTATTCCAGCCAGATATGCAATCTGCATGGTAGATGCAACTGTTGTGGCTCCATTGTAATTGTTTGCTAAAATAACCGGTAAGTCTCTTAAACTTGCTTTTTTAACATCTTTTGATTCAGCCACAAACTCTAATTCTTTTTTTGTTAAACCAACCTTAATTTTCCCATCAATAATTGCTATAGTAGCTGGTGTTATACCGTTTTCCCTAGCTTGATTTTCTAGATTTTTTGCCAGTTCAATGTTATCGGGATAAGGGAAGCCGTGAGCAATAATAGTTGACTCTAATGCAACAACAGGTCTGTCCTCTTTAAGAGCATTTTCGACCTCTTTAGAATAATCAAGTATATTTTCCATAAATAATCATCCTTTCTTTATTCCCATTTCCAATATTTTATAGTAATAATTAAGGTAAGCACTGACCAAACTGCTAATATAAGTAAATTTCTAGACATTGTAACTCCAGATGGAATTCCTACCATTGCCTCCCTTAGAGCGTTGCCTAGATAGGTTAACGGCAAAAACTTCACTATTGGCCTGATATAGGAAGGCATAAGTCCTATAGGAAAAAATATTCCTGATAAAAAAAGCATTGGAAACTGGACAACCTGTACTATTCCCCGTCCACTCTCCATAGAATTAGCAAATGTTATCAACATATATCCTAAACTGATAAATGTAAAGGCACCAATTAATACTATTCCAAAAACTTTAAATAGACTGCTTACAATCTGTACATCAAAAAGCCATCTGCCGATAAAAATAATAAGAACGGTCTGCATAAGTGAAATTAGAAGCCTCATCAAAATCTCACTACTTAAAATAATATGTCTTGGAAGTGGAGTAACTCCTAATCCTCTAATAATTTTCTTTTCCCTTAAATTCAAAAACTGAAATGAACCAAATAATCCCAACTGCATAATTGCCATCGCTAATATTCCAGGTAAAATATAGTCAAAATCACTTAATCTTTCAGTCTGGACCGGGTTTGAACTTATATTAAAAAGTTCTTTTTGATCGGTTAGCTCTCTTTCTATATTAAAAAATACTTCCTTTAATGAAGATATTAAAATGCTGGCTGAACCTCTTTTTTCGTTATTATAAAATACTTCAATATTATATTCTTGAATATTATCTGTATTAATTTCTGGGACAATCATTACTAGTTCGCGATATCCACTATTTAAAGCTTCCATTTCTTCATCTTTTGTATTTATGCTCAAATTAAAAACAGGAACATTTCTTATAGATCTTTCAATAGTTTGATTTAGCGGACTTTCCCCCTCAAAAACAAGTCCAATACTGTAACTTTGCTCACCAGTACCTCCTGTAAATATTAATCCAAATATAAAGACAAAGATTATTGGAAAGGCTATCAACCAAAACATACCGCTTTTATCTCGTATTAATTCTTTAATATTTGCAATAAATACTTCTTTAAAGATCTTCATGATTATACACCCGCCCAGTCAGCTTTAAAAAGACATCTTCTAAAGTAGCTTTTCTGATTAAAACATCATCTAATTCCAAATTATGTTCTTCAAACAACTGAAAGAGGGATTTAAGAGATCTTTGTATATTATCAGAATATATTAAAACCTTATCATCCTTTTCTTCAAAAGAGATCTTTTTATAATCAATTATATCAACAATTTTTTCTTTAAACTCCTTATCAAACCTATCATCTTTGAATTCAATTATTTTATCTTTAAAATACTTATTAATTAGAATTTCAGGAGAACCCTGAGCTATTATTTTCCCCTTATCAATTATTACCAAATCATCACAAAGCTTTTCTGCTTCATCCATGTAATGGGTTGTTAAAAATACTGTTTTGCCCTGCCTTTTTAACTTCTTTATTACTTCCCAGAGATTTATTCTAGCTTGTGGATCAAGTCCTGTTGTGGGCTCATCTAAAAAGATAATATTACCATTACTGATCATTGCTAATCCAACAGCCAGTCTATGTTTTTGACCACCTGATAACTTTTTTACCCATTCTTCTTTTTTTTCTACTAATCCGACTTGTTTTAAAACTTCATCTACTTTAAGAGAATCTTGATAAAAACTGCCGAACATATTCAATATTTCAGCAACCTTAAGACGCGGGAAAAGTGAGGGTGACTGCAGTTGAACACCAATCTTTTTCTGCAGTTTTTTTAAACTTTTTTCAGGATCTAAACCTAAAACCTTAACATTACCGCTGTCTCTTTTATATAGCCCTGTAAGGGTTTCAATAGTTGTTGTCTTACCTGCACCATTTGGACCTAACATACCGAATATAATACCGCTCTCAACATTAAAATCCACACCATCTAAAGCCTTCGTGTTTTTAAAATATTTTTTTAAGTTTGATATTTCAATAACATTCTCTGGCAACTATAAACACCTCATTTGTCATTATTTCTATTACTATCACTTTTATAAATTATATATAATTTACATATATCCTTTTAACTTTATGATCTTTTTTATATTTTTATCAAATTATGCCTTATAGGTTATAATCTCTACTTCTTCTACAGTTACTAACCCCTCTTTAACCATCTCTTTTACGGTTGGAATTACTTCTTCTATTTTTTCTGCTTTATCAACAACCTCAATAACAACAGGTAGATCTTCAGATAACTGCCAGATATGAGGGCTTTTTATCCTGCTATTTAATCCAAAACCCTCTATTCCCGTCATTGCTGTCGCTCCAGCTAAACCTCTTTCCTTAAAGATTTTAATTAACTCTTGATAAAGAGGTCCATTATTATAGAGATCATTTTCTCCAATATATATTTTTAATATTTTTCCTTTACCTTCCATTTTAATCGCCCCTTATCTATTATTCTTCTTTAGATAACCAGTTTTCACCTGCATACTTTATTCCGATTGCTCCAAGTGGAGCTGTTATTACAATTGAAAGAACTGCCATTGCTAAAATCAATTCTCCTGATTTTACTCCTGCAGCAAGCGGTACTGCTCCAATAGCGGCCTGTACTGTCGCTTTTGGTGTATAGGCAATAACACTAAAAATACGTTCTTTAAAGTTTAAATTAGTACCATAAACAGATATTAAAACTCCAATACTTCTTGCAGTAAGTCCGATAAAGATAATTAAAAGACCAATTAACCCTGACTCCCAGGCCAAATATATATTAACTTCAGCACCAACCAATACAAAAAGCATAATTTCAGCGAAAACCCATATTTTATTAAATTTAGAAGCCAATCTATTACCTATTAGCCTATATCTCTCCTGGAGAACAAAACCAATTGTCATTACACCAAGTAATGCTGCTATTGGAATAAAATCTGCTAATATATCTTCTAGGCCTGTAAGAAGTATTGCTGCACTTAGTATTATTAATGCCTTTTTTGTATCTCTTATATGATATTTTTTAAATATATATATTAATATGAAAGCACTTATTACCCCCAAAATTATACCAATTATTATTGAAAGCGGAACACTAAGTAACTGGATACCTAGATTTAATGATTCACTGGTATAAAAACCTAAAAATGTAGAAAAAACTGTAATAGCCATAACATCATCAACTGAAGCACCGGTTAATATTAAGGTTGGTATTCCCTTTTTAGCTCCCCTTCCTTCATCAATTAGGTTAAGCATCTGAGGTACAACTACTGCTGGTGATACTGCAGCAATTATAAAGGCTAAAATGCCGGCTTCAATAAACCCGAGATTAAAAATATAACTAGCCACAATTAATATAGTAAAACCCTCCATCAAACCGGGAATAAAACTAAGTTTAACTGCAGGAATACCTATTTTTTTCAATGTTTTTCTCTCTATTCCCAATCCTGCTCTTAATAATATCACTATTAGTGCTATTTTTCTTAAATCTGCTGATATTATAAGTATCTCGTTACTTATCAAACCCAATCCATATGGTCCTAATAATATACCTAAAAGAAGCATTCCTAATAGGCCTGGAAGCTTTAACTTTGTAAATATTTTATTAAACAATAATCCAAATACAATAATTACTGCTAAACTAACCGCCATCTATATTACTCCTTTCAACTTATTGAACATAAAAAAGCTCCTACCTAGATATATATAAATCCAGATAGGAGCCATTAATTACAACTTTTAATGTAATAATTTAAGGGGAGCTCCATCCCCTATATGTTAATATCCTATTAACTACTACTCTCGGCTGTAAGCTTTTCCTAATGAAGCCGGGAACTCCACTCTCTTTCTGAACAACCACATGATTATTAGGACAGAAATAAATGGTAACATTAATAAGAACTGATAGGGTATAAGTGAAGAACCGATCTGTTGTTGGAAAGAGATTACTTCTATTGCTGCAAATATAAATGCACCAAGATAAGCTCTTTCGGGTCTCCAGCTTGCAAATATAGCAATACCTATTGCCATAAATCCTCTACCATTTGAAATATTAGTTGTATATGTTCCAGTAACTACTAACGGCAAATATGCTCCTGCCAAGCCCATAAACATACCACCAATAATTGTAGTAACATATCTTCTTAGTGACACATTGATACCCACTACATCTGAAGCTAAGGGGTCTTCACCAATAGCTCTAGTTTCTAACCCAATTCTAGTATGATAGAAGATGTAATAAGCAATTATAACTACTATATATGTGAAATAGACCATAATATCCTGATTAAATATCGCAGAAACAATTGGAATACTTGATATCCCTGGTATCGTTATTTCTGGCACTCGCGGTGCCTCAGGAGCAAACAACTGTACTCCAATTATAGTTTTATATAATAAATCAGATAACCCAGTACCTAATATTACCAATGTAATTCCCAATATAAACTGACTAATCTTTAATGATTCGTGAATATATATCAATATAAGGGCAAAAAGACCACCCATTAAAGCTCCTATAACAAAACCCATAAACCAGTTTCCGGTCTGGTATGCTGCAATAAATCCTGCAGAGGCAGCAGCTAACATTATACCTTCTCCAGAAATGTTAAACACTCCGGTTCTTCCACCTATAACAATTCCAAGGCTGGCCAGGGCATAGATAGTAGTATATGAAATTATCTGTGTAAGCATTTCAGTAAGTTGACCCACATCAACACTTCCTTTCTTTTGTTAAGTATAAAAGATTATTCAATGAAACTACCGCCAGCTTTTCTTCTTAATACAACTATAAGAAGTACTATAATAGCTTGAGTTAAAAATACAAGTTCTACAGGAACCTGTAGTGTTCTCTGCATTGCATCTGCACCAACAAGTAATATTGAAATAAATAGTGCAGATACCGGTACACCTAAGGGATTACCCTGACATATAAGTGCAGTAAGTATTCCAAATATACCGTACTGGGCACCACTGGTTAAAGCAAATCCTTCAATAAGGCGAGAATGAACTCCCATAACTTCTATACCTCCACCAAGACCACCCATTGCACCAGCAATCAAGAAGGTGATCATTAATGTTCTTTTCATTTTTATTCCATATACAGATGATGCATCTGGATTTAGTCCTGTTGCCTTTATTTCATAACCTAAAACAGTTCTATTCATTAAAAAGTAAATTGCAAAGATAACAATTCCAACTATTACTATACCTAAATGGATCTGACCGAATAATTTAGGAAGTATTGCAGCATCTGGAAGCCTTAAGGTCATCGGGTGACCTGATCTAGGAGCCTTCCACGGTGCATTTGTCGCTATAAAGTTAACAAAATAAAATGCAATAAAGTTCAACATGATTGTTGAAATAATCGGGTTTATATTATAATAGGCTTTTAAAAAGCCTGCAATTACAGCAAATAAAGCACCGGCAATCATTGCGACAATTAATAATATAGGAATAAATATTACTGCAGGGAGATTAAATCCTGCTAATGCTATACCTGCAATTGCTGTCATTGTTCCACCAAAAAGCATCTGTCCCCAACCACCTATGTTGAAAAATCTAATTCTAAAGGGGATTGCAAATGCATATGTTGCTAATGTAAGCGGTATAAACTTCTTTAAAGTTTCAATAATTCCTCTTCTAGAGGTAAAAGAAGTAAAAAGCAGTGTTTGATATGCTTTTGGTATATTATATCCAAGTAAACCAATTATAGCTCCTGATATAGCAAATGCTATTAATAAAGCCAGGATATAAGGTTTAAAACCGTTCCAGAATAATTGCCATCTATTTTCTTCAATTGTTTTTTCTTCTACAGCCACTTTATTAACCTCCAATCATCTTAGAACCAATTTCATATTTATCAAACTGATCCTTTTCAAATATATCTACTATTTTCCCTTCATGAATAACACCTATTCTATCACTGACTTCCATTAATTCATCTAAGTCCTCGTTTATATACAAAACGGCAGTACCTTTTGATCTTAGTTCAACTAATCTCTTAAATACAAATTCAACTGATGCCATATCTAGTCCAGCTGTAGGACTATGAGTAACTAATAAATCAAGATCATTTATTAATGCCCTACCTATAACAACTCTCTGAATATTACCACCGGATAATTTACCAATTTTTTTGTTTTCATCAGGTGTTTTAACATGATACTCTTTTATAATATCTTTTGCATCTTTTTTTACTTTATCCCATTTTACTATTCCATTTCTTTGAAACCTTTCTTCTTTCTGGTGACCCAACAATATGTTGTCTTTTATGTTTCCAAGGCCTAAAATTGATTCCTTTTTTCTATCCTCTGGAATATATGAAACTTTTTTACTAAAAACCTTGTTAGTTGTTATTCCATTAATCTTTTCTCCCTTTAAACTAATTTCACCTTCTGTAATATTATTAGGGTCTATAATTACTTCAGCCAACTCTTTTTGCCCATTACCTGAAATACCTGCAATACCTAATATTTCTCCACCAAAGATATCAAAGGTTATAGAGTCTAAATTTGTACCATCTTTTTCTTTAGATTTAGCAGAAATATTATTTAAAGTTAAGATTGGTTCCTTAGACTTCTCTGCTTCAGGAACATCAATTATTGGAATTGCACTTTCAGTAATATCTATCTCATGAGTACCAAACATTAATTTAACTAAGTCATCTTTTGATGCTTTTTTAGTATTCAAAGTACCCTGCATAACTCCACCGGTTAAAACACTAGCTCTATCACAAGCCTGGAGAACTTCTTTGATTTTATGGGTTATAAATACTATTGTTACACCATCTTTAACCATTTTTTTAAGTGATTTCAAGAGTTGTTCAAACTCTTCAGCAACCAAGGATGTTGTCGGTTCATCTAAAATTAGAATATTGGCTCCTCTATAGATTGCACGTATAATTTCTACCTTTTGTTTAATACCAGCAGGTAGATTTTTAACCTTAACATTCAATGGAAACTTCAAACCAAAGTTTTCTTGAAGTTTAAGTATCTTTTTTTCAGCATCTTTAAGTTCTAAAGTCATTTTATTACCTTCAGTACCTAAAATTAAATTTTCTAATGCCGTAAACTCAGGTACCAATGTAGAGCTTTGGTGAATCATACCAATACCTTTTTTAATTGAATCAATTGGAGAATTAAACTCAACCTTTTCTCCTCTTATATATATTTCTCCTTCATCTTCTTTATATAAGCCGTATAATACGTTCATTAGGGTAGACTTTCCTGCACCATTTTCACCTAACAAACCATGTATTTCTCCCTCATTGAGGTCGAAATTTACTTTATCTAAAGCTTGTACTGAACCAAAACTCTTGCTTATATTTTTTGTTTCTAAAACTTTATTTTTATTAGTCATATTTCAAACTCACTCTCTTTTTAAAGTATTTTTGTTATTGTTTAAATACCAAGCAAGAAGGTATATATTCTACATCTAGAAAGTAGATTGCTGCCTGAAATTAATCAGGCAGCAATTTATATCTTTCAATTAATCCTCTATTACTTCAACTTCTATATCGTAAGCTTCTAGGTCGATTTCTGATAAGTTCTTTTCAACATCAATTTCGCCACTTGCAACTTTTTCAGCAATTCCTTTTGTCCATTCACTAACTTCATCTGAAACGTTATCAACAGGAAGTTTTAAATAACGAGCACTATCAGAACCATATTCCATTGGTATATAATTACTCATCTGTCCAGATTGTATTTTTTCAATAGCTTCAAAAACAACTGGGTTGTACATAAATAAATCTGATGTTAGATGATGGTCTGGAGCTAAGTTATACTTGTTTGTATAGGTTGTTGTTACATACACTTGTCTTTCAGCATCTTCAACTGCCCTAAATAAACCATAGTTACCTAAGTTAACACCACTAATAATTACATCTACACCTTTAGAAATTAATGCCTCAGCACTTTGCTTTGTCTTTACTGGGTCATTAAAGTCTCCAACATAAAGGTAACTAAATTCTATATCAGGATTGTACTCTGCAATAGCTTGACCAATTGCATTTACTTCACCATAAGTGAAAGGAAGCTCTAATCCACCGATATATCCAATCTTATTTTCTTCTGTAATCCTAGTTGCTAAAGCACCTAATACATAGAAACCAGGATAATAATTACGATCTAAGAGAGTTACATTTGCAATTTCTTCATCTAGTGGGGAATCATCTTCAATTATAAAAGCAACATCTGGAAATTCAGGTGCTACTTCAAATACTGCTTGATTAAACTGTGCACCGTGTGCCCAAATAATACCATAACCACTATCAGCATACTCACTTAAAACTCTAGCAGCATCAGAAACAGCCACTTGTTCTGAATAAGAAACTTCTAAGCCCAATTCCTCTTCTACAGCCAACATTGTTTCATAACCAGTAGCATTATAGTCAGCATCCTGTATTGAACCCGGGAATAATACTGCCATCCTATCAAAGTCCTGTGCATAAGCACTGCCACCAATAAGGGCTAAACTAAATACCAACATAAAGGCAATTGTAAGAATTCCTGTAACTTTAATTTTATTCATTTTTGTTCTACCTCCTATTATTTTAACTCTATTTAACTTTTGAACTAAATTATTTTGAATTGGGTGTTTCACTCCCTTTCCTATAATTTGTCATAACAATTATATCATAATTTTATAATTTTTTCATTATAATAAAAATATTAATAATTTACAGTCAATTTAGTAAATATACACAAAACGTAATATTATAATATACTATGCTAACACCTTTTTGAATATATTTACAGCTTCTAATATATCATCTCTGTCCACATCTAGGTGAGTAACTGCCCTTAATTTGTCATGTAAAACACTTAATCTCAAACCTCTATCCAATAACTTTTCTGCAAATTTATCCGAATTCCTGTTTTTAATTTTAAAAATCACGATATTAGTGTCAACTTTATCCGGTTCTATTACAACATCTGGTAATTTAGCCAATTCCTCTGCTAATAATTTAGCATTATCATTATCTTCTTTAATTCTTTCCAGATTATTTTCTAAAGCATAAATTCCTCCTGCAGCAATTATTCCAGCCTGTCTCATTGCTCCACCCAGCCTTTGTTTCCAGTATCGTGCTTGATTGATAAACTCTTTTGACCCAGCTAAAACAGATCCGACCGGAGCACCTAAGCCTTTGCTTAAATCAAACCAGATAGAATCAAAGTTTTGTCCATATCTTTTTGCATTTATCCCAGTTTTAGCAGCTGCATTAAAAAGCCTTGCACCATCCATATGAGTTTTCAAACCTAATTTGTGAGCTAGATCAGTAATATCTTCAATTAACTCAATCGGCCATATCTTTCCTCCTCCTAAGTTTGAGGTCTGTTCTATTGAAAGCAGTTTGCTTTGTGGATCATGATAATCTTTAGTTCGAACTGCTTTTTCAAACTGCTCAACAGTAAAAATTCCGTTTTTCCCTTCTATTGGATTAATAGAAGCTCCGCTAATTACTGCTGTCGCCCCTCCTTCATAATGAATAGGATGTGCGCTTTCATCCATTATAATTTCATCTCCAGGATTACAGTGAACAGCAAAAGAAATTTGATTGGCCATAAGACCTGAAGGCAAATAAATTGCTTCTTCTTTTCCCAAGATTTCACTTGCCATTGCTGTTAACTTGTTTACACTGGGATCTTCTAATAGCTGTTCATCACCCACCTCAGCATTAGCCATAAAGTCTCTCATTTTATCAGAAGGTCTTGTTGAAGTATCACTAAATAAATCGATTCTAATTTTCATATTTAATTTACACTCCTTTTAGATTAATGTCAATATATATAAAAAAACCATGCCCGCAAATACTGTTGTGAAAATACTCCTTGAAAAATATGCAGTAAAAAATGTAGGTATTGCTGCTAATAGATAATTGTTATGTAACGAAATATCTACACTACCATCTGTAATAAACAGGGTTGGAGCCAGAAGGGCTGCTAGTATTGCAGGGCCGACAAACTTCAAAATTCTTACAACTAAATCAGGAATTTTTACTTTTGCAAGCAATGTAACCGGCAGCATTCTAGGGATATAGGTTACTAAAGTCATTCCTAAAATCATTAAAATGTACTTATAATGCATTTTCTATCATCACCCCTAAGATTGCAGCAGCTACTGTAGCTATAATTATATTCCAGTTACCGGGAATTAAGAAGTATAATATTATTGATAAAATACCTGCTAAAATTGATACAACAATATCCATTCTATCTTTAATCTGCATAATAAGAAGGATTATAAACATTGCTGGAAGCACAAAATCAATAACAGGGATTTCAAAACTTAAAATATATCTACCCAGGATAACTCCAATTAAAGAGCTGAATACCCAACCTAAATAGGCACTTATACCCATCGCTAAAAAGAATATTCCCTTGTCTTCTCTTTCTTCTTCCAATAATGTGCTGCCTAAAGCAAAGGATTCATCTGTTATCACAAAGCCAATAAAGGGAAGTAACTTTGAGGGAGTTTTTTTAAAGTAAAGACTCAAAGAAGCACTCATCAAGATATGTCTTAAGTTAATTAAAAAAGTAGTCATAACTATTGGTATAACAGCAGCCTGAGCAGCCAACATATTTATAGCAATCAATTGAGAAGAACCTGCAAATACAAAAACTGACATACCTACTATTAAAAAAGGAGGCAAATCAGTGCCCAAGGCTAAAATACCATAGCTTATCCCAATTGGTAGATAACCTAATATAACTGGAATTGAATTTTTAACACCATCTAGTATCGCATTTTTGTAACTCAAAATAAAAACTCCCTTCCCATTAATATTATAATTCGGGAAGGGCTATCTCAATTCCTCTTGTTTTTTCATTAATTTTTATATCAATATCATAAGCATGACCCAGATTTCTACCGGTCATAATCTCTTCTGTATCACCATCAGCCATAATTTTCCCTTCTTTTACAATAATTACACGGTCACAGTACTCCATTGCCAAGTTAGGGTCATGTAATGCCATAATTACTCCGGTATCACTATTTTTAGTCAGTTTTTTTATCTCTCTCATTATTAAATTTTTGTTTTTAAAGTCCAAATGAGAAGTTGGTTCATCCATAATTAGATATCCTGTATCCTGCATTAATGCCCGTGCAATCAATACAAGCTGTTTTTCACCACCACTTAATTCATTGTACTGCCTGTTTGCAAGATAACCTATATCTAATTTTTCAAGTGTTTCAAATGCTTTGTCAAAATCATCATTTGAAGGCATTTTACCAAAACCTAGATAAGGAGTTACACCCATTGTTACTACATCAATAACACGGTATGCGAAAGCAACCGAGTGTTCTTGTGGAACCATGCTAATATATCTGGCAACCTGTCTTTGATTTAGGTTATCAAGATTAGTGCCATCTATCTTAATTACACCATTATCTTTTTTTAAAATACCATTCAAACATTTTAATATCGTAGTTTTACCAGATCCGTTAGCTCCCAGAAGACAGGAAAACTCCTGCCTTCTGATCCTGAAGTTTATGTTATTGATTGTTTTGTCTTTATTATATGAAAACTCTAAATTGTTTACCTCTAGCATAAATTTCACCTTCGATTTCTATAAGCTATCTCCACCTAATTCTTGATAGCTTTTATTATACAAAGTATTATAATAATCCTCAATAACTTCCTGTAAGTTTAAGTCATCAAATCTTTCTGGATATAGTTTTTCTGCTAACCAGATAATACCTAGATAAGAAGATGGACTTGGAAAGTCCCATGGTTCTACCTGAGAAGGAAACCTAAATACATTATCATTTTTAACAACTTTAAGTTCTTGTAGTTCTGGTCTGTCTTTTAATTCTTCAACTGTTCCACTATAGTACTGTGATACTACTATATAATCTGGATTCCAGTTTATTAATTCTTCAAGAGAAGTTTTAATAAAACCTGATTTAACTTCCTTAGCCGGGTTAACTCCTCCAGCCATCTCGATCATACTGGTTTGAAGCATATTTTTACCAACTGTATCAAAGAGCTCTGAATTGGCAAAATATACTTTCTTTTTTTCTTCAATTTCACTTGTATTTTCTACAAGTTCTTTAATCTCATCGTACTTACTTATTACTAAATCAGCTCTTTTTTCAACTCCAAGAGCCTGGCCTAAAACTTTTGTTGCCTGTTCAATCTGTTCATAGCTTTCTGGAATAATTATTACAGATGCAATACCAAATTCTTCTAACCTTTCTGCAACTTCTGGTCCTTCATTGTGGGGAAATAAGATAACTAAATCAGGGTCTACTTCAATAATTTGTTCAAGGTTTAAACCATTTCTTTTTGAACCCACACTTGGTAACTTTTCACCATCATATAATTTACTAAATAAAGATATCCTATCAAAACTTATATCAGCTGCAACCAGTCTATCTTGAACGTCAAGAGCAAACACAAACTGGGTAGCAGTTCTATAAGTAGTTACAACCCTATTTACTTGATCAGGCAGTTTTACCTCACGACCTGCCATATCAGTAATAACCCTTTCGGCTGATATACTTGTTGAAGCCATCATACTTACTAATAATACTACTGCTAAGATAACAGAAATTCTTTTAATATTAAATGTCATATTTTACTTCCTCCTAATTAATAATGATTTAACTTCCGTTATTTGTAACCTCATATAACGTTTTTAAAAAAATATCTAGCTGTTAAGTTTTTTTATTAACTCGTCAGTGAAATATTTT
>JBNJDV010000037.1:0-15278 GCA_051745185.1 Bacillota bacterium
TTCATCTAAATTTTTTAAATAATTTTCTTCTAACATATTACAACCCCTTATAGTCTTATTCTTTCAATATTATATAATATTAGACTAATTAAAGCAATATATAGTAGAAATAAGCGGCACACGGCCGCTTATTTCTTTAATGATTTTTTCTTTTTATGTCACAACTACCATTTTAAATCAGGTTCACGAGCTGCTTTTGCTTCATCTAGTTTTCTAACAGACGTATTATGTGGGGCGTTTTTTACAAGTTCTGGATTATCATCGATTTCTTTAGAAATCGTTTTAAGAGTATCAATAAATCTATTTAATGTTTCAATATTTTCTGTTTCTGTTGGCTCGATCATCATAGCTTCCTTTACAACTAATGGGAAGTATATTGTAGGAGCATACTGACCATAATCTAACAGCCTTTTAGCAATATTTAATGTGCTTGCTCCTTTTTCTTTTTGTTTTATACCTGATAGAACAAATTCATGTAGACTATTTTCTTCATATGGTAATACAAAATCATCTTTAAGTTTTGATTTCATGTAATTTGCATTTAATACTGCGTTTTCTGTTGTTTTCTTTAATCCTTTGTAGCCTAATGTCTTGATATAGGAATATGCTCTAATAAGCACTCCATAATTCCCATAAAACCCATGAACTTTACCAATTGATTTGGGTCTATCATAATCCCAAAAATATGTGCCTTCTTCTTTAACCAATAACGGCCGAGGTAAATATGGTTTTAAGAATTCTTTAACACCAACTGTGCCTGAACCCGGTCCACCTCCACCGTGTGGAGTTGAAAATGTTTTGTGTAAGTTTAGATGTAATACATCAAAGTCCATATCTCCAGGTCTTGCATAACCCATTACAGCATTTAAGTTTGCTCCATCATAATAAAGTAGTCCACCTACATCATGAATTATATCAGCGATCTCTTTTATATCTTTCTCAAATATTCCCAATGTGTTAGGATTAGTTAACATTAATGCAGCCACATCATCATCTACTGCTTCTTTTAATTTTTCTATATCAACCATTCCATGTTCATTCGAATCTATTTCTACAATATCAAACCCTGCCATGATTGCACTTGCAGGATTTGTACCATGAGCAGAATCAGGAACAATAACCTTCGTTTTTTCTATTCCTTTATCTTCAAAGTACTTTCTAATGATTAAAAGTCCCGTGAATTCACCATGAGCCCCTGAAGCTGGTTGTAAAGTCATTTCATCCATTCCACTTATTTCTGCTAAGTCCATTTTTAATTCATGAAGTATTTTTAAAGAACCTTGTACATCATCATCACTTTGATAAGGATGTATTTGAGTTAATTTTTCTATTCTAGCAATATCTTCATTTCTTTTTGGATTATATTTCATTGTACAAGAACCAAGTGGATATATTCCAGAATCTACACCATAATTCAATTCTGAAAGAGCAGTATAATGACGTACAACATCTACCTCACTAACTTCTGGAAAGTTAAGCTCTTTACGTACATATTTAGATTCAAGACTATCCTCAATTTTAATATCCGGCACATCTAAAGGAGGTAATGAATATCCTTTTCTTCCTGGGCTTGAATAATCTATAATTAATTTTTCAGCCATTTACATCGCCTCCATTAGTCTTACTAATTCATCTAAATCTTCTTTGGTCCTTTTTTCTGTTACACTTATTAATATTCCCTCTTCTTCTTTAAAACGGGAAATATCTATTCCACCCAGTATTTTTTCGTCCTTTAGGTTCGATAACACTTTTTTCACTGGAAGCTTTGTATTAATCCAAAACTCATGGAAAAAATTATCCAAGTTAACTACTTCAAAATTATCCAGTCCATCAATTTTATCAGCTAGATAATGTGCTTTTTTATATGATTGTTCTGCAACTTCTCTAAGGCCACTTTTACCCATAGTTGCCATATATATAGTTGAAATTGTAGCATTTAATGCTTCATTTGTACACATATTAGAAGTAGCTTTTGCTCTTCTAATGTGTTGCTCTCTTGTCTGTAATGTTAACACATATCCGCGGTTTCCATCTGCATCAACGGTTGCTCCAGCAATTCTACCCGGCATTTGTCTAATAAACTTCCTATCGTTTATACATGCTAGATAACCTAAATATGGGCCACCATAGTTTATTGTATTACCTAAACTTTGTCCCTCACCTGTTACTATATCTGCTCCAAATTCCTTAGGAGGTTTCAATAAACCTAAAGCAATTGGATTAGCGACAACAATTAATAGTACTTTTTTATACTGTTCTTTTAATTGTTTGATCTTTTCCATATTTTCTATTGATCCATAAAAATTAGGATACTGTACAACAATTGCTGCAACATCATCATCTAAATTATTTTCTAACTCTTCTAAATTAGTTAACCCATCTTCTATACTAATTTCAACAAAATCTAGATCTTTTGGTTTGCCATAAGTTTTGGAAACTTCTCTATATGAAGGATGTAAAGCAGAAGAAAGTAATACCTTTTTATTGCGACTAATTCTTGAAGCCATTAAAATAGCCTCTGCAGTTGCTGATCCCCCATCTAATAATGACGCATTGGCAATATCCATCCCAGTTAATTCACTAATCATACTTTGGTATTCATAAACAACTTGCAACGTACCTTGGCTTAATTCAGCTTGATATGGCGTGTAAGCTGTATAGAATTCTTGCCTGGAAATCAAATGGTCAATTATACTTGGAACATAATGATCATATGCTCCTCCTCCTAAAAATGAGGTGTAATTTTCTAGTGATATATTGGTGTCAGCAATTTTATTTATATGTCTTTTTAATTCTAACTCTGACATACCTTCCGATACATCTAATTCTCTATTAAGTTTTACTTCTTCTGGAATAGAGTCAAATATATCTTCTATAGCCTCCACTCCAATTTCTTTTAACATCTGCTGTCGTTCTTGTTCAGTATTGGAGACATAGTCCATTTACTATTCCCCCTCTATAAACGCCTTGTATTCAGTGCTGTCCATTAATTCATCTAACTCACTTTTATCTTCTATTTCAACCTTGATTAACCAACCACTACCATATGGATCTTCATTAATCAATTCAGGTTGGTCCATTAATTCTTCATTTACTTCTACTATAATACCACTTACAGGCATAAATACATCAGAAACCGCTTTAACTGATTCAATTACTCCAAATTCTTCAAATTGGTCCAACTCTTCTTCAACAGAAGGTAATTCAACAAAAACTATATCTCCTAATTCGTCCTGAGCATGTTCACTAATACCTACAACAGCTTCTTTCCCATCAACAGATATCCACTCATGATTTTCAGTATAAAATAAATCGTTTGGAATTGTCATAAAATATTTCCCCCTTTTTTTATTAAACAAACGGTGTTTCAACTATTTGAGCTTTAACTTCTCTTTTCCTAATAGATATATCAATTTCAGTATCTATAGAAATATAATCTAAGTCAACATATGCCAATCCAATATTTTCATCTAAGGTCGGAGAATAACTACCACTTGTTACTTCTCCTATTTCCTTATCATCTATCTTAATCTTATAGCCATGTCTAGGAATACCTCTTTCTTTCATTCTAAATCCTACTAACTTTCTTTTTATACCTTTTTGTTGAACTTTTTCTAATTCACTTTTTCCATTAAAATCCTCTTTGTTAAATTTGACAGTCCAAGACAGACCGGCCTCTAGTGGATTCGTCTTTTCATCTATATCATTTCCATACAGGCAAAGAGCTTTTTCTAACCTCAGAGTGTCTCTTGCACCTAAGCCAGCAGGTTTTAGGCCTTTTTCGCTTCCCACTTCTAAAATTTTACGCCATAATTCAGGCCCTTTTTCTGCTTTCAAATAAATTTCATATCCCAATTCTCCTGTATATCCCGTCCTTGATATAATAGCGTTAAAGCTATTAATCTTAGTATTGATAAATCTATAAAATTTAAGGTCACTAATATCATCGTCTACTAATGGGTTAATTATTTCCCGGGAAATAGGTCCTTGAATTGCAATTAAAGAATAATATTCTGATTTGTTTTCTACAGTAAGATCATTAAAAAATTCAGCGTTTTTATTTATCCATTTTATATCTTTGGAAGTATTTGAAGCATTAACAACTAACAAAAACTCTTTATCACTTTCTTTATAGACTAATAGGTCATCTACAATTCCACCATCTTTATAACACATAGGTGTATAAATAACTTGCCCATCTTTCATTTTAGATGCATCATTGGTGATTACTTTTTGTACAAGGTTTAAAGAATCTTCACCTTTAATTAAAACCTCACCCATATGAGAAACATCGAATAAACCCGCTTTATTCCTAACAGCATTGTGTTCTTCAATAATACTGCTGTATTGAACAGGCATTTGCCAACCACCAAAATCAATTATCTTTGCTCCCAAATTCAAATGTTCATCATAAATAGCAGTTTTTTTCACATCTTCACCCCCTTGTATAATATGATTAGTTTAAATTAAAAACAGGGGAGTTTAAGTTCCCTTAAACTCCCCTGTTCTCTTAAGTCCAGAGTTTGGTCCATTCAGATTTCTTCTGCCTGAGAGTTTCGGCTTATACCATAAGCTTTGCTCCTTCGGCGCCTTAAAAAAGGTCTCTCATCTGAACTTCAACCCAAATTACTTTAATTTTTTTGTTTCTATTTCTATATTACTAGTTTATTAACTATTTGAAGATTTTTCAACTTTTTTTTCAATCTTTTTATCTACTTTTGTTTCATTTCCTTTATTTTCCAAAGGTTCGCTTTTACCGATAAATTTTGCCCCTTCTTCAATAACTAACTTTTTTGCTTTGATATCACCTTTTAATGTCCCGGTTTGAAGGATCTCCAATTTTTCATTAACAGTAACGTTTCCATTTACCTTACCCGCTATAACGACCTTTCTGGCTTCTATGTTGCTGCTGACTACTCCAGACTCTCCTACAAATACATCACCATCAGCATCTATCGTGCCAGTAATTTTACCTTCTATTCTTATCGATCCTTTAGTTCTGAGTTCTCCATCAAATTCTGTCTGCTGTCCAAAAACAGTATTAATATCATTTTTTTTTATTTCTTCTTCTTTATTAAACAATAGGATTACCTCCCAATATAATTTCTAGGGTCTTTTGGAACTCCATTAACCCTTATTTCATAATGCAGATGTGGTCCAGTACTTCTTCCAGTATTACCCGACAGAGCTATTTCTCCACCTTCATCTACTTCATCACCTTTGCTAACTAAAATTTCATTTAGATGGCCATAAAACGTTTTATATCCATGCCCATGATCTATTTCAACACTCCAACCGTAACCATTTTCCCATCCCACAAAAGTAACGCGGCCGGCTGCTGTAGCGATTACTGGAGTGTTATACCAAACAGCTATATCTAATCCTTCATGATATTCCTGTTGAGAAGATATAGGATCTGTTCTCCAACCAAAACTAGAAGAAACATAACTGTCATTATCATTAACTAAAGGCCAACGAGTTGGAATAGATCTTTGCAGATCTTTATATTCAACTGCATCATCACGAAGTTTTTCTTGTACAACTTGTTGATCTTTTATATTTTCTTCAACATTATCAACGCTTTCATTTAGACGATTTAATAACTTGTCAGTATCATAGTAGTATAGATTTAAATCATTACCACCCATTGGTATACCTTGCTTCAAAATATTATAATTATAGTCTAATATAGATGTAATTTGTACTTCATTATTGTCTTCTTTATCATTATTATTGGTATCTTCACCTAAGATATGTCTTATTTCTTGATTTGTGCTCTTTAAATTATTCATTGCTTGTCTAAGTTCTTCTGTGTTTTGACTCACAACTAATAAATTTTTCTTTAAATTCTTATTTTCTTCTTGCAATTCATTTATATTGATATTACTTTTATATTCCTCAAAATTATTTTTTGTTTTCATATATTGACTTCTATAATAAATATAATTAGAGGAAAGTACACCAATAACAACAATTAATATAAATACTACAATTACAGGCATAAAACGCCTTAACGAATAGTTTTTTATTTTACTTCGTGTTGAAGAAGGGGTAACTGTTATGTACAGTTTTTCGCTTAAAAAGGTTTTTATACTTTTCCAAAGCGAATCATTCATAAAATTCCTCCCTTATAATCATATTTTAATTAATTATATCATAAATATTACATCTTAAAAAGCTTAAATATTATAATTGTCAAAAAACAAACTGTGCGATAACAATTGCAACAAAGATCGATGGTAATAGATTACCAATTTTTATTTTAGCAGAAAGCAACATATTTAATCCTATTGCCATAATAAGCAATCCGCCAGTAGCTGTCATCATTGCAACCACATCTTGGTTTAATAGTTTCTGTGCCCAGGATGATAGTAATGATATAGACCCTTGATATATCAAAACCGGTATACTGGAAAATAGTACCCCAATTCCAAAAGTAGCTGAAAAAGCAATTGAAGCTGTACCATCAAGAAGAGACTTGGTAAATAAAATTGAAGGATCATTATTTAAACCATCCTGTATTGCTCCCATAATAGCCATCGCACCAACACAATAAATTAAACTGCTTTGAACGAACCCCTGTACAAATAATCCATCTTCACTTCCAAATTTACTTTGTATTTTTTCTCCTAATCTTTCTAATCTGTCTTCTATTTCTAATATTTCTCCTATTATTCCCCCAATAACAAGGCTGAAGATAACAACTAGTGTTCCTTTGGTGCTCTCCAAAGAAAAAGCCATTTGGAGACCGATTATTAATACTGCTAAACTTATTCCCTGTATAACAATATTTTGAAATCTTTCAGGTAGTTTCCCTTTTACTAAAAATCCTAATATACTCCCTACTATTATAGCTATTACATTCACTATTGTTCCAATCATATAAACTAACCTCCGTTAAACATTTTAATTAACTCTTCTTTATACTCTCTTCTCGTTAATGCCACTATTAAATCATCCCTTTTAATTGTTGAATTACCGCGAGGCACTAAACTCTCATCTCCTCGTAATATGGTTACCAAGACTGATTCTAACGGAAAATCTATATTTCTCAATTTTTCATTTATATACTTACAATCATCACTAACAGGTATTCTAACAAGTTCTATTTTATCATGATTTTTATTTAATATATATCTTAAATCCTGCAGAGCCATTTCTTGTTCAACTAAAGCTGCCAGTATAGATGAACTGCTAACAGCCACATTAACTCCTAACCAATCAAAAAGCCTTTCATTACCGGGAGTATTGACTCTAGTAAAAGTCCTGGGTACATCAAATTTTCTTTCTGCCATCTGGCAAATCACTAAATTATCTTGGTCATCACCTGTAACAGCTAGTACTACATCAGCTTCATTGATCCCTGCTTGTTCCAAAAGCTTCTCGTTTGTACCATCACCACAAAATACTTTTACACCATATCTTTCTTTTAATAATTTGCAGTTCTCTGTATTGCTTTCCACAACATGCACTTTATGTTCTTTTTCTAACAACTCTTTAATTAAGTATGAACCAACTTTTCCTCCGCCAACAACTATTACAAACATATCTACCACCTCTATTAATTATTGTTTCACGTGAAACAATTACATCTAACTATTTAATCTTATCAAGTATGCTTTCCATCTCTTTATAATCGCGACAATTGATTGTAATCACTTTTTTGCTTACTTTGTCTTTTATTTTCACATCTAAACCCAGTTTTTCAGCTAATTTCTCTCGCGCTTTTATCCATTTAGGGTTTAATTCATTCTTAGTCTTTTTAGTTTTTGGTTTTTTGTTCTTTTTTTCTATTAAATTTTTAACTAACTCTTCGGTTTTCCTTACGGAAAGGTCTTCATCAACAATTTTTTTGGCTGTCGTTTTTTGTTTTTCATGTTCTAAAGGTAATAATGCACGCGCATGACCCATCGAAATTGTTTCACGTGAAACAATTTCTTGTACTGAGGGCGGTAAGTTTAATAATCTCAAAGTATTTGCAACCGTTGACCTGCTTTTTGAAACTCGTTTTGCGACTTCTTTTTGTGTTATTTCAAGTTCATCGATCATTTTTTTATAAGCATGTGCTTCCTCAATGGGATTTAAATCTTCTCTTTGTAAGTTTTCGATTAAAGCAACTTCCATCATCTCTTCATCTTTGAACTCTCTAATTATCGCAGGAATAGTCTCAAGTCCTACTTTTTTAGCTGCTCTCCATCTTCTTTCACCTGTTACGAGTTGAAAATTGTCGTACTGTACTTCTCTAACAGTAACCGGTTGTAAAACTCCTTTGTTAGCAATCGATTCTGCTAATTCATCAAGAGCGTCATCAGCAAATCTGTTCCTGGGTTGAAAAGGATTAGGCTTTATCTTTTCAATATTAATATCTTTAATTTCATGTTCTCTTTTTTCACCCTGGCTTTTTGATAATAATGCGTCTAATCCTTTACCCAATCTTTTTTTATTCACGTTCAATCACTTCCTTTGCCAAATCTTTGTATGCCTTTGCTCCTCGAGACGAAGGATCATATGTAACTATCGGCTCACCAAAACTTGGAGCTTCACTCAACCTAACATTTCTTGGTATTATAGTATTAAAAACATCTTTGCCAAAATATTTTTTAACTTCTTCTATAACTTGGCTGGAAAGATTAGTGCGAGCATCATTCATAGTCAAAACTACTCCTAATAACGTTAGCTCAGGGTTTAAATTGCTTTGAACAAGTTCAATCGTCTGCATCAGCTGTCCCAATCCCTCTAAAGCATAATATTCACATTGGATTGGTACAATTATATGATCTGAGGCTGTTAATGCATTTAAAGTTAAAAGCCCTAAAGAAGGAGGGCAATCAAAAAATATATAATCAAACTCAATATTTGATTCTTCTATTTTCTTTTTTAATCTACTTTCCCGCGACATTAACGATACTAATTCAATTTCTGCACCTGCTAGATCAATATTAGCAGGTAATATGTAAAAATTGTCATGACCTGTTGGTTTTATTATTTTATTAAGGGGGGTATCATTAATAAAGGCATCATATATACTGTATTCTAGGTCGCTTTTTTCTAACCCAAGTCCACTGGTGGCATTTCCCTGTGGATCAACATCAACTATTAAAACTTTTCTGTCCTGCTCAGATAAACTGGCTCCTAGATTTATAGCAGTAGTGCTTTTACCAACACCACCCTTTTGATTTACGATAGCAATTTTTTTAGCCAAATAAAAAACCCCCTTACGATATATCATCATTGTTTTTTGGTATTTTTATATTATACATAATATAATTACTTTTTTCTTCCTGGTTTACTTCAACTTCAATACCGGCTTTACGAATCTGATCGATAGCTGAATTTAAAGTGTTTTTTAATAATCTAACATCTTTATAATAAGTTTTTACTTGCTTCTCTTCAGTACTTTTCTTTAAAAATTTATCTACTAATTTATTGAACTCTCTAACAGAAAGACTATCTTTACTAGCTTTTTTAATAAATTCAATCTGTTTTTGCTTATCATCTAACTTCAGTAATGCTCTAGCATGTCTCTCAGATAAAGCATATTTTCTAATTAATGCTAGTATCTCTTCAGGCAATTTCAAAATTCTAAGCTTATTTGCTATTGTAGATTGATTTTTACCCACTTTTTCTCCCAGTTCAGTCTGGCTTAAACCAAATTGGTTCATTATACTGTAGTATGCTAAAGCTTCATCTAGGAAATTTAAATCCTGTCTCTGTATGTTTTCAACTAATGATATTTCTGCTATTTCTTCTTCCTGATAGTCATTTATAATGGCAGGCACTTTTTTTAGATTTATTAACTTGGCAGCCCTCAGACGCCTTTCTCCAGCAATTAATTGATAACCTTTATCTTTTTTCCTTACTATCAAAGGTTGTATAATACCGAAGTTTTTGATTGATTCAGCTAACTTTTCTAAATTTTCTTGATTAAAATTTGTTCTCGGCTGGTGAGGGTTAGGCTTAATTTTATTAGTATCAATCTGTTTTATTTTACTTTTATTGTCATTATTAACTAAAAAAGAAAAGTTCATTAATTTACCTCCATTACTTTTATAAATATTCTTTGTAATTTATATATTTCCTGCCTAAAGAGGACGTTTTTTAGGAATACCTGCTCTTCTAGGGTATTTTTGAGCCAAGTTACCCTTAAAATTAAATTCTAATACATATCTTTCATGTTCAAAGTTGGGTATGTTAATATCATATACATTTATTAACTCTGTTTGCAAAGTTTTTATTGCCTGCTTAGCTTCTCTAAGTTCCTCTTTATATGAAGGACCTTTATATAACAAAATAGAGCCGTCTGAATTACAAAAGGGTACTGTGTATTCTAATAAAACATTTAATGGTGCTACAGCTCTTGAGGTTACAACATCATATAAATTTCTATATCCTTTATCCTGCCCGAGATCTTCAGCTCTACCATGAATTACTTCGATTTTATCATATAAATCAAGTTCTACCTGAAGCATTTTTAAAAAATTTGTCTTTTTTAAACTGGCCTCAAGTAATGTTAAATCTATATCAGTATTTATAATTTTAAATACAAAACCGGGGAAACCAGCCCCGGTACCTATATCTATAACCTTCCCATTAATCTCTTTTTTTGAAAATATTGCTGCTGAATCTAAAAAATGCAGCTTAATAATATCCTTAGGGTCAGTTATGGAAGTTAAATTGTATTTTTTGTTTTCTTTTATTAAAAAATCAATATAGTTATTAATCATATCTGCTTGCTTATCATTTAAATTAATATTAACACTCTTAAATTTGTCTTTTATATTCTTAATTTTTCCCATCTTTATTCTCTCTTTCTTGCTGTTCAATATATATCATAAGCACTGAGATATCAGCAGGAGAGACCCCTGATATTCTGGATGCCTGTCCCAATGACCTGGGCTTGATTTTCTTTAATTTTTCTCTTGCCTCTAATCTTAAATTTTCTAGGCTATCATAATCTATATCTTTAGGAATCAATTTATCTTCCATCTTCTTAAACTGCTCAACTTGAGACATCTGGCGGTCAATGTAACCTTTATACTTTGTTTGGATACTTACCTGATTTTTTACTTCTCGGCTTACCTCGGGTAATTCAGGGGCAAAATATCTTAAGTCATCATAATCAACTTCCGGCCGTTTCAGCAGTTTAGCCAACTTAACCGGTTTTTTTAATGCTCCACTGTCTAAACTTTTTAATTGTTCCCTATTTTCAGGGGTAGGAGTAACCTGATAGTTTCTCATAAATTCTAATGTTTTTTCAATATCTTCCTTTTTATTAAGAAAATCTTGATATCTTTGTTCAGAAATTAATCCCAAATTATATCCGATCTCTTTTAATCTTAGATCAGCATTATCCTGTCTTAGTATTAATCTATATTCTGCTCTTGAAGTCATCATTCTATATGGTTCTTCGGTTCCTTTTGTTACTAATTCATCAATTAATACACCAATATATGCTTGAGAACGGTCTAGAATTAAAGGTTCTTTGCCTTTTAATGATAAAGCTGCATTAATCCCTGCAATTAAACCTTGGCCTGCGGCTTCCTCATAACCAGATGTACCATTTATCTGACCAGCAGAGAAAAGACCTTTAATTTTTTTAGTCTCTAAACTTAATTTCAAATCATTCGGATTAAAACAGTCGTACTCTATAGCATAACCCGGCCTCATTATTTCAGCATTCTCTAAACCAGGTATAGTGCTTAATAAATCATACTGTACATCTTCAGGTAAACTGGTTGAAAGACCAGATATATAGTATTCACCAGTTAATTCTCCTTCTGGTTCTAAAAACAGTTGATGTCTTCCTTTTTCTGGAAATCTGACCACTTTATCCTCGATTGAAGGGCAGTATCTAGGTCCAACTCCTTCAATGATACCACTGAATAGAGGTGTCCGCATTTTATTTTCCTGGATTATTTCATGTGTTTTATCATTAGTATATGTTAGGTAACAAGAAACTTGATCGCGTTCATAAGGTGGTGAATCAAAAGAAAAAGTAAGGCCTTTTTCACCTTCTTGTTCATGCATTTTTGAAAAATCAATACTTCTTTTATTTATTCTTGGAGGTGTACCGGTTTTAAATCTCCTAAGTTCAAATCCTAATTCATTAAGTGACTCAGACAATTTGTTGGCCGGGTACTGCTGATTTGGACCAGCATTAAATGTTGCTTCTCCAATGATTACTTTACCTTTAAGAAATGTTCCGGTAGTAATAACAACCTTCTTTGCTTTGAATAATATACCAGTTTTGGTAATTACTCCCTTTATTTTATTATCTTCAACAACTAATACTTCAGCTATCTCTTGTTTTAAATCTAAATTAGGCTCATCTTCTAAAAGCTGTTTCATTCTTAGGTGATATTTCTTTTTATCAGCCTGACCTCTTAATCCGTGTACTGCAGGCCCTTTTGCAGTATTTAGCATTCTAATTTGCAGCATAGTTTCATCCATGTTTCGAGCCATTTCTCCTCCAAGGGCATCAATTTCTCTTACGATATGTCCTTTACCAGGACCTCCTATTGAAGGATTACACGGCATAAATGCAACATGATCGAGATTAACTGTCATAGTTAATACATCAAGTCCCATCCTTGCTGGAGCCAGCGAAGCTTCACATCCAGCATGTCCTGCTCCTATTACAATAATATCATATTCTTTTTCAAATACTTTATTATATTTATAATCTTTTCCCATTTTTTTATAAACACTCCTTAACTATTTACCTAAACAAAAATCACTAAATATTTGATCGATAATATCTTCAGTAACTGTTTCACCGGTAATTGAACTTAAATTAAATAATACATCTTTTAAATCTATTGTTAAAAAATCATAAGGCATTCCTTCCTTTAATGAAGTCTGTACTTTTTGTAAAGAATCTAATGCCCTAATTAATGCATCGCGATGTCGAACTTTTGTAACTAACACTTCATTGTCAGTATTAATTTTTTCCTGTAAAATTTCTTCTAAAATTGTGTTCTTTAATTCTTCTAAACCTTCTTCTTCCTTTACTGATATCAATAGAAGGGGATGTTCGCTAAATTTTTCTTGCATTTTTTCAACATCAACCTTTTTATCTAAATCAGTCTTATTAATTACAACAATTGTAGGTTGTTTTTTAATTAAATTATATACTTTAATATCTTCTTCAGTTAAACCCTGGCTGACATCTAACATCATTAAAACAAGGTCAGCTTTTTCTAAAGATGTTCTTGTTTTTTCAACTCCAATTTTTTCTACCAGATCATCTGATTCCCTGACTCCGGCAGTATCAATAATTTTTAAAGGAATACCCTCTAAGTTGATATATTCTTCAATTACATCTCTAGTGGTTCCTGGAATATCCGTCACAATTGCACGGTTTTCTTGCAGTAAATAGTTTAATAGACTGGATTTACCTACATTAGGTTTTCCTGTGATAACTGTTTTTATGCCTTCTTGATATAGTTTCCCTTGTTTAGATGTTTTTATCAGCTCTTCTAATGGCTTTTTAATTTCATTTAACCTTTCATCTAACTGACTTGAATCAAATCCCTCAATTTCATCTTCTGGAAAATCAATAGAGGCCTCAAGATGAGCTAGTAATGTAACAACCTTATTTTTTATATTATTTACTTTCTCGGATAGTCCACCTTTTAGTTGTTCCATAGCTATTGAAAGGCTTTTTTCAGTTTTTGAATTAATGACATCTATAATAGCTTCAGCCTGTGCCATATCTAACTTACCGTTCATAAAGGCACGTCTTGAAAATTCACCTGGTTCAGCCATTCTGGCACCGTTTTCCAATAGCAGCTCTAAAACTGATTCTAAAGGTACCATACCACCATGGCAATCAAACTCTACAACATTTTCACCTGTAAATGAACGAGGATTAATCATAAGTATCGCTAAAACCTCATCAATAGTTTTATCTGTTTTTGGATCTACAACATAACCATGATGGGCTGTATGTGATTTTGCCTCTGTCAGTTTAGTTCCAGAGGAAGCTTCAAATATTTTTTCACCAATTTTAATAGCCTCTGGACCGCTCATTCTAACTTTGCCTGTTCCAGAAGTACCGAAGGGAGTTGCAATTGCAGCAATTGTGTCTTCCTTCATAGTGTTCATTTTTTAACCCCCTTTAAAAATATTAAACCCAGCAGGACCACCTACTGGGCATTGTCTATAACATGAGTATTGTAATATAATCCTTAGTCTACTGTTTCAATCATAACCTTTCTAAATGGTTCTTCACCTTCACTGTATGATCTAACCCTAGAATCTTTCTTTAATGTTATATGGATAATTCTACGTTCATGAGGAGGCATCGGCTCTAATACAACTTTTCTCTTTTTATTAACTGCTTTTTGAGCTAACTTACGAGCTAACCTCTCAAGTGTTTTTTCTCTTCTATCCCTATAACCTTCAGCATCCAGAATTATACGGTAGTACTGTTCAGTATCTTTATTAACAACCAGTGAGGTTAAATACTGTAAAGCATCTAAGGTTTCACCGCGTCGTCCAATAACAATACCTAAATCTTCAGAATGTATATCATAAACTACTTGCTCTTCATTAGTTTGTTCCTCTATAATGTTTATCTTTACATCAATATTTGTTTTTGAAAATACTTCATCAAGAAAATCTTTACCTATTTTAATTGGATCATCTTCAATTATTATCTCAATTTCTGCTTCTTTTTTACCAATTAATCCTAAAAAACCTTTGTTTCCCTGTTCAATGATATTTATTTCGGCCTGACTTCGGTCTATATCTAAGTCATTTAATCCTTTTTTTATTGCCTCATTAACTGATTCAGCTTTATATATCATTTTTTTCATTACTGTTCAACAGCCTCCTTATTAGCAGGTTCTTTGGATATTACATATTGCTGTATAGCGGTAAATACTGTTGAAGTAAACCAGTATAGTAAAATACCAGAAGGTAATTGGAAACCGATAAATATAATAAAGGCAGGCATAATCCACATAATCATATTGCTTTGTTTATTGCCACCTGACTGCATCTTCTGGGTAACATAAGTTTGTGCGATCATTGCTAAAGCATTAACAATTACTATTGCAACATCAGGTTCTGCTAAAGAACCATTTGTTAAAGTACCAATCCATAGAAAAGAAGCATCATTTAATATATCACTTAAGCTTAATATTGCCCTATATAATGGTATTAAGATAGCTAATTGAAATATCATTGGTAAACAACCAGCTGCTGGATTAACATTGTTTTCCTTATATAAGTCCATCATAGCTTGCTGCTGTTTTTCTTTGTCATCTTTATGC
>JBNJDV010000038.1:0-14873 GCA_051745185.1 Bacillota bacterium
GCAAGTTTCTTTAAGGAATCCCCGTTTGTGACGATAGGAACAGGCGGGGAGGATGTCAACCGGACTACTTTATTGCTTTATTTTTTTAGAACTAAGTATTTAATCATTATTTAGAAAGTCCCATATATCAAAGATTACACTATCTTCTGGATCATAAGAATCATCAGAATCATCAGTTTCTGTTTCTTCTGTTGAAGGATGTTCAGGACAGTCTTCTTGTGGTTTCGTTTCATAAACTAGATTCCCATCATTGTCTTTTTCGGGGATACCAAGTTCAGGGTCAATTTTCTGTACTGGTTCACCTTCACTGACTATATAAATTCCCCTGGTTAAATCTTCAGAGCTTTTAGAGCCGTCATTTTTTTCCTGGAAGTTAATATTTGTTGGCCCTAAACGGATTCCAGTTTTTTCGATATAAGAATATTCTACAACATCTTCTTCAGGACAGTTATCAGTTGCCAGATAACCTGTGTTTTTATCAATCCTCACTGATTCAACAGGTCCATGTAAGTCTTCAGAACTTCTTGGTGCATTTTCTGGTCTGTATTTTTCATCAACAATTTTTGGTGTAAATTTATTTGGTAACTTACCGGTGATTGGGTCAATAGAAACTGTTTTTATATCAACAGGTTCACTAAAATAAGCAACCTCTCTATCTTTTACTACTTCTGTCATATATTCTCCCCAAAGTTGAGCTGCCTCAGAACTTGAAACAGTTCTGGGTCCATTACCTTCAGAATGAATATAGTTTCCACTGCTGTCTTTTTCATCATAGACCATCTTTTGTAAGTTATCTTCTCCAATCCAGACACTTGTTACTAAATCAGGTGTATATCCTACAAACCAGGCATCTGTATAGTTGTTTGTAGTACCTGTTTTACCAGCAACCGGTCGGTCTAAGTTAGCTCTCCTACCTGTTCCCTCATTTATAACAGATCTTAACATGTCTGTCATCAGATAACTTGTTTGAGGACTTAATACGATCTCTTTATTTGGATGTGCTTCATAAATAACACGATCATTTCTATCTACTATCTTAGTTATAGCATATGGTTCGGTTTTTATGCCGTTATTGGCAAATATGCTGTAAGCAGTTGCCATTTCAATTGCTTTAACTCCACGGTCTAATCCACCTAAGGCTAGTGAATAGTGGTCAGGTACATTATCAGCTGAGTTAAAGGTAGATATCCCCATTTGTTCTGCTGTTTTAATAGTATCATTTACACTAACTTTTCTAAGCAGTTCAACTGCAGCTACATTTATAGAATGTATTAATCCAGATCTAAGGCTTACAAATCCCCTGTATTCATTACCGAAGTTTGTCGGCCAGATTTCCTTATTGTTACTGCTTTCTTTCTTGGGATTTAAAGTTGGCATATCATTTATGACATCACCTGGTGAATAATTATTCTTAACGGCTGTTGCATAGACAAAGGGTTTAAAAGCTGAACCAGGTTGTCTAACTGCTTGTACAGCTCTGTTAAACTGATCATCACCACGTCCGCCCACCATAGCCTTAATTGCACCGGTTTTGACATCTAATGTAATAACTGACATCTGTGGCTGGTTAGGATCGGCTGCATTAGTTCTTTGAACTGTCGGTATATATTTTTGAGCTAAAGCATTTTCAACCGAACTGTTAGCAATCTTTTGCATATCAGTATCTAAGGTTGTATAAACCTTAAATCCACTGCCATAGACCATGTTTGCACCATACATATCTAGTAACTTATCTCTAACAAAACGAATATAGTATGGAGCAATGTCTTTATTTAAGTTATCTTCTTTTGAATCTAGAACTACTTCTTGATTTTGAGCTTGATCAGCTTGTTCCTGGTTTATATATCCAAGTTCAACCATTTTATCTAATACAAAGTTTCTTCTTTTAATAGCTTCATCCATATTTTTATATGGTGAATAGAAGTTAGGAGCACGAGGCAGCCCGGCAATTACTGCACTTTCACTTAAAGTAAGTTCAGAGGCATTTTTTCCAAAGTAATGATTTGCTGCTGACTCAACTCCATAGGCACTATGACCCATAAAGATTTCATTTAAATACATCTCTAATATTTCAGGTTTGGTATACATTCTTTCAAACTGTAAAGCCAAATATGCTTCTTGTATTTTTCTATAATAAGTTTTATCTTGGTGTAAGAGGGCATTACGGGCTAACTGTTGTGTAATGGTACTTGCCCCCTGTGCTCTGTAACCGGCTCTAATATTGGCCATTACAGCCCTTAAAATACCGAAAAAATCAACACCATGGTGTACATAAAAGTTTTTATCCTCTACAGCAACTACTGCTTCTTTAAGATGGGTCGGTATCTTATCTAGAGGAACATAAGTTCTATTTTCTCTGTATAGTTTTGTAAGTTCTTCTCCTTCGGCACTGTATATAATAGTTGTTTCACTAGATCCTTTATAATCACTAATATCAGGAGTATCTTTTATGATCCATGTAATAGCACCGATCATTAATCCTACTGATAAGGAAATTATAAGAACTAGTGCAACAATTATATATCGACCCTTCTTTTTATTCATAATATTAAACCACCTCTCAGTTGAATATTATATCATAAAATATTAAATGATGGTAGCACTTGTTAGAAACAATCCTATCTGTTATAATAAATAACAGTTTATATTTACCATTTTAACTATAGATAACAATTAAATCAAGGGAGGTGTCCATTTCTGGCAGAAAAATTTTGCCGGATTATATATTATGGATATTGATAAACAAATTAAAGTATTAAAACAAGGTGTAAATGATTTAATCTCAGAAGAAGATTTAAAGAAAAAACTTATTGAAGCAAAAAAAGAAAACAGACCACTTAGGATTAAGCTAGGTCTTGATCCTACAGCTCCAGATATACACTTAGGCCATACCGTTGTTTTAAAGAAGTTAAAACAGTTTCAGGACATGGGACATGAAGTATACTTAATAATCGGTGACTTTACCGGTCGAATCGGAGATCCAAGTGGAAAGTCAAAAACACGCAAACAGCTGACTGAAAAAGAAGTAAAAGAAAATGCCCTTACATATGAAAAACAGTTCTCTAAAATTTTAGATGAAGATAAAACAAAGCTCGTTTTTAATTCAAGCTGGCTTTCTAAAATGGACTTTGAAGATGTAATTAACCTATCTTCAAAATATACAGTTGCCAGAATGTTAGAAAGAGATGACTTTAGTAATAGGTTTAATGAAAACAAACCGATAAGTATCCATGAATTTTTCTATCCACTTATGCAGGGTTATGACTCAGTTGCAATTAATGCTGATGTTGAATTAGGTGGAACAGACCAGAGGTTTAATCTTTTAGTAGGTAGAAACCTACAAAAAGAATATGGACAAGAATCTCAGGTACTAATAATGATGCCGATCTTAGAAGGTCTTGATGGAACCGAAAAAATGAGTAAAAGCTTAGATAACTATATCGGTGTCAATGAAAAACCTACTGAGATGTATGGTAAAGTAATGTCAATCCCGGATGATTTAATAGTTAGGTACTTTGAATTAGTTACTAATCTTGACGTAGAAAAGGTAAATGAAATCAAAAAAGATATTGAAGTAAACAAGGTTAATCCAATGCAGTACAAAAAAGATCTTGCCTATACAATAGTCAAAGAGTTCCATGGAGAAGATGAAGCAGCTAATGCTGCCTCTGAATTTGAAAGTGTGTTCTCAAAAGGTAACCTACCGGAAGATATTCCTGAAGTAGAGATAAAAGAAAGCAAGCTTGAGGATGGCAAACTCTGGATAGTAAAGATTGTAGCTGCAACAGGAATGGTTGATTCAAACAGTGAAGCACGCCGAATGATAAAACAGGGTGCAGTTAGTATAGATGATAAAAAATATGAAAAGATCAATTTAGATCTTGAAGTAAAAGATGGAATGATAGTTCAAATCGGTAAAAGAAGATATGCTAAGATAAAAGTTGTTTAAATAAAAAATAACTATATTTTGTTTAATATAAATATTATTGATATAATAAAGATTAAGAAAAATAATGATTATTACATTTAAAATATTAACTAAGGGGGATTAAGATGACAGGAGATGAATTAAGACAGAAGTTTCTTGATTTTTTCAAAACAAAAGATCATATGATTTTACCCAGTGCTCCCCTGGTACCACAGGATGATCCCAGCTTACTATGGATCAATGCCGGTATGGCTCCTTTTAAACCATACTTTGATGGTAGAAAAGAACCTCCCAAAACAAGGATAGCTACCTCACAGAAGTGTATAAGAACTAATGATATAGATAATGTAGGTAGAACAGACCGACATCAAACCTTTTTTGAAATGCTCGGTAACTTTTCTTTTGGAGACTACTTTAAAGAGGAGGCCATTGTTTGGGCCTGGGAGTTTGTAACTGAAGAACTTAAACTTGAAAAAGAAAAATTATGGATTACAATCTATAAAGACGATGAAGAAGCTCATGATATCTGGCATGATATTATTGGACTACCGGAAGAAAGAATAGTTAGAATGGGCAAAGAGGAAAACTACTGGCAGATTGGAACCGGACCTTGTGGACCTTGTTCAGAGATCCATTATGACCGAGGAGAAGAATACGGTGATAGTAAAGAAGATGTGCTCGGTGGAGAAGGTGACCGTTACTTAGAGATCTGGAACTTAGTATTTACCCAGTATAATTATACTGATGAAGGTGAATATCTAAGCCTGCCCAATAAAAATATTGATACTGGAATGGGCCTAGAACGAGTTGCATCTATATTACAGGGTGTAGAGTCTAACTTTGAAACCGATCTTTTAAAACCTATGATAGATTTTCTTGTAGAAGACAGTGGTGTAAAGTATAAAAAGAATGAAGAAACCAAGATGGCTTATCGTTTAATCGCTGATCATATTAGAGGAGTAACAATGGCAATTTTTGATGGAGTGCTTCCTTCTAATGAAGGTAGAGGATATGTAATCCGCAGACTGATCAGAAGAGCTGTTAGATATGGTGATAAGTTAGGTTATGACACCCCATTTTTATATAAGATGGTCCCGGTTGTTATCGATACAATGTCAGGTGGGTACCCTACATTAGAAAAAAAAGAGAATCAGATTATCAAGTTTGTTAAAGCTGAAGAAGAAAGATTTTTCGACACCTTAGACCAGGGATTAGAGATTCTTTCAGAAATGATAGATGAACTAAAAGAAAATGACAAAGAAATATTATCCGGTCAAAAGGCATTTAGGCTTTATGACACCTTTGGTTTCCCACTTGATTTAACTGAAGATGTCTTAAAAGAACACGGTCTTGAAGTTGATCAAGCAGGCTTTGAAGAAGAAATGGCTGAACAGAAAAAAAGAGCCCGTGAAGCAAGAGAAGATGTTGGTTTTGGAAGTTCCAAAGAAGATGAACTTCTAAAAGACCTATCAGATAAAATAGAGAAAACAGAGTTTGTTGGGTATAAGCATATGTCTAACAATGCTGAAGTACTAAAAATAATACAAGATGCAGAAGTTGTGGACTCCATCAAAGAAGGAAGTAAAGCCAAGGTGATTTTAGATAAAACATCCTTTTATGCTGAAAGTGGAGGACAGATTGGTGATAAAGGAACCATTACAAAAGGTAATAGTGAAATAACTGTTTATGATACTGTAAACAAAATGGACTACTATATCCACCTTGTAGAAGTCAAAAAAGGAAAATTAGAAACCGGGGATAAAGTAGAACTTCAAGTACATGAGGACAGAAGAAAAGCAACAATGCGTAATCACTCTGCAACCCACCTGCTGCATCAAGTTTTAAGAGATGTTTTAGGTGACCATGTAAACCAATCCGGTTCACTGGTTGAACCAGATCGATTTAGATTTGACTTTACTCACTTTTCTTCTCTAACAGATAGTGAGTTAGAAGAAATTGAATACAGGGTTAATGAACAGATTATAAACAACCTGGATGTAAAGATCGAAGAGATGGATATCGATCAAGCTAAAAAGGAAGGGGCAGCTGCCCTTTTTACTGAAAAGTACGGACAGAAGGTAAGAGTTGTTCAGATGGGTGATTTCAGTATTGAACTATGTGGTGGTACTCATGTGAATAGAACCGGTGATATCGGGATGTTAAAAATCATTAATGAAGGTTCTACAGCATCAGGTATTAGAAGGATAGAAGCTGTAACCGGTTTTAATGCCCTAGATTATATAAACAGTCAAAAAGAACTATTAACAAAGTCAGCTCAATTATTAAACTCAGACCTTGATGATATACCTGATAAAATTGATAGAATGAAAAACAATATAAAGGAACTTGAAAAAGAAGTAAGGTCACTAAAAGATAAAATTGCTGCTTCTAAGTCTACAGATCTTAAAGACAGTATTAAAACCGTTAATGGTGTTAATCTATTAACCCATAAGTTAAAAGATGTAGACAATAATGCCTTAAGAAAAATGGCTGATCAATTGCAAAATGAAATTCAATCAGGTATAATTGTATTAGCATCTGCTTTAGATAACAAGGTATTATTTGTAGCAAAAATTTCAAAAGACCTTGTTGAACAAGGCTTTAACGCCGGTAATATTATCGGTGAAGTTGCAAAAGTAGCCGGTGGTGGAGGCGGTGGACGCCCCGATATGGCACAAGCCGGTGGAAGCAGAGTTGATAAGATTGATGAAGCATTGAACAGAGCAGAGGAAATTATTAAGGAAAAATAATTAATTTAAAAATACTTTATATGGGAAGTGGTATAAATGCCTGAAGACAATCGCAGTGACCAAACGATGAGGTTTAAACCGACAAAAGAAGAGATTAATGAAGCGGGATATGTCATAAAAAGGGTTTCAAAAGCCCTTAAAGAAAAAGGATATAATCCAGTAAACCAGATTGTCGGATATATTCTTTCAGGTGACCCAGCCTATATAACAAGCTATAAAGATGCTCGGATGATGATTAGAACGATTGATAGAGATGAAATAATTGAAGAACTAGTAAAAAATTATTTGAATAAATAAATTTAAAGGTGCTTCTAATGTATTTAGAAGCACCATTTTGCACTGTGGAGGAATTATAACTTGAGAAAATTAGGAATTGATTATGGCAGTAAGTATATAGGTTTAGCTGTAAGTGATCGTTCAAATACAATTGCACATAGTAAAGATGTGATTAAAAGAACTGCCTTAAATCAGGATTTAGATATTATAAAAAGGTATTTAAAAGATTATGAAATCGATGAAATAGTAGTTGGTATGCCTACTTCTTTAAACGGTAGTAAGGGACCAAGGGCAGATAGAACCCAGGAGTTTATTAATTTTTTAAATAATAGGCTGGATATAGAGATTACAACCTGGGATGAAAGATTTACAACTATAATTGCCGACCAAAGCATGCTAGATGCTGATTTGAGCCGTAAAAAGAGAAAAAAGATGGTAGATAAAATTGCAGCAGCATTAATACTGCAAAATTACTTAGACTTTATTAATAAAAAGGATGGTGAAGATAATGAATGAAGAAGGTAGTTATTATGTTGATGAAGAAGCGGGAGAATTAGTCCTAAAAAATGATGGTGTTGAAGAAAGATTTATTATAGAAGAAGAAGTTATGTTTGACGGTAGTAAGTATTTGGTTTTAATTCCTTCTGATTATGATGAAGATTCAGAAGCCTTAGTACTTAAGATGGTTAATGAAGGTGACCAAAGTTTCTTAAGTATTATTGAAGATGAAGAAGAATTTGAAAACGTAAAAGAGAGGTATCTCAGCAAGTGAAAAAGGCTGGAATAATTTTTTTAATTATTATTATTTTTATAACTCTATCGGTTAAAATCGTAGATTTAACTAGTCCGGTAGATAGTAATAATAATGAAAAATTACTTATTGAGATCAAAAAAGGGAGTTCAGCTCAAACTATTGTAGATACTCTTTATATAAATGATCTTATTAAATCCAGATTAATTTTTAGAGCATATATACATCTAACAGAGCTGGATCAACAGCTCAAAGCAGGCTATTATTACTTAAAACCTTCAATGGATATGTTTGAGATAGTCGATCAGTTAAAAAAAGGTGAGAATGCTGTTTTTAAAGTAACTATTCCAGAGGGTTATTCTGTAACTGAAGTAATAAACAGGCTTACTGAAAAAGGTTTTAACTCTTTAGATGATTATGGTGAAGTACTTATAGAAAATAACTTTGAACATGATTTTTTGCCAGAAAAAAATGAAAAGATGACCTATCGAATAGAGGGTTACCTATATCCAGAGACCTATTCAGTACCTTTTGGATACAATGCTTTTGAAACTATAGAACTACTGCTTTCATCTTTTGAAAACGATGTAGTTGAGACAATTGAGGAAAATGAAATAACTGAAGAGTATTCTCTTCATGAAATAATAACAATAGCTTCACTAATTGAAGAAGAAGCACGTTTTGATCATGAAAAACCGATTATTGCCTCAGTTATATATAATAGGTTAAACCAGGATATGAGGTTACAAATAGATGCAACAGTACAGTATGTATTAGAGGAAAAAAAAGAACGACTTTTATATAAAGACCTTGAAGTAGAGTCTTTTTACAATACTTATCAAAATGACGGTTTACCCCCAGGTCCGATCTGTAGTCCGGGAATAGTATCAATTAAAGCTGCTTTAAATCCTGATGAGACAGATTACTTATTCTACTTTGCTTTAGAAAATGGAGAACATGTTTTTACCAGAAGTTATGACCAGCATATTCAAAAACAAAGAGAAATGAAAAATGAGGGGTTAATCAATGACTGACCAATTCTTTAAACTTTGGGAAGATAATCAAAGCTTAAAAGAACTTGAAAAAAGGGCTAAAAAAGATCATATCCCAATAATTAGCAGAGATACTGCTAATTTTATAAAGTCCGTTTTGTTATTTACCAATCCAAAACTAATTTTAGAAGTTGGAACAGCTATTGGCTATTCTACTTTATGGTTAGCAGAGTATTCAGACCCTGATTGTGAGATAGTGACTATTGAAAGAGATGAAGCACGTTTAATTGAGGCAAAAGAAAACATAAAAGAATTTAAGTTTACTAAAAAGGTTAATTTTAAATATGGAGATGCCTTAGAAATACTACCTTATTTAAGAAGAAAATTCGATCTAATATTCATAGATGCTGCCAAGGGGCAGTATCTTAATTTATTTAAAATGGCTGAAGAAAAAATTACTGATAATGGAATAATATTATGTGATAATGTATTATATAAAGGGCTTGTTAAAGATAAGGGTAAGCTTGACCATAAAATGAGAACAATTGTAGTTAACATGAGGAAGTTTTTAATATATTTAAAAAATAACCAAAAGTTTGACAGCAGACTATTTGATATAGATGATGGACTGACGATAAGTATCAGGAGGTAAAGTAATGGAAAAAGTAGAACTTTTGGCACCAGCTGGTAATCTAGAAAAACTAAAGACTGCAGTACTATATGGGGCAGATGCGGTATACTGTGGAGGATTTAGTTACGGCTTAAGAGAAGGTGCTGATAACTTCAGTTATGAAGAACTAAAAGAAGGTACAGAGTTTATTCATAAAAGAGATAAAAAGATATATGTTACTGTAAATATGATTCCACATAATGAAGACCTAGAAGGTCTAGAAGAGTATTTACACCAGTTAAATGATATCGGGGTTGATGCTTTAATTATTTCAGACCCGGGAGTTTTAAAGATAATACGTGATGAAAATATAGATATACCGCTTCACTTAAGTACTCAGGCCAATGCAGTAAACTATGCAAGTGTAGCTTTCTGGAAAGAGATGGGAATGGAAAGAATAATCCTTGCCAGAGAGTTGAGTAAAAATGAAATAAAAGAAATTAGAGATAAGACAGATATTTCACTTGAAATATTTATCCATGGTGCGATGTGTATTTCTTACTCCGGAAGATGTCTATTAAGCAACTACTTTGTTAATCGAGATGCCAACCGCGGGAAGTGTGCTCATTCCTGTAGGTGGAAGTACCACCTTGTTGAAGAAGAAAGGCCGGGGGAATATTATCCCATTTATGAAGATAAAAATGGTACACACATTATGAATTCAAAAGACCTCTGTTTGATTGAACATATCCCAGAGGTAATCGATACCGGGGTGGATAGTTTAAAGGTAGAAGGCCGAATGAAAGGAATGCACTATGTTGCAAATGTGATTTCAATTTATAGAAAAGCAATTGATCTATACTATAAGGATAAAGAAAACTATGAGTTTAATGAAACCTGGTTAGAGGACTTAAAAAAGGTAAGTCACCGTGGTTATACAACCGGTTTTTTCTTACACCCGCCAACTGAAGAAGCTCAAAACTATGGGTCTTCAGCTTATCAAAGAACCTTTGATTTCATGGGTGTGGTCCGGGGCTATGACCCTAAGAAAAGTGAACTATTAATTGAAGTAAGACACAAGTTCTTTAAAGGTGATCTGATTGAGATCTTAAAACACGACGGTACAGTTCAAAAAGAGACTGTAGACTATATAATAAATGAAGAGGGTCAAGAGGTTGAGGATGCACCTCACCCTAAAGAAATAATAAGAGTTCCGGTTAAAAACAGCTATCAAGAACTCGAGGTTGTTAGAAGAGAGGTTAGAAAGTAATGGAAGTTAACACTAAAAGGATTGTTGCAAAGATTCCACAGGAAGAAATAGTATTTGTAGATATGGTATTTAAATCCTTTGAAGGTATTGCAATGCTTACTGTTAGCAAAGATGATTCGGGAGAGATCTACCTTGATGTTACTGAAGGCAACAGGGATCTTGTCTTAGATATTTTAAAGGATTTGAGCAGTAAATTTGAGGTAGAAATTATAAGCACTTAAAATATTTGACATATCATAATTAATTAGTTATGATTACTGTAAGAAAGAAGTTGTTGAATTCGGGGGCTATTATATTGAAAAAATTATATCCAGATGCTTATTATGAGAGTATTTTTGATATCAAATTAGCTGATCTTAAAGATGCTGACATTAAAGGAATCATAGTTGATATAGACAACACAATTATTCCCTGGAACGATAAAAATTTAAGTGATGAAGTATTTAACTGGTTTAAAAAACTACTAAAAGAAGGTTTTAAATTATGTCTTATATCTAACGGAATGAATAAGAGAGTTGAGTACTTCAGCAATCAACTGGACATCCCAGCAATAGGTAATGCTGTGAAACCTAGGAAGAAAGCATACATAAAGTCTTTAAAAATACTTGATTTAAATAGAGATGAAATTGCTGTAATTGGAGATCAAGTATTTACTGATGTACTAGGTGGAAACAGAATGGGCTTTATGACAATTTTAGTTGATCCTTTGAATAAAAGCGAATTTTTCACAACAAGATTAATGCGGATGTTAGAAAAGTTCGTTATTAACAGAGGGATGTACCATGATTGATTAATGGAGGGATTAGTATGTTTCAAAATAAAATGAAAAAAATGTTTATGGTTTTAGTAATAACAATGTTTATCTTTGTAAGTTATGTTAATGTAGTGAAAGCTGATGATTTTTATGACTTGGGCACAAGAGTGTTGGAGTATGGAGATGAAGGCTCTGATGTAGCAATTTTACAACAGAGATTAACCGATATGAACTTATATAGCGGGAGAATAGATGGTATATACGGTAAGAAGACAGTTGAAGCTGTGAAACGGCTTCAAGAATCAAATGGATTAAAAGTTGATGGAATTGCTGGTAAATCTACTATAAAGTACTTACCTGACAATAATATATATGAAACTATGGATATATCAAGAGAACAGATTATTCTATTGGCAAGATTAATTCACGGAGAAGCTAGAGGGGAAACCTTTACCGGTAAAGTAGGAGTAGGAGCTGTTATTTTAAATAGAGTAAAAAGCAGTGAATTTCCTGATACAATAAGGGAAGTAATTTTACAGAGGGGACAGTTCAGCAGTTTATTAGACGGTCAGGCTAACTTTTTTCCTGATCAGGTTTCAATGAATGCAGCAAAGACTGCTCTGCTTGGATATGATCCAACACATAGTTCCTTGTTCTTTTATAACCCTAAAGTAGCGACCAACCTAACTTGGATATCACAAAGACAGATAATTAAAAAAATAGGAGATCATGTTTTTGCTAGATAAAGACAAAAAAAGTAGCACCTGTTTTAATAACTAGGTGCTACTTTTTTATATTTTACTCATCAGCTTTATCTTTCATTTTATCCATGCATTCACTGCATATCGTTCTGCCTTTGTATTCAAATGTATCATCAGCGCTTCCGCAGAATATGCAAGCGGGCTCATATTTTTTTAGTATAATTTTATCATCTTCAACAAAAATTTCCATGGGATCTTTTTTATTAATATTCATTGTTTTGCGGAGTTCAATAGGAATCACCATTCTACCGAGGTCATCTATTTTTCTAACAATTCCTGTAGATTTCATCTTCCCACCTCCTTAATAATATACGAAACAGTATTTGTTTTTCCTGTGTATAGTTTAATTATACTATTTATTACATATTAAGTCAATAGTTTACAATTCAATCACTTTCATGATAGAATTATAATAGATAATTTAATTTGTCCTATTTTTTTAAAGGGGGAGCTTTCAATGGAAAAAAATTTTGATAGATTTAAAAAGATACTGTTAGAAAATGACTATAGATTAACATCACAACGTAAAGAAATTTTAAAAGTATTTTTAAAACACAAAGAAAAACACTTTAATGCTGAACAACTTTCAGATATACTTAATAATAGAGATAGTAATATCGGACTTGCAACTATATATAGAAACCTAGAGTTGTTTCACAGACTCGGTATTTTAAAACAACTTGACTTTAATGATGCTTTTAAGTACTATGAGCTTAATTTAATTGAAAAACACCATCATCATTTAATCTGTATTAACTGTGATAGAATTATTGAGTTCAATGATGAGGCATTAATTGATTTTGAGAAACAGATTGAAAGTGAGTATGACTTTGAAATCAGAGACCATATTATTAAGTTTTATGGAGTGTGTAAGGACTGTGCTCGGGAGAGTGAGTAATAAATGGCAGAAGATAATCATAAACAAAAAGATGTAATCTGTCCTCTCTGTGGATATGATTTCAAAAAAGAAGATTCACAAAAAAGCTGTGAAGGCTGTCCGTTAAATAAAAACAGCTGTGGTCTTATCAGGTGTCCTAACTGTGGTTATGAATTTCCAGAAATTGATGATACAGGATTAATGGATAGAATTAAAAGGATCTTTAAATCAGATAATAATGAGAATGACCAAGGAGGAAAGTAAATATGGAAGAACTGCAAAACTGTCTAAAAGACCTAACCGTTTTTTCTAAGTTAGAATCAAACGAACTTAAGTTAGTATGTGAAAGTTCCTATGAAAAACATTTTCAAAAAGGTGAAATAATATTTTTTGAAAATGATGATCATGGTGGACTTTATTTATTAGTTTCAGGTAGGGTTAAACTGTCTATGCTTTCTCCTGACGGCAAAGAAAAGGTATTAAACATTCTGCAGGAAGGAGACATCATGGGTGAGATATCATTTTTTGATCTTGACCCACATCCTATTACTGCAGAAGCAATGGAAAAAACAAGGCTTGTTATAATACCAAGGGAAAAACTGGAAGGTATAATAACAAAAGAACCCGGATTAGCTTTAAAGATCATTGAATCTCTGGCTAAAAAGACGAGACTTCTAACAAGTCAGGTTAGGGAACTGGTCTTCCATGATGCAGCAGGAAGGATGGCAAGCTTAATTAGAAGATTTGTAGATGACTTTGGTGTTGAGATCAATGGTGGAAAGATGATTGACCTTATCTTAACTCATAAAGAGATTGCTAACTTAATTGGATCTTCAAGGGTTACAGTAACTAAGATTATGAATAACTTTATCGATGAAGGTATTATAAAGATGTATAAAAGAAAGATAGTTTTAGTAGATGAAGAAAAACTGGGTAAAAAGCTACATACTTCATTATAGTAAGGATTGATATATTTGTTTAAAACACAAGATAAGTTAGTTATGCTAAAAGCTGACCTATCATTGATATTTATTGTTATGATTTGGGGTACAACATTTCCTTTAATGAAAATTGCTTTAGGGAATGTTAAGCCCTTTTATTTTATATCATTAAGGTTTATAACAGCTTTTATAGTATTAACTTTAATATTAAATAAAAGATTGAAAAAAATAAACTTAAAGACCTTTAAGATCGGTATATTTTTAGGTTTGTGGCTGTTTTTAGGATATGCTTTTCAAATCTATGGACTGCAGTTTACAACAGCTTCACGTTCTGGTTTTATTACAGGACTGTCTGTAATTGTTGTACCTTTTTTATCGATCTTTATATTAAAAGAAATGCCTTCTTTAAGTTCCTGGATCGGAGTATTTTTAGCTTTAGTAGGTATGTACTTTCTAACCGGTTTTACTGAAGCAGGGTTTAACTACGGAGATCTTTTAACATTTTTCTGTGCAGTATCGATTGCTTTACAGATTGTTTTTTTAAGTAAATATATTAAAAACGAGGATCCTTTAGTGATTACCTGGCTGCAGATTACTACAGTTATGGTATTAGGAACAGCGATATCTTTTTTTGAAAGTTCAGCATCTGTACCAATAAATTCAAATAGTATAGCTGTAATTATTTATACCGGTATCTTTGCTACTGCTTTAGCAATCTTTGTTCAAAGTAGAGCACAGCAGTTTACTACTTCTACTCATACCGGGCTTATCTTTTCATTAGAACCTGTATTTGGAGCTTTGTTTTCCTTTATGATCTTAAATGAAAGAATGCAGGCCATGGGAATAATCGGAGCAGGATTAATATTTTTAGGTATAGTTTTATCAGAACTGGGAGATAAAAAGGTTGGTGAAAAAAGTGATTGAAACAAACAAAGATAAAATTATCGGACTTTTTGGTGATGA
>JBNJDV010000039.1:0-14825 GCA_051745185.1 Bacillota bacterium
GGTTTTGGTGAATATTATATTGGTTATCAATCTTCCTATGAACTATTCGAAAATGATTTTGATTTAGCCAAGTTATACTATACTTATTTAGTGTATGACAGAGCCCATGATAAAATGATTAGAGAAAACCATTATGAATATGAATTTATAAAGGGTTTTGCTTTGGGTATTTATCTTGATAACAGAATCAAAGAAATTTCCTATGATAATTATTCATTAAAAGATGTCATGCAAAAAGTTTATGATAAATACCATCTTACAGATCACAAAGTTAATTATGAGGATATCCAGGAAGCTATATTTAGATTAACCGGAGATAGAATGGAGTCAGAATTTAATGATTATGTTTATGGAGATAAAAAAATACCGGCTTATGAATATATATCAAAGTATAAGAAACATTTTGAAGAGATGAATGAACAATATAATGAAGTCTTTTATGCTGATCTCAGTGACTATATAATCCCGCATTTTATTAATATTGAACTGACTTTACAGACTGACCAGCATATTATGGCAGGCATATTTGCTGAAATTCATGCTCAAGATTTTGCCAACTATATTATTGACAATTATGAGATAAACCAATTAACCAAAAAAGATGTAGAAGATTCTTTAAGTGAACTTACCGGAAGAGATTGTTCTGGATTTTTCACTCATTGGGAAGATACCTATGGTGTTATAAGCCTAGAATCTCTAAAAGACTGGCTAAGGCATGAGCAAATCACTTAAAGATAATAATGATTTTATTTAAATACAGTTATTGACATAAGTTAAATATAACGATAAAATTCTAGTTAATGAAAATGACTTATTCAAAGGAGCTCAAAAGATGTTTGATGATAACTATTTTATGAAACAAGCTTTAATTGAAGCAAAAAAAGCAGATAAGATTGATGAAGTACCTATAGGTGCTGTAGTAGTATATAAAGGTGAAATAATAGGTAGAGGATATAATAAAAGAGAGAAAAACCAAGACCCTACTGCACATGCTGAAATGCTTGCAATAAAAAATGCATCAAAAAAACTAAAAGATTGGCGCTTAGAAGACTGCATTATATATGTTACTGTAGAACCATGTTTAATGTGTGCAGGAGCAATTCAAAAGGCAAGAATAAAAAAGTTAGTATATGGTGCAGAAAGTGATAAAGACGGTGCATTTGGAACATTAATAGATGTGTTGCAAAATGAAGATCTTAATCATCAACTAGAAGTTGTCTCAGGTATAATGGCTGAAGAAAGCCAAAAGCTTTTAAAGGATTTTTTTCAAAAGTTAAGAAAAAGGAAGGATGGGTGAGTCTGGCTGAAACCGCTTGACTCGAAATCAAGTAGACATTTTATGTCTCGAGGGTTCAAATCCCTCTCCTTCCGCCAAAAATATATTTAAAGCATAGTTTATAGTTTAATGAGATAATTCAAAATCAACTCTTTACTTATCAACTTATATATATTATAATAATAAAAGCTTGGAGGTCATAGTATATATAAAAGTAAAGTAGTAATATTTTTTTAATATCCTTCAAGAAAAAATTAATAATTAGTATAAATTAAGCATGGAGAGGTGTTCCGAGTCTGGCTTAAGGGGCTCGCCTGGAAAGCGAGTGTAGGCTTTCACCTACCGAGGGTTCGAATCCCTCCCTCTCCGCCATTATATTTCAATTAATGACAAAACATTTGGTCGTACTAAATGGGGGGGTAGCGGTACCCTGTAACCTGCAATCCGCTATAGCAGGGTTGACGCCGAGCTGAGGGTTTGCTTTTTTAGGGTCTGGCCCTGGAAAGTGGCGATGATGATCGGGTCTTACGCAATGGAGCTTTACGAACCCCGTCAGGTCCGGGAGGAAGCAGCGGTAAGTAAATGTCTCCATGTGCCGTGAGGTCGCCTGGTTTGAGCTAACTACCAGGGTAACGCCTGGGAAAGGAAATACGAAGCCGGTGTACGGCCAATTTTTTATAATCTCAAAAAAAGTGGTGATTTAACAATATGCCTTCCTTATCTCTGTATAGAAAGTACAGACCGCAGAAGTTTAGTGAAATAATAGGTCAACCAGCAGTAACCCAAACCTTATTAAACGCTATTGAAAATGATAGAATTTCTCATGCCTACCTATTTGCAGGACCCCGGGGAACTGGTAAAACATCTACAGCAAAAGTATTATCAATGGCAGTTAACTGCGAGGATGATAAAACTGATGAACCGTGTGGTGTTTGTGATTCTTGTAAGAGAATAAAGTCTGGCAATTCAATCGATGTTATTGAAATTGATGCAGCTTCAAATAGGGGTATTGATGAAATCAGAGAGCTAAGGGAAAAGGTTAAGTTTTACCCTAGTGAAGGCAAGTATAAAGTATATATAATTGATGAAGTACATATGTTAACAACCGGTGCATTTAATGCACTGTTAAAAACTTTAGAAGAACCACCTGAAAATGTGATATTTATTCTAGCAACTACTGAACCACATAAAGTAATCCCTACTATTATGTCCAGGTGTCAGAGGTTTGATTTTTCATTAATATCTGAAAAAGAAATTGAAAACCATCTTGAAAACATCTGTAAAAAGGAAGAGCTGGAGTTTGAAACAGCTGCCCTTAACTTAATTGCAAGGAGTTCACAGGGAGGTCTAAGGGATGCACTAAGTATCCTCGATCAGGCAATATCTTATACAGGTGAGAATATAAATACCGAAATAATTGAAGAAATGCTGGGGAAAACTTCCGGAGACCAGCTGCAAGAGTTTATGATACTAATCAATAATAACAATACAAAAGATGCGGTATCTTTAGTTAATGATATTTTAAATGAAGGAAAAGATGTTGATAGGTTCCTAGAAGACCTAAAAGAATATATTAACCAGCTTCTATTAATAAAAGAGTGTGGAATTAAAACCAACCTGGTAAAGCTACCCAAAGAAAGACTAAAAGAAATGGATAAATTGACTGAGCAGTTTAGCTTAGACCAGTTAACTAATACAGTTAATATACTAAATGAAATCAAAAATGAAATATCACTAGGTGGTAACAGCAGAATAAATCTTGAAGTTGGAGTATTTAAACTATCTGATAAAATACAGGATAAAAACCTATTAAATGAAGTAGAGAAATTAAAAAATAAAGTAAATAAACTTGAAGAAATTATTAAAAATGTTAAGATAAATACAAGAGTAGAAGAAAATATAGAAACAAAAGAAAAGACAACAGAAAACCAAACTGAAATTAAAGTTGAAGAAACAACAGATGAAAGCCAAGATAAAAGAGAAGTTAAAACAGAAAAAGTAGCTGATGATTCAAAAACTTTTGATCTTCATCAAGTAAAAAAATACTGGCCGAAGGTTTTAGGCAAGATTAAAAGTGAAGATATCAGTATGCATGCAATAGTTGTAGAGAGTAAACCGGTTAAAGTTGAGGGAAATAAAATTTATCTCGGTTTCCCCAATGATAAAAATTTCCACAGGAAACGTGCTGTAGAGAAAGAGGAGTTTATAGCTAAATTTTTCTCCAGACAGTTTTCTATAAACTGTACTGTAAAGGTTGTTTCTGATGGAGATAATTTTAGCTCAAACCAAAAGGATAATAATAATTTAAATAATAATAATCAAAACGAAGATTACTCTTCAAATAACAAGAGTAATTCAGGAATTGATCAGGTTGCAAAGATGTTTGATGGACAGATAATTGAAACTGATCCTGATATAATTTCAGACAAATAAAAACAACTTAAGGAGGTCATTTTAATGAATATGAACAAATTGATGAAACAGGCACAACAGATGCAGGCAAAAATGTCTAAAATGCAGGAAGAACTTGAAAATAAGACTTATGAGGCCACTTCAGGTGGAGGAGCAGTTAAGGCTTTAGTTAATGGTAAAAAGGAAGTTTTAGACTTACAAATCGATAAAGATGTTGTTGATCCAGAAGATGTTGAAATGTTAGAAGATTTAATTTTAGCAGCAGTTAATGAAGCTATGAGAGAAGCTACTGAAGAATTAAATGACAAAATGGGTCAAATGACTGGTGGTATGAACTTACCGGGGATGTTTTAAATGGAACATTATCCGGGACCTGTGGGAAGATTAATAGGTGAGTTAAGTAAATTACCCGGAATAGGTCAAAAAACTGCCCGCAGATTATCATTTTACCTATTAGGACGGCCAAATAATGAAGTAAAAGAACTAGCGAAAGCTATAGTAGATGCTAGGGAGAAAACAAGCTACTGTTCAATTTGTAATAATCTAACAGAAAATGATCCTTGTGAATACTGCAGTTCAGAAGAAAGAGATCAAAATACAATCTGTGTTGTTGAAAGTCCCAAAGATGTAATTGCAATGGAAAGAACAGGTGAATATAATGGGCTTTACCATGTCCTACATGGTGCAATATCTCCGATGGATGGTATTGGCCCAGATCAAATAAAAATTAAAAACTTACTGCCGCGTATAAAAGAAGGTATAAAAGAAGTTATTGTTGCAACAGATCCCAATGCAGAGGGAGATGCAACTGCGATGTATTTAGCAAAACTTCTTAAACCTCTTGATGTTGAGGTTACAAGAATTGCCCACGGATTACCGGTTGGCGGAGATCTTGAATTTGCTGATGAAATAACCTTGTCTAAAGCATTAGAAGGCAGACGTGAAATTAAATATTAACTGACTATTATAATAAACCTGAGGATTTTTATCCTGGGGTTTATTTTTATATAATATAATTTCAAAAAGAGGTGAGATAAATGAATGAAAGTTTTAATAAAGTAGCTTTAACATTTGATGATGTATTACTACAACCTAAAAAATCAGACATTATACCCAAGGACGTTGATGTACAAACTAAGTTAACAGATGATATTAAGTTAAATATTCCAATTTTAAGTGCAGCTATGGATACTGTTACTGAATCCAGGCTGGCAATTGCTATTGCTCGTGAAGGTGGAATGGGAATCATTCATAAAAACATGTCGATTAGAAGACAGGCTGATGAAGTTGATAAAGTGAAAAGGTCTGAAAGCGGAGTAATTGTAGACCCTTTTTCATTATCACCTGAAGATTTGATCTATGATGCTGAAAAGTTAATGTCAAAATACCATATTTCTGGTGTTCCGATTATTAATGATAATAATAAATTAATAGGAATAATAACAAATCGTGATTTAAGATTTGAACAAGATTACCAAAGGCCTATTAAAGAAGTAATGACAAAAGAAGGACTTGTAACTGCTCCTGTTGGTACTACTGTTGAAGAAGCCAAGTCTCTTTTACAGAAACATAAAATTGAGAAATTGCCTTTAGTAGATGACGATTTTCAGTTAAAAGGCTTAATTACAATAAAAGATATAGAAAAAGCAAAAAAATATCCTAATTCAGCTAAAGATGATAACGGACAGCTATTAGTAGGTGCTGCTGTAGGAATAGGTAAAGATACTTTAAATAGGGCTAGAGCATTATTTGAAGCCGGAGTAGATGTAATTGTTGTTGATACAGCTCACGGACATTCAACAAAAGTAATTGATATGGTCAAAAAAGTTAAAGAAAAGTTTCCGGAGCTAGTATTAATTGCCGGTAATGTAGCAACTGCTGAAGCTGCAAAAGACTTAATTAAAGCTGGTGCAGATGTTATAAAAGTAGGGGTTGGACCTGGTTCAATCTGTACAACAAGAGTTGTAGCAGGTGTTGGTGTACCTCAGATTACTGCAATCAGCGAAGCAGCTAAAGTAGCAAACAAATATGGAAAAACAGTTATTGCTGATGGTGGAATAAAGTACTCCGGTGATATTGTAAAAGCATTAGCTTCAGGAGCTAGTACAGTAATGATTGGAAGCCTATTAGCAGGTACAGAAGAAAGTCCGGGAGAATTAGAAATATATAAAGGTAGAAGCTATAAAGTATACCGTGGAATGGGTTCTGTTGATGCAATGAGACAGGGGAGCAAAGATAGATACTTCCAGGACGGTGAAAGTGAGAAAAAGTTTGTTCCTGAGGGTATTGAAGGCAGAGTACCATATAAAGGGAAACTTTCAGATACCATCTATCAATTAGTTGGAGGATTACGTTCTGGTATGGGTTACTGTGGTACTAAAGATATAGACACTCTACAAAAAGAAGCAGAGTTTGTAAGAATAACTTCAGCTGGATTAAAAGAAAGCCACCCCCATGATGTAGACATTACTAAAGAAGCTCCAAATTATAGTCTGGATTAATATATAATTTGTTAAGGATTTAACAGCAATCCTTGAGTATAAATATTAGAATAAATATTGGAATGTTTATTAAGGGGAGATGATATGATGTCTGAAGATATTCAAAAAGAGAAAGTAATAATTATAGGTGGTGGTCCGGCTGGACTTACATCTGCAATATATACTGCAAGAGCAGGCTTGGAACCATTAGTAATTAATGGTCCAGAACCAGGTGGACAGATCACTTTAACACCGGATTTAGAAAATTACCCCGGTTTTCCTGATGGAATTGGTGGTTTTGAAATCATGGAAAAAGTGACTGAACAGGCTCAAAAATTTGGAGCAAGAATGATATTCGAAATAGTTGAGCAGGTTCAGTTTGATAAAAAACCATATATTATTGAAACAGATTCTAATAAGTATGAAGCAGAAACTGTAATCATTGCCACAGGTTCTGAGGCAAAAAGATTAGGCCTTGAACGTGAAGAAAAATTAACCGGTAATGGTATTTCATACTGTGCTACCTGTGATGGTGCATTTTTTAGAGACAAAGAAGTTGCTGTGGTAGGTGGAGGTAATGTAGCTATCGAAGAAGCAGACTTTTTAACCAAGTTTGCATCTAAAGTATACCTAATTCATAGAAGAGAAAAACTAAGAGGAGATAAAATACTAGCTGATAGGATAAAAGCAAACGACAAAGTAGAAATTCTCTGGAGCACTGAAGTAAAAGAAATTAAGGGAGATAAGAAACTATCAGGTATTGTTATTGAAAATAATAAAAGTAATGAGATAAGAACTTTAGAAAATGTAAAAGGCTTATTTATGGCAGTTGGATATAATCCAAGAACAGTACTTTTCAAAGGTCAAATTGATTTAGATGAAAAAAATTATATTATAACAGATAATAATCAACGAACTAACAAAGAAGGTATCTTTGCTGCTGGAGATGTCCAGGAACCTGAATTCAACCAGGTTATTGTAGCAGCAGGTACTGGTGCTAAAGCTGCCATGCAGGTTGATAAATATCTTATAGGCTATTAAAAACAAATAAAATACAATAATAATGATAGGCCAGCATATTTATGCTGGCCTTTTTTCGTTAAGATAGCAAAGTAGTTAATTGAAATACCCCTATTTATATGATATTATTATTTCAGAAATGCAAGATGATAGTTAATCGTCTAGGAGAGGAGTTATTCTGGATGTCAGGATTTTTTATTTCACTAGAAGGTATTGAAGGTTCGGGTAAATCAACCCAGATAAAACTGCTTAAAAATAAATTGAAAGAACTTGATCATGAAGTATTATTCACAAAAGAACCCGGGGGAACAGAGATCGGGGAAAAAATCAGAAAGATACTGCTTGACCCGATTCATCATAAGATGGATGACAGAGCAGAAATACTTCTCTATGCTGCTGACCGAGCACAGCATGTAGTAGAAACCATTATACCGGCTTTAAAAGAAAACAAGGTAGTTATTACAGATCGGTATATAGATTCAAATATTGCCTACCAAGGTTATGGCAGACAGCTAGATATGAAGATGGTCAGAATGATCAATGAATGGGTAATTAGAGATGTTTGGCCTAACTTAACAATTCTATTAAATATTGATGTAAAAGAGGGTTTGAAAAGAGCAAGAGATTTAACTCCGGATAAAACAGGTGATCGTTTAGAGCGTGAATTAGTTGATTTTCACAAAAGAGTAAAATCAGGATATCTAGAAATGGCTGAAAACGAAGATAGATTTAAAGTAATAGACGCTGGTAGAGATTCATTTGAAGTGAATAAAGATATTCTAAAGGCGATTAAGGAGGAGTTATTATGAGTGAAAATGAAAGTAAAACTGTGAAAATGGTTGTTGCTATTGTACATGATCATGATGCTCATAATCTTATGGAAGCTTTAAGTAATGCAAACTTTAAAGCCACCAAAATGGCTACTACTGGCGGATTTTTAAGAGAAGGTAATACTACATTTATGATAGGAACAGATGAGGATCATCTTGAAGAAGTAAAGGAAATTATAAAAGAGAACTGTCAGGCTCGTAAGAAAACAATTGCTCCCATGTCACCAGTGGCAAACTCCATGGAAAGTTATTATTCATTCCCGATGGAAGTAAAAATAGGTGGAGCAACAGTATTTATTATGGATGTAGAACAGTTTATCAAAATGTAAGGAGTTTTTAATGAGCTTTAATAAGATTCCAGGACAAAATAAAACAAAAAAAATATTACAGGACACAATTTCAAAAAATCGGATTAGCCATGCTTATTTATTCAATGGAAATAATGGTTTGGGCAAATTGGAAATGGCTGAAGAATTTGCCCAAGCTATTTTTTGTAAAAACAATATTGTTGATGGTTGTGGAAACTGTATAAGCTGTAGAAAACTGCAGCATAACAATCATCCCGACTTTTTTAAGATCGAGGTACAAGAAGATCATTCCAGCATATTAATCGAACAGATCAGGGAAATGCAAAAAGAAATAAGCTATAAACCTTATGAATCAGAGTATAAAATATATATAATAAACCAGGCTGAAAAGATGACTCCGGAAGCTCAAAATAGTCTGTTAAAAACATTAGAAGAACCACCAGACTATGCTGTTATAATATTAACAAATGAACAAATAAAAGATTTAATACCGACAATTATTTCAAGGTGTCAAAAAGTAAAATTATATAACCAACCGGTAGATGTGATTAAAGAATTTTTAATTCAAGAAAAAGGTTTTGATAAAAAGGAAGCTTCACTTTATGCTGTATTATCCAGAGGAAAGTATAAGAAGGCAGTTAAGTTAGCTTCAAAAGAAGATTTTGTAAATGATAGAGAGAAAGTTATGAATTTTATAGCAAATATTGATAAAAAAGACAATTATGAGATCTATGAGTTTACGGACTATCTAATTAAACTAAGCGGCAAAGATTTTTCACTTTTTGAACTAATTTTAAGTTTGTTTCGTGATATTTTAGTTGTAAAGAGAAATGGAAATGAAGATATCATTAATTTTGACTATAAGGATTTAATTATAAATTCTATTGATAAATTTGAGATTCAAAAACTATATAGATTGATTGAAATTATTAACAAATATCAGAATTATTATCTTAAAAATATAAAAAAAGATTTATTGTTTCCATCATTACTATTTAAGATAAGAAATAAAAAGGAGTTATAAAAATGGAAGTAGTAATAGGAGTAAGTTTTAAAAGGGCAGGTAAAATTTATTACTTTGACCCCGATAATATAGAAGTTGAGAATGGAGATCAAGTGATTGTAGAGACTTCTCGAGGTATTGAAATGGGGGAAGTTGTAGTAGAGAAAAAGAAAGTTGAAAAAAAAGAGATTGTATCTCCATTAAAAAAGGTAATCAGAAAAGCTACTTTAAAAGATAAAGATAAAAATGAAGAAAACAAAAGATTAGAAGATGAAGCATATGATATAGCATTAAAAAAGATAAAAGAACATAAATTACCGATGAAATTAATTGATGTTGAATATACTTTTGATCATAATAAAGTCATATTTTACTTTACTGCTGATGGTAGAGTTGACTTTAGAGAGTTAGTTAAGGATCTAGCACGAGTATTTAAAACAAGAATTGAACTACGTCAAATTGGTGTAAGAGATGAAGCAAAAATGATTGGTGGATTAGGTCCTTGTGGTAGAAGGATTTGTTGTGATACCTTCTTAAGAGACTTTGATCCAATTTCAATTCAGTTAGCAAAAGACCAGGAACTTGCATTAAATCCTGCAAAAATTTCCGGACTTTGCGGCAGGTTAATGTGTTGTTTAAAGTATGAAAATGAATACTACCAAGAAATCACCAAAACAATGCCGAATATAGGAGATAAAGTTACCTTATCAAATGGTAGTAAAGCTGAAGTAGTTGATAGAAATTTAATTGAACAGATAGTTAAGTTAAAAAATAAAGACGGCGATGTTATGAAGTATAAGTTAGAAGAAATTCAAAAGATGAGAGAAAAAAATTAGGAGCGGTGGATTATGGACGAAGAAATTTTAGAAGAGCTAGCTTTGTTCCAGGAAAAGATAGAAGAGATATCTATGAAGTTTAAAAACTTAAAAGATATCACTTATAAACTATATAAAGAAAATGATGAACTTAGGAATGAAAACAAGGAATTAAAGTCTATCATTTTTGAAGAGGAACAGGATACTTCAAAAAGCAAAAACAACTTGTCAAGACTTCATGATGAAGGTTTTCATATCTGCCATCTAAGTTTTGGTGAAAAAAGAAAAGGAGAATGCCTTTTCTGTCTAAGATTATTAGAAAATGATAAAAAGTAAGCAGAAGGGAAATCAAAGTGGAACAAATACATTTTTTAATCCCCGACAAGTTAAAAATTATACAAAATGATAAATACTTTAAGTTTGGAACTGATTCTGTTCTTCTAGCTAACTATATAAATGTAAGAGATAATGATAAGATTATTGATTTGGGCAGTGGTAGTGGGGTGATTCCACTGCTTTTAGCTTTTAAAAATAATCCCAAAAAGATATTTGGAGTGGAGCTTCAAAAACCTTTAGTTGAAATGTCCAAAAGATCTGTTAGGTTAAATAAACTAGAGGAAGTAATTGAAATTATCAACTGTGATATAAGTAATGTTATGGATCATTTCATAGATAATGAGTTTGATATTGTAGTATCAAACCCACCCTATATTCCTGCTGATACAGGTAAAGTGACAAAGAATAAGTATAAAGCGATAGCAAGACATGAACTAAAAACCAATGTTGAAGAAATCATTGAAGCATCTGTTAGGCTTTTGAGAGCAAAAGGAAAGTTATACCTTGTTCATTTAACAAAAAGATTACCCGAAATTATTTATATACTTAAAGAAAACAATATTGAACCTAAAGAAATGAGATTAATCCAGTCACGTGAAAATAATAATCCAGACCGGTTCATAATGAAGGCTGTTATGGACGGCAATCCAGGTTTTGTAACCAAAACAAACATAGTAGAATTTGTTAAAAATACTAACCAATATACAAAAGAAATCAAAAAAATTTATGGAGAAGATCAAAATGAATGAAACCGGAAAACTATATATATGTGGAACACCGATTGGAAATTTAGATGATATAACATTTAGAGCAATAAAAGTGCTTAAAAATGTTGACTTAATTGCTGCTGAGGATACCAGAAGAACCGAAAAACTTCTTAACCATTTTAAGATTGATAATAGATTAACAAGTTATCATGAACATAATGAAAAGCAAAAATCCATACAGTTAATTAAAGAAATAAAAGATGGTTATGATGTTGCACTTGTATCTGATGCAGGTATGCCTGTAATATCAGATCCGGGATTATTACTAGTAAAAAGTGCAATAGAAGAGGGGATCGAAATTATCCCTATCCCTGGTCCAACCGCATTAGTATCAGCTTTAGTTGTATCTGGAATAAAGACCGATAAATTTACTTTTTACGGTTTTGTTCCCCGTAAAAAAAATGTACGGGAAGAGTTCATTAAAGATATAATAAAGGATGAAAAAACTTCAATTTTTTATGAATCCCCTTATAGAATAAAGGATATATATGAGGAACTGACTGAAATAATACCTGATAGAAAGTCTGCTTTAGTAAGGGAGATTACTAAAATCCATGAGGAAAAAATTTATGGAACAGTTTCTGAAATCTTTGAAAAAATAAAATCAAGAGAGATTAAAGGGGAGATTGTTGGTATTGTTGAAGGAAGATCTAAAAAGGAGCCTGATAAAGAAAACTGGACTGAAATTAGTATTTTAGACCATGTCCAGTTATTTATGGATAATGGATATACTAAAAAAGAAGCTATTAAGGAAGTAGCTAACATAAGAGATATTCCTAAAAAGGAAGTATATGAGATTGCAATTCAAATCAATGTAAATAGATAAATTAAGAAAGGATGATTTCAAATGGGTAAACAAGATAAAACATTTTATGTAACCACACCAATTTATTATCCAAGTGACCGATTACATATAGGACATGCCTATACAACAGTAGCTGCAGACAGCATTACACGATATAAAAAAATGCAGGGTTATGATACAATGTTTTTGACAGGCTCTGATGAACACGGTCAAAAGATAGAAAGAAGTGCCCAAGAATCTAATAAAAAACCAAAACAGTATGTAGATGAAATTGTACAGACCTTTAAAGAACTATGGGAAGCTTTAGATATAGAGTATGATTACTTTATTCGTACAACAGAAGAAAGACATGAAAAAGTAGTACAAAAAATATTTAAAAAACTATATGATAAAGGTGATATTTATAAAGGTCATTATGAAGGTTGGTACTGTACACCGGATGAAGCCTTTTGGACAGAAAGGCAGGTCGGTGAAGAAAAAGTATGCCCAGACTGTGGAAGGCCGGTTGAATGGGTAGAAGAAGAAAGTTACTTTTTTAAAATGGGTAAATATGCAGACCTCCTATTAAAACATATTGAAGACAACCCTGAATTTATACAACCGGAATCAAGAAGAAATGAAATGATTAACTTCATAAAACAGGGTTTAGATGATTTAAGTGTATCAAGAACAACCTTTGATTGGGGAGTTCAAGTTCCTATTGATGATGACCATGTTATATATGTATGGATAGATGCTTTAAGCAACTATATTACCGCAATTGGTTATCTAACAGATGAAGAAAACTTTAATAAGTACTGGCCGGCTGATCTTCATATAGTTGGAAAAGACATTTTAAGGTTCCATACAATAATATGGCCGATCATTCTAATGGCTTTAGATTTACCACTACCCAAACAGGTTTTCGGACACGGCTGGCTTTTAAGCGAATCCGGTAAAATGTCAAAATCTAGAGGTAATGTTGTTGATCCGATTGAGTTAATAGAGGATTTTGGTGTTGATCCAATCAGATATTACCTGCTTAGAGAGGTGCCCTTTGGTACAGATGGAACCTACTCAACTGAAGCTCTGATACAAAGAATCAATTCAGATTTAGCAAACGATCTAGGTAATTTATTAAATAGAACTGTAAGTATGGTAGATCAATACTTTGACAGTGAAATACCAGAGCCGGCAGAATATAATGAAGTCGATGAAGACCTTAAAAAAACTGCTTTAGAAACTGTTGATATCATAGCCGAACATATGGAGAAACTAAGGTATACAAATGCTTTAGAAGATCTCTGGAACTTTGTTAGAAGGACTAATAAATATATTGATCAAACTGAACCCTGGATATTAGGAAGAGAAAACAAAAATGAAAGACTTGGGACAGTACTATACAATCTTTTAGAATCCTTAAGAATGATTGCAGTTATCTTAAAGCCATTTTTAGTTAAAACACCACTTGAAATTGGAAAACAAATCGGTGATGTTAAACAAATTAAAAATGCAGATTGGTCAAACTTAAAGTGGGGTCAGTTAAAAACAAATATAAAAGTTAAAAAGTCAGATCCTATCTTCCCTAGAATCGATGTGGAAGAATATTTTGACAAAAAACAAAAAGAGGAGCAGGAAAAAACTATGACTAACGAGAACAATAATAATAGAGAAGATTTAATTGATTTCGATACATTTCAAAAGATTGATTTAAGAGTTGCTGAGATAGTTGAAGCCGAAAGAATTGAAGAGAGTAATAAGTTAGTAAAATTACAGGTCAAAGTTGCAGATGAAAAAAGGCAGCTGGTAGCAGGCATTGCAAAACATTATGATGCTGAAGAACTAGTAGGCAAAAATATTGTAATTGTTGCTAATCTTGAACCAGCTGAAATATTCGGTGTTAAGTCTAATGGAATGATTTTAGCAGCTTCTAATGAAGATGAACTTACCTTAATTACTCCAGAAAAAGCAATAAACAGTGGAAGTAAAGTGAAATAATATTTTACAGGGGGTAAAAATATGAAGGATAGAGATTCAATACCAGCAGCGACAATAGAAAGACTACCTCTTTATTATCGCTGTCTTGATAAACTTTCAATGTTTGAAGAAACTGAGGTTGTTTCTTCAAAAGACTTAGGTGGTAAACTAGATATTCCATCTACACAGGTTAGAAAAGACCTTTCATATTATGGTGAATTTGGTCGAAGAGGTGTAGGCTATAATGTTAAGGAACTTAAGAAGTCGATCGGTAAAATTTTAGGTGTAGACAAGAAATGGCCTGCAGTTTTGATCGGGGCAGGTAACTTAGGTAGAGCTTTAATTAATTATGCTGGGTTTGGTAAGATGGGATTAGAAATAACAGATATTTTTGATAACGATCTTAATAAAATCGGTAATAGGGTTGGCAGTATAAAAGTAAAAAGTATAAATAATTTAGAAGAAACAATTAATGATAAAGATATTAACTTAGGTATTGTAACCGTACCTGCGGATTCAGCCCAAGAAGTAGTAGATAAGTTGGTAGATTATGGTATTAAAGCTATTTGGAATTTTTCACCTACTCGCTTGTATGTGCCAGATGACATATTTGTCAGAAATGAAGATTTAGCAGTAGGAATTGTTAGCTTGATTTATCATCTAAGCTGGCAGATGGAAAACGAAAAAGAGTAATAACATAGTTTAATATTAGATTATTACGCTAGAATCTATAGGGTGGGGTTTATTTATTGAGTTAATACTTTATAAATAATCTCTACCCTTTTGTTTTTAAAATAAAAATTTATGACTATTAGAG
>JBNJDV010000040.1:0-14698 GCA_051745185.1 Bacillota bacterium
GATGGATTTAGTACAGAAAGGTTGGAGTATATTATAAAAAAAGCAAAAGATTTAAACTATAATATAACTACCTTTAACAAACTTATGGGAAAATAAATATTATTAATAAAAATATAAAAGGAGTTTGAAAAAATGATAAGATATCCAGAACCATTAAACAAAGGAGATCTAATTGGTGTTACAGCTCCTTCCTCAGGTGTAACAGGAGTTTTTTCTAATAAATTAGACAATTCAATAAAACAGTTAAAGGAATTAGGCTATAAAGTAGTTGTAACAAATTCAGTTAGAAAACAAAATAAGTTAGTAAGTGCATCTTCAAAAACCAGAGCTGAAGAGTTCATGGAATTATATTTAGATGATAATGTTAAAATAATTATTCCACCCTGGGGTGGAGAATTTTTAATGGATATCCTCCCTTATTTAGATTATGAAAAATTAAGTAATTCAAAACCCAAATGGGTTATGGGATTTTCTGATACTAGTACTCTTTTGTTTGTATTAACCTTAAAGTTAAACATAGCAACAGCTCATGGTCCAAACTTTCTTGACTTTGGAAATGAAACAATTGATCATTCAGTATTAAGAAGTCTAGAAATACTAAATCAAAAAAAGAAAAGTTCATTTATCCAACACAGTCTTGATTTATACCAAGAGGAATGGCTGAAAGTAAAAGAGGATACTTTTCCACCATATAATTTAACAGAAGAAGTAGATTGGAAGGTATTAGGCAGTAAAAAAAGCACAAAATTCAGCGGACACCTATTAGGTGGTAATCTAGATGTGATTTGTAAACTAATTGGTACTCCTTATGCTCAAGTAAGTGATTATATAAAATCATATTCAAATAACGGTATTGTATGGTACTTTGAAAGCTGTGAGATGGATTCAACTGATATACATAGAACACTCTGGCAGATGGAACAAAACGGTTGGTTTAAACACACAAATGGATTTATTTACGGCAGAGTAGATGGATATAATGATGTCCAGGACTACAGCTATGTAAATGCACTAAAAGATCTCTCAAAAAAGATTGATATTCCAATAGTATATGATGTTGATTTAGGTCATAAACCACCACAATTAACTTATATCAATGGAGCATATGCTGAGATAACAGTTGATGAAAATGAAGAGAAGATTGTACAGAAACTAATATAAAGAAATAACTGTTAGATATAAAAATTAATATTTAAACAAGTGAAAAGTTACTAATAATTATTGAAATGAGGAAAGTACTATGTTACTTGATTTAATAAAAAAAAGAGCAAGTATTAGAAGTTTTTCAAATAAAATGATACCTGATGATGTGGTTGAATATATTATAGAAGCCGGCAGACTGTCCCCATCAGGTGGTAATGAACAACCCTGGAAGTTTGGAATTGTAACTAATGAAGACTTAATAAATGATATTGCAAATGCTGCATATAATCAAACCTGGATTAAAGAAGCTCAACTTTTAATAATATTATGTGCAAAAATTTCCTCAGATTCTAAAGGGGGAAGAAATATTCAACTTAAGAGATTCCCGGAAATAAGGGAAAAGTTAATAAATTTAGATAAAGAAGTATATAGTAAATTAAATTTGGAAGAACATCAAACAAAAATTCCAGGTACACAGATGGTATTAGCAGCAGTTGAACATGGAATTGGTTCAACCTGGATATCATATTTTGAAGTGGAAAAGGTTTCTGAAATTTTAAATATTAAAAAAGGATATATTCCTTCAGAAATTATTGCATTTGGATATCCCAAAAGTAAAAAAGATATGGCAGCTAAAAAAGAAAAATCTGATATCATATTTTTCAATAATAATTTTAATAAATAAAAGCTATTTTAGAAGACAAGGGCAGCCTCTTATATAAGCTGCTCTTTTTAATATATTATGTTGAATATGCAGGAGGATTTTCATTAAAAGATAATTTAATAAATATATATAATTTTCTAGTTAGTTTATATATTTAAATTTTTGGAAAATAATTCTGAGAGGAAACTTTAAATGTGCTATAATAACTTTGATAATATAGTTTTTGAGAGGCTTTTTAAATATTTTGATCACGATATTGATAGAGATAAAATAAACATAGTAAAAAATGAGGATTATGATGAAGAAAGTAGAATTTCTATTTATCAAACCCCTTTTAATTCTATTATTTTCACCTGCACATCTTTTTATGAAAACATGGTAGAAAAAATTAAGATTGATGATTTTAATAAAAAAATAAGTATGGATCAACTTAAAAATACTTTTGATAATCAAAGCTTTACTGATGAACAAAATACACACTGCTTATTTCTCAATCCTGAAAGCCATGAAATAGTTAGCTCCCCTAAAGATTGTATAATAAAGGAAATAGATAAGAGATTTAAGGATAAATTTAATGAGCTAAAAAAAGAATGCTCAAAAGATGATTTAGAGGAAGCACAGGTTAGTATAGATGATGATTATGTTGTAGGTTGTTTTTATGATAATAAGTTAATAGCAGCAGCTAGTTACTGGTATTGGGGAGAAGGTTTGGCAGATATAGGTGTTATTACTCATCCTAACTTTAGAAAAAAAGGATTAGCCAAATCAACCATTTCATATCTGGCATTACAGGGAATAGAGTTGGATAGAATAAATATTTTCAGACATGCTGCAGATAATAAAGCTTCAAAAAGGCTTGCCTTAGCTATGAAGTTTCAGGAAAAGATGATTATAGAAACAACAAAATTAATCTAAATAAAAAAATTATGGTTAAAGGGGGAAACAAACAATGAATATTGGTATTGTAGTATATTCTCATACTGGTAACACATATTCTGTAGTAGAGAAATTTAAAAAAGAACTAGAAGAAATGGGTAATGTAGTATCTATTGAAAGATTAGAGCCTGTAAATAAAGAAGATGTTCAACCCAGAGCTAAGAACATCGAGTACAAAAGATTACCAGAGCTGGATAAATATGATGCTTATATATTTGCATCACCTATTCAAGCTTTTTCACTTTGTACCGGGATGAAGAGTTTTTTAGAAAAGATGGAAAGTTTAAATAATAAAGAAGTTGCTTGTTTTGTTACAAAAGGTTTACCATTTAACTGGACCGGTGGTAATAGGGCTATTAGACAGTTTAAAAAATTATTAAAACAAAAGGATGCAAAAATTGTTGAAACAGGTATTATCAAATGGACTAAAAATAAAGAAAAAGATATTGATAAAGTAATTAATAAACTTACCAGTAAATTTTAAAAAGAAATGAGAGTGATGTAATTGTTAAAAAATAGATTGGAATTAGACAGATTTCCGCGTTCAAAGAAGTATGATTTTGAATGGATGTGTATAAATGAAATGGGCCCAAATTCAGTTTGGTTAATGGAATTTTTAACTGAGAAGGTTGATATAAAACCGGGAATGAGGATTTTAGATTTAGGCTGTGGAATGGCAATGAGTTCAATATTTTTAGCTCGAGAATTTGATGTGGAAGTCTGGGCAGCTGATCTTTGGATTGACCCTAGTGATAATTATAAAATGATAAAAAAAGAAGGACTTTCAGATAAAGTTTATCCAATTAAAGCTGAAGCACATCAGTTACCGTTTGCTGAAGAATTTTTTGATGTAATATTAAGTGTTGATGCTTATCATTATTTTGGTACAGATGAGCTCTATTTTCTATATCTATCCAAATTTTTAAAAAGTAAAGGACAGTTCGGTATAGTAGTTCCCGGACTAAAAGAAGAGATTAATAATAAGGTGCCAGAGGAGTTAAAAGAAGTCTGGGATAAAGAATTTTTTTCTTTTCATTCTACAAACTGGTGGAAAGATCACTTTGAAAAAACGGGTTTAGTTGAAATAACAAATGCAGACCAGTTAAAAAACAGCTGGGAGATCTGGTTAAAGTGGGAAAAAGAACTAAAAAAATCTGGATTATCTAAAAGAGATGGAGATTTAGAATTTCTTCAAGCTGATCAAGGAAAATTTATTACTTTTCCAAGAATTGTGGTACAAAAAATATGATTACAGATGGTGGAAAAAATATTGAAGAACAAAATAATATTAACAACAGAGCGTTTGAGATTAAGATACTTTACTTTAAATGATGTAAAACAAGTTTATCAAATGAGTAGAGAAGTAGGAATCAAAAAATGGTTACCTGATCAGGTATATAAAAATATAGATGAAGCAGAAGAAGTGTTAAAATTTTTAATATCAAGATATCAATATATACCTGATATAAATAAAAGTCCATATGTTTTTGGAGTGGAACTAAAAAAGGACAAAAAGTTAATTGGACATGTTGGGTTAAGTCAGGTTGAACCTGGTATAGAAGTAGGTTATGGAATAGCTGAAAACTATAAAAACAGAGGATATGCCACTGAAGTATTAAAAGACTTTTCAAAGTGGACATTAGATAATTTAAACCTAGATAAATTATGGGGAATTGTTGATGAAAATAATTTAGCTTCCATAAAAGTATTAAAGAAGTCCAACTATTTTTTAAAGGATAGATCTGGGGGTAAAATTAAGTACATATATAAAACTTTTTAAAGTAGGTGGTACTAATTGACAGCAAATTAATATTAATTGAAGGATTACCGGGATTTGGTAAAACAACAGCTGCACGCTTAACCAAACAAATTTTAGATGAACATGATATAGACAATGAACTATATTTAGAAGGCGATCTTGACCATCCAGCTGATTTTGATAAAGTAGCTCACTTCAACTTAGAAGAATATGAAAAGCTATTAAGAGATTATCCTCGATATAATAATTTAATTAAAAAGATTACTAAAGTAGAGAATGATGATCACTTTATTTACTATAAAAAACAAAAGCTGAAACTTAAAGAAGCATTTCCTGATAAACTTTATAAAATCATTTCCAAAAATGATATATATGAATTACCATTTAAAAGAAACAAAAGTTTAATTGTTGATAATTGGAATAAGTTTAGTAAAACTGCATTAAATAAAAATAAAGTGTATATCTTTGAATGCTGTTTTATTCAAAATCCAGTAACTGTTTCTTTGGTCAGAGATAATAAAAATATTGAAAAAACATATAAATATATTAAGGAACTACTAGATACTGTCAGGGATTTAAATCCGATTTTAATCTATATTAAACAAGACAATTTAAATTTTACCTTTGAAAAAATAGTAAATGAAAGAAATAAAGAGTGGTTAGATTCTTTTATTGATTATTATACAAACCAAGGTTATGGTTTAGATAATAAATTAACTGGATTAAAAGGGGTATTTGAACTTTATAAGCTTAGGTATAATCTTGAAATAAAGATATTTCAAAAGTTAACTATGAATAAACATTTAATAAATAATTCTGGTTATGAAAAAGACGAAATTGAGGAAAAATTAAAAGATATACTTTTAAAAAGCAATAATAATTAAATAAATAAAAGAGGTGTATGTAATGATATTAGGTATTGATATAGGTGGTTCTACAACAGACATAGTCTGTTTAAAGGATAAAAAAATATTTGATCTTTTTACTGTTGAAGCAAGTGATCCCACTACTTCTGCATATGGTGCATTAGGTAAAATGCTTACTAAAAATAAGTTAGACATTAAAGATATAGAAAAGATTGCCATTACAGGAGTAGGATCTTCATATATTGATTCAACAATATTTGGTATTCAAACCATAAAAATAGATGAGTTTAGAGCAATAGGTTTAGGTGGTTCATTTTTATCTGGTATTGACAAAACATTAGTTGTTAGTTTAGGAACTGGTACAGCAATGGTTGATGTTACTAATAAAAAAATACAGCATATTGGTGGTACTGGAATTGGAGGAGGAACACTTCTTGGTCTTGGTAAGGGTATCTTAAATATTATAGACTTTGAAGAAATACTTGAGTTAGCAAAGAACGGTAATCTTCATAAGGTAGATTTAACTATTGGAGATATTTCTAATGATGTTGTAGGAAGTTTATCTAAAAGTGTAACAGCTTCTAATTTTGGTAATGTTCATAAGGTTGCTAGTAAAGAAGACTATGCAAAAGGAATCTTAAACCTAATCTATCAGACTATTGGAATGTTGACAGTGTTTGGAGCTCAGATGACTAATAATAAAAAAATAGTCTTTACAGGTAAGTTAGCACAGATAGAACCTGGAATAAAGATTTTAAAGGATCTAAGAGATAATAAATCATATAATCTTAATTTTTATTTTCCAGAACATGCGACTTTCTCTACAGCTATTGGATCAGCTATTGCAGTAATAAACAACTTAAATAAAGAAGATTAAGAGGTGTATAAAATGAGGTATTTAATTTGGACCGGTGTTCTACTGATAGCAATAATAATTTTTGTAATTTTGGTTTCTCAATTTGCAGATACATCATTTCAAAAAAAGTCAACTGAGATAAGTAATAAAATATTAAATAAAAGCAGTTTAGATAAGAAAGAAACTATAGATGAAAATGAGCTAAACGATTTACCTGAACCAGTGCAAAGATGGCTTAGATACAGTCAGGTAGTTGGGAAAGAAAAGATAAAAACAGTTAGATTAAAACAGACTGGTTTAATGAGAACAAAACCTGAACAAAAAGGAATGAAAACTAAAGCTGTACAGTATTTTAATACTGAAGAGCCTTCATTTATTTGGACAGCCCAAGTAAATATGGCTCCATTATTATACTTTGCAGGGAGAGATACATACCTTGGTGGTAAAGGACATATGTTAATAAAAGTTTTATCCTTATTTCCAGTAGTAGATGGAACAGGTGATGAGATGAACCAGGGAACATTAACAAGATATTTAGGTGAAATAATCTGGTTTCCAACTGCAGCATTAAGTGAATATATTAGTTGGGAAGAGATTGACTATAATAATGCAAAAGCTACGATGAGTTATAAGGGAACAACAGCATCTGCTAATTTTGAATTTGATGAACAGGGTAAGTTAGTGGAATACAGCTGTGAAAGATATTATAGTGGCGATGATGGATATAGATTAGAAAAATACCATGCTCCTGTGTGGGATTATCAAGAATTTTCAGGAGTTAAAGTTCCAACAAAAGCAAAAGCGATTTGGAGATTAGATACAGGTGACTATGAATATTATGAAATGGAAATAACTGATCTTGAGTTTAATATAAATCAAACATATTAAAAACTCGATAGTTATTTTTCGAGAGGAGTCGGGGAAAAGTGAAAAATAAAAGAAGATATGTTAGTTTAGTTTTAATTTCAATGTTTTTAATACTTTTCAGCAGTGTCTCATTTGCACAAAACATAGAGGATATTTATTCTGTTGAAATGTTTTTTGATGGGTTTTTAGAGTCTCAGATGAAAGAATATAAAGTACCAGGAGTTATTTTATCGGTTGTAAAAGATGGTGAAATACTTTTCAAAAAAGGTTATGGTTATTATGACCTTGAGAATAATAAGAGAGTAGATCCTGACCAAACTTTATTTAGACCCGGCTCTGCTTCAAAATTATTTATCTGGACTTCAGTTATGCAGCTTGTAGAAGAAGGTAAAATTGATTTAAATGAAAATGTAAATAAATATTTAGACTTTGAAATTCCAAATGAATTAGTGGGCGATTATGATTTTGAAGAAGCAAAATCAATAACTGTAATGAACTTGCTAAATCATAATGCAGGTTTTGAGGACAAGATAAAAGACCTTTTTGTTCTTTCAAGTGAGGATATAAAACCCTTGGGAACATATTTAAAAGAATATATGCCGGCAAGAGTATATCCTGCAGGTAGAGAAATGGCATATTCAAATTATGGTTCAGCATTAGCTGCCTATATTGTTGAACGGGTTTCAGGTGTTAGTTTTTATGAATATGTAGAAGAAAATATTTTTAAACCACTTAACATGAACCACAGTACATTTAGGCAGCCTGTTTTAGAAGAAATTGATGGAGACAGTTCACCAGGTTTTGCATATATTAATGGTGCTTACCAAAGTGATCAATTTGAATATATTCAACCTTATCCAGCTGGTTCTTTAAGCAGCACTGCAGAAGATATGTCTAAATTTATGCTTGCACATTTAAACAATGGAAGTTATCAGGGTAGCAGTATTTTGAATTCTGAAACAATAGAAGAAATGCATACACAGTCGTTTAACCATCATAATGAGTTTTCAGGTATGGCTCATGGATTTATTGAGATGGAATATAACGGATATAGGATGATTACCCATGGTGGAGATACCTTCTTATTTCACAGCGGACTTTATTTAATACCAGAACTTAATACCGGACTATTTGTTTCATATAATGGTAGAGATGCCGCAATGGCAAGAGATTCATTAATTAAAAGTTTCGTAGACCGTTATTTTCCTAAAAAAGAAAATAATATGGCAGTAGCTCAAGATAGTAATTTCATTAATCCAAAACTTCTTGAAGGTAAATATATAATTAATAGGATAAACCATACAACTTATGAATCTATATCAAAGCACTTTTCAATAACAAATATACAAGTTGATAGTAGTGGAAATCTAATCTATAACTTTATGGGACAAACTAATCGCTTAGAACAGATTGAACCAGGAGTATTTTATGATAATGAAAGTGGAAACAAACTATATGCTGCTGTAAATCAAGAAGGGGAAGTTAATGAACTTTGGACGAATAGTCCTAATATATTAAAAAGAGCATCCTGGCATGAAGGACCATTAATAAATGCAGTATTTGTTTTAGGATTTATAATTTTAACCTTAATTCTTTCTTTTATATGGATAAAATCAATGTTTAGTAGGTCAATAAGAAAGAAATATGTTTTTGAAAAAATAACACCGAGTATATTTGGTTTTCTAACTATAGGATTTATTGCAGCTATAGCTGTAGTATTTTCAGATATACACACTATTTATAATGTTCCTTATTTATTCTTGCAGGATTCAGCTTTGTTTAATAACATTATGACCTTTATCTGGATTTTACCTATAATGTTAATATTATTGCTCTATACACACTATAAAGTGTGGTCAATCAGAACTTGGAAAACATCGGGTAAGATCTTTTATACAATTTATCTAATCTGGTCAATAGGTATTGTTTGGTGGTTGTATAATCTCAACTTATTAGTACTATAAAAAACAAGGAGGTGTTGAAACTTTGGAACTAACTGTTTTAGTTGACAATAATACATCGATTGATAAGTATTTCAAGGGAGAAGCCGGACTCTCATATTATATTAAAGAAGGAGACACCAACATTTTGTTTGATGTAGGTTATTCTGATATATTTATTGGTAATTCACATAAAATGAATGTAAGTATAAAAGATGTTGATTACTTGGTACTGTCACACGGACATATTGATCATACGGGAGGTTTAGATCCCCTAATAAAGTATTATTCTGAAACTCTGGAAAAAAAAGAAGATTATCCAAAAATTATAGCACACCCGGACTGTTTTGAAAGTAAATATTATAAAGATAACACATCTATTGGAATAAACATATCAAAGGGACTTTTGAATAATTTATTTGATATTCAAGAAACAATAGGACCAGTTTGGATAACTGATAAATTAGTATATATGGGTGAAATAAGAAGAGATAATGATTTTGAAGCACAAAAACCATTAGGATATATTAACTGGATAGATGAAAACAGCAAGGATTATTTATTTGATGACACAGCTTTGGCATATATATCAAAGGAAGGCTTGGTCATTATCACAGGATGTTCACATTCCGGAATTTGTAATATAGTTGAACAGGCAAAACAGGTAACAAAGATCGATAATGTAGTAGACATAATTGGTGGTCTACATTTAAGAAATCCAGATCAAGATAAGATGGAAAAGACTAAAAAATATATAAAAGATCTTAACTTAAAGAAATTACATGCCTGTCACTGTACAGACCTTTTAAGTAAAGCAGAACTTTCAAAAGTCTCTAATCTAAAGGAAGTTGGAGTTGGAATGAAAATTTCCTATGAATAGATTAAAGGGGTGAGTTAAATGAACTTTGCTGCATATTATTCAATATGTTTAGGAATTTTAATGATTACTCAATGGTTGTTTTTTGTTTTCACTGGATCAGTTCCTGAATTTTATGTAACACCTATTGAAATATCACTTCATATTTTGTAGAAATATTAACTGCTGTAATATTAATAACTGGTGGCAGAATAACTCTTAAAGGTAACAGTATCAAATTAAATTTGGTTGGATTAGGTATGGTATTATATGGCATGATAGATGCTTCAGGATACTTTGATCAATTTAATCAGTGGATATTTGTAGCAATGTTTGCAGTTCTTATATTACTTTCAGTTTTTTCTTTAAGTCTACTTTGGAAAGGAAAACAATATGAAAAAGAACAGTTATAAAACACCATATGTTTTGTCTTACATAATTATTTTATTAACTTTAATTGCTACTTTAAGTGGTGTATTTGTCAAAGAAATGTATCAAGACAACCTATTAGTTGTATCTGCCTGGACAGGTACAGATATAATAACCTTAATATTAGGTATACCAATATTCATTTATGCACTAGTACTATTTAAGAAAAAACAAATATTAGGTTTGCTTTTAATATTTTCTATGATCTTTTATTCATTCTATAACTATGCATTTTATTTATTCAGTGCCGCATTGAACAGTATGTTTTTAATATATGTAACAATTTTTACTCTTTCTTTTTATTCTATTTTAATAATAATTAGAAAAATTGATGTTGATTCAATAGCGAGAAAATTTAAAGAAAAGACTCCAGTTAAATTAATTGGCGGCTTTATGATAGTGGTAGGAATTATTTTGGGGATTTTTCATATCAGCTTATCTTTAAGCTATGTTTTGACAGGTAAGGTTCCAGAAATAGTTGTTAATGTTAACCATCCCACTAATATTATAGCTGCGTTAGATTTATCATTAGTAGTACCTGTTGCCCTGTTTGGAGGCTACAGTATTATTAATAAAAAAAGATGGGGATATTTAATTTCAGTAATATGGAATGTAAAAGGATTTGTCTATATGTTTGCACTTTCATCTGCAGCTATAACAACATATATAAATGGTGCTGTTGATAGTTTAATGGAATTGATGTTATGGGGACCGATTGGTATTGGTTGTTTAATAATGTCTTATCTATTAATTAAAAACATAAAAGAAGACAGCAAGTTTTATTAATAAATATATATGTGTAAAATCAGCTATAAAAAATATTTTTAATAAATCTGTACTTAATGAATAATAATTATGATCAAGTTATAACTTTATCTAATAATCAGGGCTGAATTAATTTCAGTCTTTTTTTGTACTAATACAACTTAAGTCTGATTACATAGTTTAATATTTTTGATACTATTAACCTATAATGTTATAAGTATCAAATATTTTAAATTATTGAAAAATAAGAATAAAAACTTGAGGAGAGATTATATGTCAGGTAGTATTATTAACTTACTTATTGTAGATGACCATGCTTTTTTTCGTCAGGGTATTAGTCTTTTTTTAGAAGACAGCGAAAAAGTTAAGATCGTTGGAGAAGCCGGAAATGGAGAAGAAGCTTTAGAAAAAATAAAAAAAGATAATATAGATGTAGTATTAATGGATATCCAGATGCCAGTTATGGATGGAATAAAAGCTACAGAAAAAATAAAAAAAGATTTTGATAATATAAAAGTACTAATGCTTACTAGCTTTAATAGCTGGGAAAAGGTCTATGAAGCATTAAAAGCAGGTGCAGATGGTTATGTAATGAAAGATTCAAAGCCTGAAGAACTATTAGCAGCAGTAAATGCAGTATTTGCTGGTGGTAGTTACTATGGAAAAGAGGTATCACAAAAGATATTAAATAGAATAAATAATAATTCTAAAAAATTAGATAATCAGGATTTAATAGAACCGTTAACAGACCGAGAGCTTGATGTGTTAGCATTATTAGGTAGAGGACTTTCTAATCAAGAGATAGCAGATGAATTAGTGGTAAGTATAAAAACGGTTAAAACACATGTCTCTAATATACTCTCCAAACTTGAAGTTGGTAGTAGAACTCAGGCTGCTGTTTATGCTTTAAGGAAAGGATTGATCTAAGAGTGACTCATATTGATAGAAAATTAAAAGGTACATATAATAAAACAAAAAAACAAAAAGATGAATACATAAAAAATCTAAAAGTGAGTTCATTATTTGGACTATTTTTTGGTATAGTTTTTGTTATTGTTACCTATATTACTAATAATAATATAGAAGCCACAATCTATTTCGTACCAGTTATTTGTGCAGTTATCTCAGGTCTGGCAGGCCTTCTGGCTACATTCCTTGAGAGGTTATTGATTAAGCGAGGCCTTGATAATGCTTTAATTAGAAAAACAGTAATTTTTTCAATTGTTATTACTTTAACCATAACTTTAACTATAATTGTATTTACTCAAAGTGATTTTTCAAGTTTTTTTCAAAATCTGCAGCGTAATATGCTCTGGGGAATATTTTTTGGAGTATTATTTGCAGTAGTTATTGCAGCTGTGGAATACTATAACTGGAAGGTAGAGCAAAAGATGAAAATACTTGAACTAGAAAATAAGTATTTAGAAGACCTTGCTGCTAAAGATACAATGTTAAAAGAGGCTACTAAGAATTTGCTTGTATCAAAAGAACGAAACAAGATGGCAAGAGAATTACATGATTCAATTTCCCAAGATATACACGGAATTTCTTTTGGGCTTACTTCATTAAAAAATCAAATTAATAAGTTGGAAATAGAAGATGAAAAAATATCTAAAATAATTAGTCACCTTGAAAAAACTGCTGAGAATACCTCTGAGGAGCTAAAGTATATGATTAAAGAACTCAAACCAGCCGCCTTAGAGAAAAACAGCCTAAAGGATGCATTAGTTACTCACTGTGACCTTTTTTCTGCCAGACAGAATATAGTTGTTGAGACAGACATTGAAGATATTGATAAGCTTACGCCTGAACAGGAATATTCAATTTATAGAATCGTTCAGGAAGCCTGTACTAATATACAAAAACATTCTCAGGCAGATCTGGTGGACATTTATCTAAAAACAGAAAAGGATAATGATCAAAAGGCTTTTTTAACAATAAAAGATAATGGAAAAGGATTCAATATTGAAGAGATAAAAAGAGGAAATGGGCTTGATAATATGGAATTAAGAACAAAACAGGTGGGAGGAAACTTTGAAGTTAAGTCTAAAGAACAAAAAGGAACAATAATTAAAGCAGAGTTTCCAATTTAATAATACTAAGAAGGTGAAAATATGAAATTTTTAGATTACATAAATAATAAAGTGTCACTTTTAGATGGTGCAATGGGTACAGAACTTAAAAAAAGAAATGTTATGGGTAATCCCAATAATAATCTTGATAATAAAGAAATTATTAAAACTATACATAGAAGTTATATAAATGCTGGAAGTAAAGCAATAATAACCAATACGTTTTCAATGAACAGACTATATTTAGAAAACAAAGATAAAAACTATGACTTAGAATCAATAAATAAAGAGGGAGTATCAATAGCAAAAGAGGCTGCTCAAAATGAAGTATTTGTTTTAGGAGATATAAGCTCTACAGGAAAATTACTTAAACCTTATGGAGAATTTGAAGAAGAAGAGTTCATTGATGTATTTAAAGAAAAAGCATTTTATCTTAAAGAAGCTGGTGTAGATGCTTTCATTATTGAAACGATGGTAGATTTAAGAGAAGCTATTTGTGCTTTAAAGGCCTGTAAAGAGGTGTCTGATTTACCTGTTATTGTATCCATTTCATTTGATACATTGAAAAAGGGTGGAAGAACAGTCATGGGCAACTCAGTTAAAGAATGTGTACAAAATTTAGAAGAAAATGAAGCTGATATTATTGGAACAAACTGTGGTTCTCTAAGTCCAATTCAGATTGCTGAAGTTGTTACAATCATGAGAGAAAAGACTGATCTACCAATTATGGTTAAACCAAATGCAGGTCAGCCGAAATTAAAAAATGATAATACGGTATATGATATGACTCCTGAAGAGTTTACAAAGGGAATATTGGCCTGTATTGATCAAGGTGCTTCAATTGTTGGTGGTTGTTGTGGAACTACACCAGAACATATTGAGTATTTAAGTAAAAAATTATTAGAAAAAAATTAAGAGGTGATTAATAATGGGATGTGGCTGTGGATGTTCAAAAGATAACAGTAATAACAAAAAAGAATTTAAGTATATTACTTGTCCCGATTGTGGTTTAATAGCAAAAAATGTTCCACATGATGTATTAGAAACAATGGTTAAAAAGGAACTTAAAGATCAGATAACTGATAACAAATACTATATTTGCAAGGGTTCAGGGTGCAATACTGTTTATATAGATGAAGCTAATCAGTCTAAATTTACTTTAGAAGAGTTAAACAAACCGATTTGGTTTAAAAAAGATTCTTATCCAAAGATCGCCTGTTACTGTAACAATATTACATATGATCAGGTTGAGAAAGCTGTTGAAGAAGAGGGTTTAACTAACTGGAAGGACATAATATTAAACTATAAGGAAAAAGCAGTATGTATGTGTGAAAAATTAAATCCTACAGGTGAATGTTGTTCTGATAACTTCTATAAAGTAGTTAATGAAGTATTAAAACAATTAGGTAAAAAACCTGTTAGTAGTTCTGGAAGCTGTTGTGGTTAAAAATAGTTCTTGACATATATATAATATTTATGTATTATTATAAGTAATTATAACTAAATAACAATCATTGACAGTGAACAGGAATAGTAATTAAAATG
>JBNJDV010000041.1:0-13956 GCA_051745185.1 Bacillota bacterium
TTTATTATTTGTATTTTATTTAAACCTATTAAAGGCCTCAAAACTGGAAGATTAGGCACACTGTTGGTCACTCTTATTGCTTCAAGGGTTTGACTAGCTACTTGACCAATACTTTCACCGGTTATAATTGCTTTCCCATTTTGTTTTTCGATTATCATTTCACTTATTTTTAACATCAATCTTCTCATAATTATTGTTAGTAATTTATCAGGGCATTTATCATTAATTTCCTTTAAGATATCAGTAAAATTTACAATGTATAAGTCTATTTTGTTTTGATATTTGGCAAGCACTTTTGCTAAATCAATAACTTTTTCTTTAGTACGATCACTAGTAAAGGGGAAACTGTGAAAGTATATTGGAATAATTTCTGCTCCTCTTTTCATTCCCATAAAACCTGCTACTGGACTATCAATTCCGCCAGATAACATTAGACCTATTTTACCGGTGGTTCCAACCGGTAAGCCTCCAACTCCTTCAAATACTTCAGAATAAATGTAGGCAAAGTTTTTTCTGATTTCTACGTTTATATCTAGGTCAGGATCGTGTAAATCAACTTCGATATTTTCTTTACTGATATTCTCTATTATATATTCTCCAAGATCATACTGTAGATCCATTGAGTCATACTTATATTCTTTATTACTTCTTCTTGCACTAATTCTAAATGTAATTTTTTGATTTTCCTTTATATTACTTTTTGCTATTGCTAGGACCACTGATTTAATTTTATCGATATTTAAGTCAACTTTTTTAACTGGAGAATATGAAACTAATCCAGGTGTTTTTTGTAAACTCTCTTTAACTAGATCTTTATCAGCAGAAGTCTTTAAAAATATTCTGCCTGGAGTTTTATAAACTGACAAGTTATTATCAACTTCATTTAAGCTTTTTTTTATATTTGATAGAAGTTTATCTTCAAACAAGGATCTGTTTTCACCTTTTAATCCTATCTCGCCATATCTGATCAAAAATAGGTTTTCCATATATCTTCACCTCATAATCTTTCTTAAGTTTATAATATTTTTTTGTAGTACATTAAATACATATTCTATTTGTTCATATGTAATATTTTTATTAAAACTAAATCTTATAGTACCTTCTTTATATTTATCAGGAATACCTATAGCTTTAATTACATGGCTTGTGGTATCTTTTTTTGATGAACAAGCAGAACCTGTTGATACATAGATCTTTTCATTTTCTAAACTATGTACCAGTACTTCTCCTTTAATTTTTGAAAACGAAACATTTAGTATATGAGGAGCACTTTGCCCATCAATAGGGGTATTGATTTTAACTTCTTTAATATTATCATTTATTTTATGTGTAAAATTGACTTTTAACTCTTCAATCTTTTTTAATTCATTACTATTTGGCAGATGTTTTACAGCTTCACCAAAACCAACAATCCCTGAGGTGTTTTCTGTTCCCGGGTAGAGCCCTTTTTCTTGACTACTGCCATGAAGGATCTTATCAATAATGATATTTTTATTGATATATAGAGCACCTACTCCTTTTGGGCCGTGAACTTTATGTGCACTCATTGAGAATAAGTCAATATTTAATTCTTTTATATCTATATCTATTTTTCCTAGTGCTTGTATACCATCTACATGAAAGTAAAGATCTTCATAATCTTTTATCAAAGCTGATATTTTTTCAAGTGGTTGAATTACCCCGGTTTCATTATTTACTGCCATGATACTTACTAAAATAGTGTTATCATCTAATTCTTTTTTTAAAATATCCAAATTAACCACACCATCTTTATTTACAGGTAAATAGATAACATCTAAACCCTGTGTTTCAAAATATTTAAAAATTTCCAGGACAGATTTATGTTCTATTTGAGTTGTTATAATTTTATTCCCGAACTTTTTAAGTCTATTAACTGCACCCTTAATGGCTATATTGTTTGCAATTGAGCCACTTCCAGCAAAGATTATATCATCAGGTTCAACTTTTAATACCTCTGCTATATTTCCTCTAGCTTGTTTGATTTCTTTTTCTGCATCGATTCCAAGTCTATGTAATGAAGAAGGATTACCAAATTTTTTGGTTAGTAAATTATTCATTTTCTTAATTACTTCTGGAAGAAGTTCTGTTGTGGCAGCATTATCTAAATATACATAATCCATTTATATCCCAACCTTAATTATTAATTACTGTAATAATTGTAAATTATTAATCTTGGGATGTCAATTTATTATTGGATATATAAAATATGTAAGGCGAGAAAAGAAGAGAAGATAAAGAGGCAGCTTTAGGAAGGATACATTTTGAAGGCTATGCTATTTGTTTTTTAACTTTTTCAACCATGTTTACTATATTATCATAGTCAAGTTTACCACTGCATTTTTCACAGTATTCATAACCTGACCAATTTCTTGTTCCACATGTGTTGCATTTAACTTTTTTACCGAAATTCATTAAATTTTCCTCCTTTCGTTTGTTCACCGTTATCTATTATAAGGAATTAAAGTTAAATGTCAAGCTTATTAACATATTTTTTACAGATAGTTAATAATAGTTGAACTAATAAACGAAGAGTGCTATAATTAATTATGAACATATGACAAAAACTAAAGGGGAGGATAAAAATGTATACAGATGTATTGATTATTGGAGGAAGTGCAGCTGGTTTAATGGCAGGTATTACTGCTAGAAAACATTATCCAGGTAAAAAAATTACTTTAGTAAGAAAAGAAGAGAAAGTATTAATACCTTGTGGAATACCTTATACATTACATACAGTAGATGGTCCAGAAAACAATATAATAGCTGATCAAGCAGTAACAGGAAATGATATTGAATTGATAATTGATGAAGCCATTAAGATTGACAGAGACAACAAGATGGTTATTCTAAAAAACGGAGAAGATATTAAGTATGAAAAATTAGTATTAGGTGTAGGTTCTAGACCCTTAGTACCGCCGATTGAAGGTGTCGATCTAGAAAATGTATACACAGTTAAAAAAGACTTTAATTTATTAAATGAAATGAAGGAAAAGGTTAATAAAAACAAAGAAGTTGTAATTATTGGAGGAGGATTTATAGGGGTTGAATTTGCAGATGAAATTCGTAAGAATCCAAATACAAATGTTACAATTATTGAAATTTTAGACAATGTTTTATCATTAGTTTGTGATGATGATTTATGCTTTAAAGCAGAAGAAAAATTACAAGAAAACGGGGTTAATTTATTAACTAATTCTAAAGTAGTAAAATTAAAAGGAGATAGAGAAGTAAAAGAAGTGGTGTTAGATAATGGGAAAGAGATTAAAGCTGATATGGTTATTATTGCCACTGGAGTTGTTCCAAATACAAAGTTAGCAGAAGATGCTGATTTAAATTATGATAAAAAAGAGGGTATTATAGTTGATGAATATATGAGAACTAATGACCCTGATATATTTGCCTGTGGAGATTGTGTAGAAAAACCATCTTATTTCGGAGAAAATTTTAAGGCTGCATGGTTAGCATCTATTGCAACTAATGAAGGACGTGTAGTTGGGGCGAACCTGTATAAATTAAGAAGGAAAAAACAAAAATCAATCGGGATATTTTCTACAATAGTAGATGATATGGCATTAGGGGTAGCAGGATTAACCAAAAAGCAGGCTGAAGAAGCCGGTATAGAAGTTGTTGTTGGACATGCAGAAGCGGTTAATAGACATCCTGGATCAATGCCCGGAGCTCAAATTTTAGGAGCCACATTGATTTTTCAAAAATATGATGGAAAATTAATAGGAGCTCAAGTTTATGGGGCAAATAGTGCGGGAGAGTTTTTAAATATACTAGGGTTAGCAATTGAAAAACAAATGACTGCTGAGGATTTAGCAACTTTGCAGGTTGGCACCCATCCAGCTTTAACAGCTTCTCCAGTTCCATACCAATTAATAAATGCAGCAGAAGATGCTGCTGTAAAACTTAACCTAAAATAAATTATAAAAATCATGAGCCAATAAAAAAAGACTCCCTTTTCAATTTCGAAAAGGGAGTCTTAACAATTATAAATTAAAACAAGTATTGAAAACCGAAATTTATACTATACTGTTCCGATTTTAAAGTTTGGTCGACATTTACTGTTGAACCCTGATTTGCTCCGTCATAATAGTATCTTTCAGTTTCACCACTGGTGTTTAAAAGTTTGTAGCTTAAGCCACCTGTTAAATACATATTTTTATTCAAATTATATCTAACATTATTATTTAAATATATATACGTTCCTAAACTATCTCCTTTTGAATTATAGCTGTGATAATAATTATTTTCACTATTTTTTGTATAAGCATAAGGAGAAACCTTCATCACGAACTTATTTTTTAAAGTTTGATTGAAATTTTTGTTAAAAATCATACCAAGATAAACTAAATGATTTTGAAAATCAAGATCACTTATTTCTCCATTTAATGTAGTGCTTGTTGATGATGAATAATCATAAATACTACCATCTTCTAAATTAAATACAGAATTCTCATATTCATATCCAATTAATATTAAATAAGTTTTTTCGGGAGTGGAGTATTCTAAGAGATAGTTTGCTAATAGAATATCCAGATAAAAGTTCTCATAGTTTGTTTTATTATTAAGCCTACTAACTCTGTTGTTAACATTATCTATATAATTTATAGTATTAGTATTGTTAGTGTTAGTTCCTAAAAGATTACTACCAATAGTTAATGAATAATAGTCTGCCCAATCTTGAAAGATATATTCATTAAAATTAGCTTTAAAAACTGAAGTATCCAAAGGTAACTTATATTCAGTAGAATAACCAGGAGTGGAGGATTTAGGATTTAAATCAAATTCCAGTTCTCCATAGTTTTTTTCAAAATAGAAGTCAGTTTGATAGCCATAGGTATTAAAAGATATTAAAAATATAAAACCAATTAATAATATGATTACTGTTGTTTTTTTCATAATTGTTTCCCCTTTCATTATCTATAGTAATAAATTGTACATAAAATGATTAAATCCTTCTTTATACAGTTATATATGTGTTGAAAAGAAGGATTTTTAATGAGTTTAGCAAAATATAATTATAATAATGATTAATATAATGTAGGATATGTTAAAAATCAAGGAATTTTTTTAAAAAAGAGCCGAGAAAACAAATTTAAATATAAAGGGGGTATGTAACTTATGGTAACTCGTCATTATGAGTTTAGAGAAAAAAGACAGGGCATGTTAGCTAAATTAATTATAACTATGGCGGCATTATTTATAACAGCATATATACTGCCGGGAATGAGTATTCAAGGTTTATTTGCAGGATTTGTTGCAGCTTTGATATTAGGAGTTGTAAATGTGATTATAAAACCTATTTTTATCATTTTAACTTTACCACTAACATTACTCACAATGGGACTGTTTATATTTATTATAAATGGATTAATGTTGTGGCTAGCAGCAGCAATTGTACCTGGATTTTTTATAGCCGGATTTTGGACTGCTGTTTTTGGGTCTATTATTTTAAGTATAGTGACATGGTTTTTAAATAGTGTATTAGATTAATCAAATAACACATTGGATTTAGAATATATCTATCTTTAAAGTACTAATTCAGCCTTTTTTCTATGTTTTATAAAATATATCTGCTATTTTTTTTACATAGTAGAGAAAAAATATTTTTTTTAGTTTCGAATAAATTATTAAACTGCTTTTGGTGTAATATCAACAAAATCAAAGAAAATAATGAAAAAATTAAAGGAAATTATTTAATTATCGTTAATTAATAGATATAAGAGAGACAATAAATATACACCAATTTACTAAAAAGTGAAGCCTTATTTATATGAAGGCTTTGACTTTTCTAATTTTATATTTTATAATACTATATATATTTATATTTTTTTTATATAAATAAGGGGGTGACGTAGTAGAGAAGTAGAGCAACATTAAAAAATAATTTTAGTTATCTATATTTATTAAAAAACGAGGAGGAAGTAGATTATATGAAACATTTTAAAAGTTTAAGAATTTTATTAGTAGCTGCTTTGATAATTGGTTTATTTAGTTTTGCAGCTATGGCACAAGATGAAGAGGGTAAGTATGGAGGAACTTTTATTTTTGGACGTAGTGGAGATTCAGTTGGACTTGATCCTATTCAAGTTACTGATGGTGAATCCTTTAAAGTAACACAACAGATTTATGATACAATTGTTATGTATAAACCAGGTACTACAGAAGTAATTCCTGGTCTTGCAGAAGATTGGGATGTCAGTGAAGATGGTACTACATGGACTTTCTATCTAAGAGAAGGAGTAAACTTTCATGACGGAAATCCTGTAGATGCTGAAGCTGTTAAGTGGAACTTCGAACGTTGGGGACAGGAAGACCATCCTTACCATATAGGTGGAGAGTTCACTTATTATGGTTACATGTTCCAAGACTTCCCAGGTATCATTGAATCAGTAGAAGCTTTAGATGAATATACAGTAAGATTTCAATTAACCGAACCACAGGCTCCATTCTTAAATAACTTAGCTATGGTTTCCTTCGGTATTGCTAGTCCAGAAGCCGTAAAGGAGCATGGTGAAGATTTCTTTAAGAATCCTGTAGGTAGTGGACCATTCAAGTTTGTTGAATGGAAACAAGGTGACAGAGTTACTTTAGAAGCTAATGAAGATTATTGGGGCGGTCGTCCTTATTTAGATAAAGTTGTATTTAGATCTATACCTGATAATGGTGCACGTTATATGGAACTAAGATCAGGTTCAATAGACATGATGGATTATATTAACCCAGAAGATGTAGCTAGTGTTGAAGAAGATGAAGATTTAGATTTACTTCTAAGACCTAGTAATAATGTTGGTTACCTTGCTATGAACATGGCATTTGAGCCTTTTGATAACGTATTAGTTAGAAGAGCTTTTGCTCATGCTATAAACAAGGAAGCATTAATTGGTGCATTTTATGCGGGCTTAGCTGAACCAGCTAAAAACCCACTACCACCATCCTTATGGGGATATAATGATGAAATAGAAGACTATCCATATGATCCTGAAAGAGCTAGAGAACTTCTTGCTGAAGCAGGTTATCCAGATGGATTTGAATTTGACTTCTATTACATGCCAGTTGCAAGACCATATTTCCCACAACCTAAAATGGTTGCTCAGTCAATCCAATATTATTTAAGTGAAATTGGCGTAGAAGCTAACTTACTTTCATATGATTGGGGTACTTATCTCGATAAGTACTATGCTAAGGAATTAGAAACATTCTTATTAGGATGGACTGGAGACAATGGTGACCCAGATAACTTCCTATATGTATTATTAGATCAAACACAGAATAATATTAATTATAATAGTGATGAGCTGCATGAACTATTAGTTGAAGCTCAAAGAACACCAGATCAAGAAATTAGAACTGAGCTATACGAAGAAGCCCAGGAAATTATTCACGACGATGTACCTTGGGTACCTATTGCTCACTCAACACCACCATTAGTTAAGAAAACTATGGTTAAAAATTATGTTCCTAACCCAACTAGTACAGAAAAATTACACAATGTTTGGTTAGATCAATAATTAAAAAGATAATTCAATAACTATGTATGCGGTCATTGTTATAATGGCCGCATATTTTTGATATTATTGATTTAGAGAGGAGAGAACATCTGAGGATGATTAATTATATTATAAAACGACTACTTGCACTTATACCTGTAATAATAGGGGTAGCACTTGTAGTTTTTCTAATAATTCACTTGATTCCAGGTGATCCTGCACAAACCATGTTAGGTGAAAGGGCATCTCCAGAAGCTTTAGCACAATTAAGGGAATCAATGGGTTTAAATCAACCCTTATATATACAGTTTATTGACTTTTTTAAAGGTTTATTAAGATTTGATTTGGGCAGGTCCATTATGAGTAATAATCCGGTTATGAATGAAATATCGGTTAGATTTCCAGCTACTTTAGAGTTATCATTTTTTGCAATAGTTTTTGCTGTGGTTGTAGGAATTCCAGCTGGAATATTTGCTGCAACACACCAAAATTCATTATTTGATAACTTCAGTATGTTGGTTGCATTGATTGGAGTATCGATGCCAATATTTTGGTTAGGTTTGATGTTAATCTGGTTATTTGCAGTTATTTTGGGTTGGTTACCCCCATCTTCTAGATTAAGTGTAGGAACAGAAATGGAATATATAACTAATATTTTATTTATAGACAGTATAATTATGATGAACTGGGCAGCATTGAAAGATGCCTTAAGTCATCTTATATTACCAGCCATTGCTTTGGGAACAATTCCAATGGCAATTATTGCAAGAATGACAAGATCAAGTATGTTAGAAGTTTTAAAGCAAGATTATATACGTACTGCATACTCAAAGGGACTTAGAGATAGAGTAGTAGTTTATAAACATGCTTTAAAAAATGCATTTATACCTATTATAACAGTTGTTGGATTACAGTTTGGTGTTTTACTTGGTGGAGCAGTTTTAACAGAAACAATATTTTCATGGCCTGGATTAGGAAAGTACTTAGTTGATGCTATATATGCAAGAGATTTTCCTGTTGTTCAGGGTGGAATTCTATTTTTTGCAATTACATTTGTATTTGTTAATTTATTAGTTGATATTTCATATGCAGCAATAGATCCTAGAATTGAATACAACTAAATGGTAGGAGTGAAATAAATGGCAGAAGAAAAGTTAAAAGAATATGGAGGTAATCCCTGGCTAGAAGCCGGTAGACGCTTAATGAAAAGCAGAATAGGTGTCTTAGGGATTGTTTTTATTGGAATATTGGTATTAGTGGCTATTTTTGCTCCGTTTATTGCACCACATGATCCTCTGGAGCAAAATATTATTAAACGCTATCAAGCTCCTTCCTCAGAACATTTGTTAGGTACAGATGAGATGGGAAGGGATATATTAAGTAGAATCATATATGGCTCAAGAATATCTTTGCAAGTTGGTCTATTTTCTATAGGAATAGCTTTAGTTACTGGAGTATTTTTAGGTTTGATTGCGGGTTATTATGGTGGAGTTCTAGATATGGTAATAATGCGGATCATGGACATCATGTTAGCATTTCCAGCAATACTACTTGCAATTGCTATTGTTGCAATTTTAGGTCCGCAACTTAGAAATGCGATGCTTGCAATCGGTGTAATAAATATACCAAGATTTGCAAGAATTATTAGATCATCAACAATATCAATTAAGGAAAGTGAATATATCGCTGCTGCAAGAATGATGGGAGCAAATGACTTTAGAATAATTTTCCACCATCTATTGCCAAATGCGATGGCACCTTTAATTGTACAAACTACATTAAGTATAGCTACTGCTATTTTGGAAGCAGCAGCTTTAAGTTTCCTAGGTTTAGGTGCTCAACCACCTACACCAGAATGGGGTGCAATGCTTAGTGATGCAAGAAGTTCTTTACAAAGAGCTCCTTGGGTAGCAACATTCCCTGGTTTAGCAATTATATTTGGAGTATTAGGTTTTAATCTTATGGGTGACGGGCTGAGAGATGCTCTTGATCCAAAAATGAAAAATGTATAAACATTAATGTATTTAAAACCCATCTTTTAACCGAGGTGGGTTTTTTTGTTTTAATAAAAAGAATATAGATGATATGATATATATGAGGAGGTATGGCAATGGAAACTCTAGTATTTTTTGGTTCTGCAAGAAAAAATGGTAATACAAAATCTTTATTAGATATTTTCATTGAAAATATTAAAGGTGAAATAGAGATTGTTGACTCATACAGATCAAATATATCACCGTGTATAGACTGCAGACATTGTTGGGAAGAGAGAGCTTGTTCAATAAAAGATGGTATGCAGGATATTTATGAAAAAATTGATAATGCTGATAATATAGTTTTTGCCTCACCTCTTTATTTTAATAATGTACCCGGTCCCTTAAAAAATATAATTGATAGAATGCAGTTATATTGGGCTGAACGAGTTAGAGATGAAAGTTATAACTTAAAAGAAAAAAATGCAGTATTTTTAATTTGTGGTGGGGCACCTAAATATAAAAACCAATTTTTATCGATAGAGCTAGTTTTAAATGGAGTAATAAAAGACCTGAATGCGGATAATGTAATAGGGAAAGTTTATGTTTCTAATACAGATAAAAATCCAGTAGACAAGAATAAGAAAATAATCAATAAAACAAAAAGAATTGCAGAAAAGTTAAATAAACAATATAATGATTAAAGATTTAATGGCTTTCTTGTAATTAAGAGAGCCAATTTTTATTAATAATATTATATGACAAAATTCAAGGAATATCTTTAGTTCTGTTGAATAAATATAATAATAAGATTATAGTTGTAAATTTGATATTGGGGGTTAACTTTGATGGATAATAAAAATAATTTATGTATTATTGTTCCAAATTTAAATAATGACCGCCTTTTTAAGGATAAGCTGCTTATAGATGAACTAAGTAATAGGTTTAATATAAAAGTGGTAATCTTGTCTGGAAAAAACAAAGATGATTTCAAATTAAATAATAAAGAACAGATATTTTTAGGTATAGACCAATCAGATTCTATTTTAAAATATCCTATAAATTATTACCAAAACATAAACGAGTTAAAAAGTATAAAACAGAGGTTTAAGATTGATAAATCAATTAGTTTTGGGAAAAAAGCTAATATTATAAACATATTAAGTAAAAAGAAGGATGAAACAATAATAAAGATAGATGAAATTGATGATGATTCTTTTGTTTTAGAAAAGTTTGTTAAAAGATTTTATAAAAAGGCTGATAATATAGTTGTTAATTCTAAAGCAAAGATGCTTTATTTAAATAAGCAATATAATATTAAAGAAGAAAAGTTAAATATTATTGAAGAGTTATTACCTATTGATTTGATAAGTGAGAAAGCAGCTGAAGAGATAAAACCAGAACTAAAGAAATTTTTTGAAAACAAAGTAATTGTAACTCATGGTGAGCTAGCTGAATATAAAGGGCAATGGCATCTTATAAAAGCTTTTTTTAGATTAAAAGAAAAAATTGAGGATATAAAACTGTTAATAATAGGTGATGGTCCATTATATGAAGATTTAGATGAATTAATAAATAGCATGAACATGGAAGATGATATAAAGATTATAAAAGAATTAGAAAACCCGTATAAATATTTGATACGTTCCGATGTATATGTGTTAAGTTCACATTTTGAATATAATAAATACAGTATACTTGATGCTATGGCCTGTGCAAGACCGATAGTTTCCACAGCTTGTTATGAAGAGATTATTAGACTTCTTAGTCCTAACAATTATGTTGAGAGATTATCTGAACCATTTCTGGCTGAATACGGTATATTGGTTCCTGTATCTGATAATGGACTTAATACAACAAGTAAGGTACTAAATAAAAATGAAATAATTTTATCTAATGCAATTTTTAAACTATTTAATGATTATCAATTATATGATAAGTATATGGAAAAGTCTGCAAGAAAGGCAATTGAGTTTTCTGTAAAAAGTACAGCTGATAAATGGGTGGAGATAATTAAATAAAATATCATTATAAACTTAAGATGGAAGGATTTATATGTTAGAATATAAAAATATGACTTATAAAGAAGTTGAAAAACTAGATAGAGAAAAGACGATCTTTCTTATGTCATTAAGTCCGCTTGAAACTCACGGCAAGCACTTACCATTAGGAACAGATTTAATTGTTTCTGATAAGTTATTAGAAAAATACAATGAAAAATTAAATATAAAATATCCAGATTATGAAATTATTAAACTGCCTTCATTAGCTTTGGGGGCTTCTTTATTGCCTGTAGACGGTTCTATTGAAATAAAGGCTAGAAATTTAGAAAAAATTCTTTATGATTTTTGTATTAATTTAAATAAATTAGGTTTTAAATACTTAATCTTAGCTGATAATCATGGAGGACCGGCTCATCAAATGGCTGTTGAGGCTGCCGCTCATAAAGCCAGGAGAAAATTAGACTTTAAATTAATTGACCCGTTTAATTATTTTTTTAAGTTGATGATTAAAAAAGATAAAAAATTATTAGATAAAATAAACGCTAAAGAAGGAGAAATAGGTGATGATAAAGACCTTCATGCGGGAAATAATGAAACCTCACTAATGCTTCATCTTTCTTCTGAGGATGTGAGAGAAGACTATAAAGATTTAGAGGAGTTTCAAGTTTTAAAATATAACGGACTAGCAAAGATTTTAAAGTCGGCAGCAAATTTATTTGAGAGTGATAGTTTAAATCATTTAGCAGTAAATCTAGCATGGATCAATGATAAAAATATGAAACCCTATTTAGGTAATCCTAGTAAAGCAAATGCAATTAGAGGTCAAGAAATGTTTAAAGCTAGAATAACTATTGAAATGGAATATGTTGAAAAAATAATAAATAATGATAATTTCAAAGAAAAACCATTGCTTTGGAATTTGAGACTTTTAAGATACTTCTTTTAAATAATACTTTGAGGTGAGTAAATATGGATATTCGTGAAATGATTATTGAGGATTACAAAAAGGTTTATGAGCTTTGGGAAATATCAGATATAATTTTGAAAACTTCAGATCAAAAAAATGAGATTGATCGGATGATCAAGAGGAATCCTTATACTTGTTTAGTTGGTGAAATAGATAATGAAATCGTTGCAGTAGTAATGGGAGGATTTGATGGCAGAAGAGGCTATGTCCACCATTTAGCAGTTAATCCTGAGTTACAAAAACAGGGATTGGGAAGAGAAATGATGGATGAGCTAATGAAAAGATTTGAAGAATTACAAGTAATTAAAGTTCATTTATTTGTTGAAAATCGAAATGAAAAAGTAAAAAAGTTTTATAAAAAGATTGGCTTTGAAGAAAGAACTGATCTTACAGATTTTAGCAAAACAATAAGAAAATAATTTAGGGTGGTCAACTTGGATATTGAGTTTCATTACTATGTTACTTATCTTATAGCATTACAAGCAGGTTTTGATAAAAAATCAGCTAATATTATAGCTACATCTTCACAGTTAGTTGATGACAATGTTGAAATCAACTATATTAAAAATAATAAAGATGAAACATATAAAACATATATTAGCCAAACCGCTAATATTTTGAAACCGGAAGATGAATTATTTAGAATCTATCCGGTTTTTCATTTTGTACCTGGTGATTATGATCAAGTTGGTGCTAGAAGAAAAGATGGGACGTATCATATATTAAATACAACCCCTAATAGTTTAAATGCACAAAGGATAATAAAAAATGCAGCTAAAGCCAATAACCTGTATAGATTGGGAATTGCTTCTCATTGTTATGTAGATACCTGGGCTCATCAAAACTTTGTTGGTTATTTTTCTTATTTCAACGGTATGAGTGGAGTATTAAATGAAGCTATACCAGATATTGGACATGCAGATGCTAAACATAATCCGGATTTAGTGTCAAAGGTTTGGAAAGATGAGAGGCTGATCTCTGAAAATGAAATTGTTGATAATAATGAGAGATTTATTGAAGCTGCTATTTTTCTTTTAAAATATTATAAAAACTTTTTGGGAAAATCAAAAACCATATCCAAAAAATTTATTAACAAATTAAAAGAAGTTTTTTCAATTAAAGGATGTAGTCAAGAAGATATAAATAGAAGAATAAATAAGTATAAATTATTAAGTGAAGGACTCTTTAACTGTAAAATAGATGATTATTATAGATATGAATGGTTTTTTAAGGGAGTTGAACAAAGATATAATAAGTCTTATTTCTTACCAAACATGAATATAAGCCGAGATGAATACTATTGGAAAAACAAAAACTATAAAAGTTCTAAATACTATCAATTTAGTCAGGCTGTAAAATCACATCAGAGTGAGGTTATGGAAATATTTGACCGAAACAAATATAACACTTTAGAGTTAAAAAGAATATAAAAATAATAGAATTAACTTACCGAATTCAGCCGAGAAAGCCTCGTTCTTGTAAAAGGGCGGGGATGA
>JBNJDV010000042.1:0-13797 GCA_051745185.1 Bacillota bacterium
GTTACAACACTAAAGAATATTATAGCATTAGGGGTATGTACTGTCAAGTAGTTATACTTGGTTAATTTAAAAATTAATCAGACTGCATGACCTCTAAAATGTTTTTTTCAACATAAAAGTTCTGTACTATTTTCCACTGGTCACCCAAAAGTGGTCTTAAGACCGGTAGATTTTTCAATGAACTAATTTTAATATATTTCATTGATTTAGTTTTCTTAAGACTATCTAAATAATGTCTTCCAATAAAACTGTTTAAATATAGACATAAATACTGAGGTATTACCTGGTCATTATTAACCCTGATTCGCGCAATATCGTTATAGTAGTACATGTTTTCCATATCGGCTGTTACTACTGCAGCTGGACCTACTTTTCCTTTTATTCTAATTAAAATATCATTGGTGTGTAATTTCCTTTTTTTAAAATTACCTTTAGGCTCTAATTTTCTCTTATCCTCTGTTATATCCATAATTTTTAGATTTTTCCCTTTTATTAAATAGTTTTGATCAATCTTATCTATATCTCTATGTTGAAGACCGGATAATATTTCCTCTGAAAAGTTATTTAAAACAGTAATATTTTTATCATCAAGTCTATTTAAGTTAGCTATAATTAGATTATTTAGCTCATCTTGGTTTGCTTTAATATCTTCTAAAATATTTTTGTCTGTTTTAAAAAATTTTTCAAATATACTGTCTATTTTTTCTAATAATGTGCTTTCCTTTATTTCCATCCGGTCCTCACCTCTAATGAATTATATCATTTATTATTTGGAAAACAAATTAAAAAAGTTCAATTATTACTTTTTTTCAATAAATGCTATTATGAAAACCGGTTCTCCCTTATAGTCACTGATAAGTTTAACTTTTAATGAAACATCTACTTCACTTCCATCTTTTTTTATATATGTTTTTTCTAATTCAAAGTATTCTATATTTCCATTTTTCATAGCTTCGGTATATTTAAGGTTTTTGGATTTATGATTTTCTTTTGTTATATCAAGATAAGTCTTCTCTTTTAATTCCTTCAGGTTATAACCAACTAATTCACAGTATTTCTTATTTGCATCAACAAAGTTTAGATGAAAGTCAGCAATACAGATTGCAATTGGCGATTGATTAAAAACAACTTTTTGTCTGTTTTTTACTATACTTAACTTTTTTTTAAATTATTTTCCTTGTTTTTTTGTTTCATCTTGTACATGTTATCATCAGATTTTTTTACAGTATTTTTTAAATTGACATTTTTTTGTTTTTAAAGCCCAGCCTGTAGAAACTTTTTAAAAAATTACCTTTTATATCTGTATCACTAAAACTATTTTGGATTCTTTTTTCAATTTCTTTAATTTCTTTTTTATTTGTATCCGGTAAGATCACAAAACTCTTTATTAACCATTCTTATATTTTTGTTATTATCTATGATAAAACATGGATCTGGATTTAACTCAAATACTTCAAGATAAATTTTTTCCATTTTTTTTCACACCTCTAATCTCTAAAAATATGTCTACTACTTCGGGTGAAAACTGTGTTCCTCTATTTGCTATTAACTCCTCAACTGCCTGGTCTCTGGTTAGTGAATCACGATAAGCCCTTTTGGAGGTCATTGCATCCCAGGCATCTGCTACAGTTAAAATCCGTGCTAAAAGTGGTATTTCATCTTTAGATATGCCTTCTGGATATCCTTTTCCATCCCATCTTTCATGATGATAAAGTATATATTTTGATACATGACGTAAAGTTTTAGAATTGCTTAATGCCTTATATCCCCAGTAAGGATGTTTTTGGATCAAACTTGCTTCTTTTTGATTTAAACTACTGCTTTTATTTAAAATACTAAGTGGGATTAACAGTTTGCCTATATCATGAACCATTCCTGCCCAATAAATATCATTTTTCTCTTTTTTTGATAAACCCATTCTTTCAGCAATCTGGACAGATAGATTAGCAACATTTTCTGAATGTCCTTTTGTATAGGTATCATACATCTCCATTAACTGAATGATTGAAGTTATTAACTCTTTGGCAAACCGTTTTTGAAGTTTGTTATACTCTTTTAATTCAAAAAATGTTTCAGAGATACTTTGAAATGCTTCAAATACACGCAGGGAATCTTTTTTGAAGGTTTGGTCACTATCTGCTGCAATATCAATGCTGATACCCGCTTTTTTATTGTTTTTAACAGATAGGTCACAGATTAAAGTTTCTTTTATTGTTTTTAAGGTTTCATTTATTATCTCATAATCTTTTTTGTTTACGGTTTTATTATTTAGATGATTAAATTCATTTACAATTTCTATCGAATTTTCAGATTTATTGAAGTCCTCTGATGGAATATTTATTTGTTTTAATTTATCTAAATCAAAACCTACACAGTCCACATAGTTTACTTTACCATCTTCATATGTATAGACACTACCATAATCAGCTTCAGGTATTATTTTAATTGCTGTATCAAGTAGTTTGCTTAAAAAATCACTGTCATTATTAAATGTTTTTCCCACAAATGATAAAAGACTTATTAAATTATCAAATCGATCATTTAATCTGTTTTTTTCTTCTATTGAACTTTTGAGTTTCTCATTGACTTCTGTTAATTTTTTGTTATATGTATCAATTTTGTTATAGTTTTCATTTACTTCATCTGTTAAATTAAAGAAATTATTTTTTATTTCTTCAATTTCTTTTATGTTTGTATCTTCAATATCTAAATTATCCTGATCTAATTTACTGTTTTTGAAATCATTTGAATAGTCTTTCATTATTATAGATATATTTATTAATGAACCGGTCAAGTTGTTTACAAAACCTTTAATGTTTTTACCTAAACAGAAAAACATTAATAATATTAAAATAACAAAAAGTAATGAATATATAGAAATTAATCGTATTGAACTATACTCTACATTTACCTTTACAAACTTATTATTAAAATCAGATAGATTACCATACTGCCAACCCCTATAATAGGTCTGTTTAAAAGGTCCTGTATCTTTTTTTATAACTGAGTTTTCTTCTACTGAATTAATGAAAAGATTTTTTTCATCTTCAGTAAGTTCAATATCTGGAGTAAAAAAAGGTTGATAATCATGACTGAACATCATTATCTCAGTATCATTATCAATAAGTGAGTTAAGATCATTAATAATGTATTCACCAATGTTATCAAAGGCAATTCCAATTTCAAATATTTTTTGGTTAGGTAGTTTTATGTATTAATATAGTTTGAGTCTTCCGGTTCGGGTTTCATCATCTATAGCAGGTAAAAATACTTCACCTGATGATAGGTTTTGTAATTGAACCCAAAATTCAGGAAATTGAGATAAGTCTAATTCTAAATCGGTTTCATAATCGGTCTTTTCAATTATGCCCTGTTCATTAATTAGATAATAGTATATGTTATCAATATCAGGACCGAGAGGTTGATCACCCCTTATTCCTTCTCTTACATTTACCATTAACTGTTCAATATTAACATCATTTTCATTTAAATAGTTCCTATAGACATAGTATAACTGTTCTCTTGATTTTTCTTTATAAAAACGTTCTAGGCTATTCATATTATTTGTAAGTGTGCTAAAATAGTAATCTATATCATTTTCTGCATCCTGTTTTTCTCTGCTGTAAACCATAAAGTAAAATGTCGAAATAATTAGACCAAATGAAATAATAATAATCAATAATAGGGCAATGGAAAAACGAGTAAATTTCTTGTTCAATATATCTCGAATTGAGAGCTTATTCATTATATTATCCTCCAAATAGTATTTTATACAGGTAGATTAGTTGATTTTCATAATATTTATTCTTATTTATAGTTCTATATAAGTTGATTTTCACCTTTATAAATCAGCTATAATATTGATATGAGTAAAAAAAGCAAAAAAAAATAGCCCTGTTAAGAGCTATTAATTAAATCATATCTTATTTTTTATTTTCCTTTACTTTTGCCATTATTACTTTTATCCTTATTTTTAGCATTTTCTTTATTTTCTTGTGCTACTTGATTATTATTGTTATTTTGTTCTTCATTTTGTATTTCAACTTTATTTTTATTTCTATTCTCAATCTTTTCATCTAAAAATTCTTGAATCATACCTGAAAGATCTTGTCCTGTCCAGTCTTCATTTTCTGGATCATTTTTAAACTCTTCTATTTTTGTTGAAAGTTCTTGGCCCAGACTTTCAAATTCAACATCTTCAAATTCTAAATCTTCTAAGGCTGTCATAATTGCTTCTCTATCAACTTCATCAACACTATCATAAAGCTCACTTAATTCAGCTCTTAAACTTTCAATCTGTTCGTCCGTTAAGTCTCCTAAATCATACTCACTAAAGTCGATGTCATCAAAACTATCGGTTGTTTCCTGTGCCAAAGCAGCTGGTACTAGTAATAGTAAAAATACCAAAGTTAAGGATAATACTTTTAAACTGTTAATTCTCATAAAAAATTTCCCCCTTCAAAATATTAGTTAATAATATAATATTGACCAATAAGCTTATTAAATATAAAAAAGCCTATTGACTTAAGGGCCATAGACTCTGTCATATGGTAGCTAGGCTATCTTAAAATACATAAGACCCTCAGCTTTGCGTCCCAAACTCACGTATGGTTTGCCTTTTTCATTCAATATTTATTGTTTCTTTGTATATATAATTTTATCATAAAAAATTGGTTAAAGCAACGTTTTATATCAATTACAACTACCTGATAGTTACTATATCAACTATTATAAATAATATGTTTTTGTTATTAATCAACTTAAAAAGTAAATATTTGATTTTAAAACACAATACCTTTGGTATATTCCGTTTTAGGCATTGAAATTACATTCTTGGGTTCACCTTGTTGTACGATATTTCCGTTTTTTAATACTATAAGTTCATCAGCTAGAGATAAAGCATCCTGTTTATCATGAGATACAATAATAGTTGTGATATTTATTTTTGAAATTATCTTACTTAATTTATTTCTTATATTGTGCTTTAAGTTTGTATCCAAATTACTAAATGGTTCATCTAATAATAGGATTTTAGGTTCTGTAACAATTGCTCTTGCCAATGCAGTTCTCTGTTGTTGTCCACCACTTATTTGGTGAGGATACTTATCTTTAAATTCTAGTAGTTCAACTAATTTTAATGTATCAGTAATCTTGTTTTTTCTAATATCTTTTGGTAGATCACTTATTCCAAAGTTAATGTTTTCATAAACTGACATATGTGGAAAAAGAGCATAATCTTGAAAAACCATTCCCACCTTTCTTTTTTCTGGTGGTATAAAAGTATTATTTCCATTCATTATTTCTCCATCGATTAATATTTTTCCTTTGCTTGGTTTTTCTAATCCAGCAATCAATCTTAAAATAGTACTCTTACCACTACCACTCTCTCCTAAAATACTTAATGTTTTTCCGTTTTTTATAGATAAAGTAAACTGGTCAAGTATATTATTTTCTTTTTTATTATAATAAAAGTCTATATCTTTCATTTCTAAAAACATATTTATCCTTTTCCTTTCCTTTTAAAAGATGTTAATGCATATACTAAGGTCACACTAACTATTATTAGTATTAAGGATAGTACTGCTGACTCATGGATCATTTCATCATTTGCATATTCAAAAGCTCGGGTTGCTAATGTATTAAAATTAAACGGCCTTAATATTAAAGTTAAAGGAAGTTCTTTTAATATTTCTATACTAACTAATAAAAACCCACTAATTAAAGATGGCTTTACCATTGGTAAGTCAACTTTAAAAAATGTTTCAGTAATTGATTTTCCTAAGGTTCGCGAAGCTTCAAAATAATTTGATCCTACCTTTTGAAAACCAGATTCAACAGAGTTAAACCCAATTGCTAAAAATCTAATGAAGTATGCAAAAATCAACATAAAAATTGTTGTGCTTAAAATTAATCCACTATTATAACTGGTTATCAAATTAATTAAAGAATCAAGTTTTAGAAAAAATATCATAACTCCTACAGCAATAACTGCTCCGGGAATTGAATAACCCATTATTGCAATTCTGGCATAATTTTTTGTTAAAAAATCATTATTAATTCTTACTGTATTAGCTATAATCACAGCTGCTATGATTATTAAAATCGAACCAATTAAACTTACTCCAATAGAATTCAATAATGTGTTTAATATATTAAGTTCTGCAATATTACCATAACTAATTATACTCCAGTAAATTAACTGTGCTACTGGAATTAAAAAGCCTATTGAAAAAATACTGGCTGGGAAGAAGAACATAAACCAACTTTTCCAACCTTTTAACTTATATTTTTTTAAGGGCTTTACATTTGTACTGCTGTAACTATACTTTTTATCTCCCCTTGAAACTCTTTCAACTAATAAAACTAAAAAAACAAATGCCATTAAATATGCTGATAACCTAATAGCAGAGTTTATATCTCCTAAAGAAAACCAGGTTTGAAATATTGAAGTGCTAAAAGTTGATATGCCAAAGTATTTCACAACTCCATAGTCATTTAAAACTTCTAAAACTACTAATGTGGCTCCCCCAACATAAGCTCCCCTGCTTAAAGGTAACATAATCTTTAGAAATATTTCAAAGGGGCCTTTTCCCAGTGTTTTAGAGACTTCAATAATAGAAGCAGACTGTTTTTTAAAAAAAGCATTTGTAATCAAAAAAACATATGGGTATAAAAAGATAGTATAAATGAATACTGCTCCAGGTAAATTCATTATATTTAATAAAGATTGATTTATAGTTATTGAAAAACTATTTCTAAAAAAAGTCTGTATTACTCCAGTATAGTTTAACAAACCTACATAGGTATAACTACCAATATAGGGTGGAATAGCCAGAGGTAGTATCAATGCCCATTTAAAAAAACTGCTGAATTTAAAATCATATGCATTTACTATCCAGGCTAAACTAACTCCAATTACGATACTAAATAATCCAGTAAAAAATGTTAAAATAAATGAATTAATTACATAGTCTTTTAATAAATATGTTTTTATATGTATCCAGTTCTCACTTGTCTGGTCAAATAACCCTAAAAATATGAAAACACTAGGTAAAGTTATAAAAATGATAATGATCAAACTAATCATAGACCATTTGTTCTTTAATCCAATTTTATTCAACATATATTTTTTCTCCTCAATAGATTATAGAACAGCCTAAAATTAGGCTGTTCTATAATTATACCTTACTTCCATCCAACTTGATTAAATATCATATAAGCCTCTTTATTATTCTCTCCAAGACTAGATAAGTTTATATCTTGTGTTTCAAACTCACCCCAGGATTTTAGTAAATCGGAAGGTTCAACATCACTATTAACTGGATATTCATAGTTTGCTTTAGCAAACATCTCTTGAGCTTTCTTTGAAGTTAAATAATCCATAAGCTTTACAGCATTCTCTTTGTTTTTAGCATATTTTGTTAATCCTATACCACTAACATTTATATGAGTCCTTTCAGGGAAAAATACCTCTAGCTGTTTAGCTACTTTAACTTCTTCTGAATTAGAAGAATTTAACATTTTACCTAGATAATAAGTGTTCATTATGGCAATGTCACCCTGGCCTGCAGCAACTGCAGTTGCCTGTGCTCTATCATTTCCTTGAGGTTTTCTTGCCATGTTTTCAACTATTCCTTCAGCCCAATTTACCGCCCAATCTCTTCCATAAAGTTCAACAAATGAAGCTAAAAGAGATTGATTATATATATTAGAAGAAGATCTTACTAATATTTTATCATTCCATTTTTGATCTGTTAGTTCTTCATAAGAACTCAAATCATTTTCATCTACACGGTCTTTTGCATAAACAATTACTCTACCTCTTACAGTTAATCCAAACCAATAACTCTCTTCATCTCTCAAATTTTCAGGTACATTACTAAATAATACTTCACTTTCTACAGGTTGTAACAAGCCCATTGTTTTGGCTCTATGTAAACGACCTGCATCTGCTGTTATTAATAGATCAGCAGAAGTATCTTCTCCTTCTCTTGATATTTTCTCTATTAATTCATCTGAACCACCTTTTAGTACATTGACCTCTATACCAGTATCTTCTTCAAATTCTTCCAATAATAGTTCGTCAGTATCATAGTGCCTATTAGTATATAAGTTTACCTCTCCTGCTGCACCTATAACAGTTGTGAAAGACAAAATTATTAATAATACAAAAATTATATTCAGTTTATAAATTTTATTCATATTTTCACTCCTTTTGATAATGATTTTCATTTCCAAAACCTATTATAATTAATCCTACCTTATTTGTCAAGTTTATTTGTATTATTACCCAACTAATAATTGATAATGTTAACTATTTAACTTATAATAAATGTAATCAAGACTAAGAAAACAAATCAGGAAAGGAATTTAAGTTATGAAATTTAATATAAAACAATTCTTTATATCAATATCATTTTTGCTTGATTTTATTGAAATTGATATTCTTGATGAAATTTCAAACCATGGAAGAAGAGTTGCATATATTGCAACTAAGATCGGAGAACATTATAAACTAAGTAATAAAGAACTCTTTATTCTTATGGGGTTTGCAATTTTGCATGATATTGGTGGGGTTAAAAATAAAGATAATGTAAGTAAAATAGAATTAGAAAAGAAAAAAGATCACTGTATAATTGGTGAAAATACTATAAATATATTCCCTATATTCAGTGATTATGAGAATATAATTTTGTACCACCATGAAAATTATGACGGCAGCGGTTTTTTTGGTAAGTCTAAAGAAGAGATTCCTCTCTTTTCTCAAATAATCTCATTAGCAGATTTTTTTGAACTAAACTATAAACCAAATATTAAAAAATCAGGTCTTATAAATAAAATCAAACAACAAAAAAATAAAAAATTTTCACCAGAATTAATAGATATTATATGTTCTTTAACAAAACACGAAACTTTTTGGTTGAATTTACAAGATGAATTTATATTGAATGCAATAAAAAGTGAAACTCCTGATTTTTATAAAGATTATTCCTATAATAGGCTTGAAAGTTTAACTGCCATTTTTTCTGAAATTACTGATTCCAAATCCAAATATACAAAAAATCATTCTACTGAACTCAGTGAAAAAATACGAATAATGAGTGATTATTATAAATTTGAAGAAGAAAAAAAATATAAATTAATGATTGCAGCTAACTTACATGATATAGGAAAATTAGCAATATCTAATGAGATTTTAGATAAACCAACTAAATTAACTTATGAAGAATATGAAGAAATCAAAGCTCATAGTTTTTATACCAGAAAAGTATTAGAACCTATTGAAAATTTTTCTGATATTAAAGAATGGGCCTCAAACCATCATGAAAAAAATGATGGATCAGGTTATCCATACGGTTTCACAAAAAAACAATTGGACTTCCCTTCTCAAATAATGGCAGCTCTTGATATCTATGAAGCACTTAGAGAAAATAGACCTTATAGAAAAGCTTATAACCATCAGGACTCAGTACAAATTCTTTATCAAATGGTTTCAGAAAATAAATTAAATAAAAAGGTTGTTAAAGATATAGACAATCTTTTTTCATAAAAACCTTTTATGAAAAAAATACCGGCTAAGCATTTTACAGCTAGCCGGTATTTTATATATATTATTTTTATATTTGTTTTTATTGTAATAGTAATTTTAATTTTTAAATTGTAATTCCAAAATGGCTTAAGACTTTTATCATTAAAAAATAAAAGCAAACCATAATTGTTGTAGCCACTGTTAATGATAAATAAAAATTATATTTTTTTAACAATAATGGTAAAACTATAAATAATGATAATGATGGGATAACCATCCAAAACACACTGTAAGATAGCTCTGCAACTTTTTGTACACTATTAGTATCTATGTATAGCCAGATCATTCCCAAAAAAGATACTAACGGTAAAGAAGCTAGTATTGCACCAAACAAAGAACTACGTTTTGATATCTCTGAAACAGCTGTTATAATAACAGCTGAAATCAAAGTCTTTGTAATTAAATAAGCCATTTTATACCTCCATCATATTTTACCATTTTAATAAAGTATTCTTTTAATTAATTAAATCATATACTAAATCTTTGGCTGAAGCTGCATCAGGTGCCCAACCATCTGCTCCAATTTTATCAGCAAATTCTTGTGTAACAGGTGCTCCACCAACTACTACTTTTACTGAATCCCTTAATCCTTCCTCTTTGAGAACTTCAATAGTATCTTGCATTGACAACATTGTTGTAGTGAGTAATGCACTCATTGCTAAGACATCTGGTTTATGTTCTCTTATTTTTTCAACAAACTCCTCTGGTGAAACATCTGTGCCTACATTTATTATTTCCATTCCACTGCTTTCAATCATCATACCCACTAAATTTTTGCCAATATCATGTAAATCACCTGATACTGTTCCCAAGAGTATCTTACCCTTAGATGACATTTCTCCTTCTAGAAGTAATGGTTTAACTATATTCATTCCATCTTTCATTGCTTTAGCTGCCATTAATACCTCAGGTACAAACATATCTCCTGCTTTGAATCTTTTTCCTACAACATTCATCCCACGAATTAAACCATTTTCAATTATCTCATTTGGTTTTATACCTTCTTCAACAGCCTCATTAGTCAACTCAACAACTGAATCCATATTACCTTTTATTACTGCTTCTGCTAATTGTTCATAATCTGCCAAATGTATCCACTCCTTAGTTTAATATTAATTTTGTTTTATGTATATCATTTAATTTTTATCATCAATTAGCAAATAGAAATCTATTGTTCTTAGATCAACCTCTTTGTTTTCTGGATCCTCTATTCTGCCATTGATTGAATTAAATATCATCTTAACTTTTATATTTTCATTTTCTTCAATGAAGATAAAATCATCTTGATTAAGTTCTTCAAAAGAAATATCTTTGTTTTGCAGATAAAATTCATAAATTACTGGAATTAATGGTTTTTGGTATAACACATTAGTATTTCTCATGATAGTTATTTCATCATTTGATTTATTTATTTTCACAATCAAATCATTCTCGTTTGACTTAATTTCATTAATGTTATTTGATATATGGAAAAAGTAATCATATTCTTTAATATTAATTCCCTTTTTACTTCTACTTAAATTATATAAAAAGTATTGCATTTCATTTGGATCAAAACTTTTATGATAATCAAAACCAAACAAATTATTTGTATCAGTAGTTTTAAAATCTTGTGGTAAATATCTAACATCTGCAATTTCATGGTTGTTATTAAAGTATCTTATAATTGCCTGTATTTCTTTTTTATCTTCATCTGAAATTTCAATATCTTTTTTTACTATTGTATTATTGCTTACCATATTATATTTATAGACTATACTTTCAAATCTATTATTTTGACTATACATAGAAACTGAATAACTGCTCCATGGTCCGAAAACAGATAAAAGTGCAATAATAGCCAAAAAAAGCGGAAGTACTATATTATTTCTCTTTTTAGAAAAAATATGATAAAAAGCTACAAATATAATCCAAATTCCTAATGCTACAACAAAGTATCTACTTTCAGTTACTCCATAAGTATTTATTCTAATACCAATGGCTAAAAACATCATTAATACTAAAGGAATTAATGCTTTAGGTAACCATTTGATGAATGTATTATTCCAATTATTTTTAGACTTTATTGGAGAGATGAAAAATAATACTATAATACTAAGTGAAGCATACCAGAGAACAAGATGTGTTACCAAATTTTTGGGCAACTCCTGTATTATAATTATCTTGAAAAAATATACAAATAGTATTAAGGTATAAACACTTATTAAAGGCATAATAATATAGGTTAATAGTATTTCAAATATATTAGGATACTCTTCTAAAGTTATATCTTCATTTTGTCCTGGAATTTGTGCTAATAAAAATATCGGTGCAAAAATCCCCATCATAAATAAAGCATTACTTAAATATAAAGTATTTGGAATATTAATGTTAAGCAGCTCTCTTAAGGTTAAAAAGATTATTGAAATACCTGCTATTAATACAAATGTATATATAAAGGTAATAATCAGTCTAGTGAATATTTTTATTACATAGAGTTCAAATTTTTGTTTCTTATAAAAATATGTAATAACTAAAAACAATAAATACAATGAAAGATTTACTGCCATATATCTTGTAATTGATACCATATTCATTTCTTGTAATAATAAAAAGTAATAACTAACCAATATGACCAAAGCAGTAATTCTAATAAATACTTTGTTAATATTTTTAAAGTTATCTTTTCTTTCAAAAACACTTTTAATTATTAAAAAGAGAGGAAATCCTAAAGCAGTTGTCATTGCCAACCGGCCAATCATGTCTTCTATTTCATTGTCATAGTAACCTTCTGTGTTTACTAAATATATCATAATAATTGTTGTGATAGTTGAAAATAATAAAGCATAAGGATATCTTTTTATACTTATTTTTAACATTTGTAATCCTTTTTTTAATATATTAATGATTTTCATTTGACTTCCTCCAATTTTATTTGAAATAACTTGGATTTCCTGGACAAAAAACTAGCCTAGAATAATTTGATTGATTAAAACATAATTATAAAATATGTATTTTTTTATTGAAAAATTATATAATGAAATCCTATAATAATTTCTATAAATTATCAGAAATTCCTTTATTTATAAGTACTTTTAATTCTATATAAGTTCATTTGGTTTTTCTTAAAGAGAAGTATTATTATCTAGAAATAAAAAAACTCCACCTAAATATCAAATTTAAGTGGAAAGTTCATAATTCGATCAATATATATTTGATAGTTAAAAATGATTTGCAGGAATGTTTAATATTTATTATAAACACTAATCTCTACTTGAAGACTTATTTTTATACATAGACCTATCTGCTTGTTTTAAAATTTCTGTTATATCCTGATCAACTTTTATTTTAGTTGCTGATCCAATACCTATAGAAACTGTTAACTGGTCTTCTTTTGTTTTTAGAGTTTCTTCATTGATCCTCTTTATAATATTTTGGACTTGTTGTTTACTTGTTTTTGGAAGTACAATCGAAAATTCATCTCCACCCCAACGGGCTAATATATCCTCATCTCTCATAACTTTTTTAAGTATATCAGCGGTTTTAATAATTAATTCATCACCTTTTTTGTGGCCTAATGAATCATTAATTTTTTTTAAACCATTTATATCAGCCATAATTATACTTAAAGGTAGTTGCCTCTTAGTATCCAATCTCTCCAATTCTTCTTCAAAAAATCTTCTATTAAATAAATCAGTAAGTTTGTCATGAAAACTTTTATATTTAATTTCTTTTTCTGCATAAATTCTTTCCAAAGATGAAGCAGTATGGGAAATTAGAAGTTCAGCCAATTTCAGATCCTCTTTACTGAACCCTGCTCTCTCTTTTGACATCGCCTGAAAAACACCCAGTTTTTTTATAGGAATACTTATACCAGACTTATACTTTTTATATTCTGGTACAATATTAGGGTGGTTGTCAAAATCATCTATAATTATACTTTTACTCTCCTTGAAAGTTTCACCAGCTACCCCTTCATCTAAATTAATAGGTTTTTGTTTTTCAGCAGTTGATACTTTACAGACAAGTTTGTCATCTTTTAATAGACTAATATTACAAAATTCGAAGTCAAGCATTTTATTAGCAGCTTGTATAGTCATTTCCAGTATCTCTGTTTCGGTCTCAATTTCCATAAATTCTAATGCAGTAGAATGCAATTGCTCGATAATTTCACGTTGTCTTTTAATAATTTTTTCTTGTTTTTTTCTTTCTGTAATATCTAATTGCAT
>JBNJDV010000043.1:0-13629 GCA_051745185.1 Bacillota bacterium
ACGAGTAAATTTAAAATAATGAATTTTTATGATATTATATTAAATAGATAAAAATATAAAGGAGGAGTTAGTAATGTCTGTATATGATCTTGCAAACAGAATGGCCAAACAAATCAAAAAGTCCGATGAATACAAAGAGTATTTAAAAAAACGTGAGAAAGTTACAAATAACGAAAAAACTAAAGAGATGTTATTAGATTTTCAGCAAAAACAGATGAAACTACAGGCAAAACAACTTTCAGGTGAAGATTTAAGTGAAGAGGAAAAAGAAAAATTAGAGAATTTGAGAGAGTTAGTTGAATTAAATTCAAACCTCAAAGAATATTTACAGGCTGAATATCAAATCAACATTATGTTAAATGATATCCAAAAAATTGTATTTGGGGATCTTGATTTAGGTATTGAACCAGAAAAAGAAAATAATGATTAAAAATAAAAAAAGCACCCTTTAAAGGGTGCTTAATGACTAATTAAACGGCTACAACTTCTTTTACTTCAGGAAGTTTCTTTTTTAAAGTTCTTTCAATACCGTTTTTTAATGTTAAAGTAGACATTGGACATCCATGACAGGCACCAACTAATCTAACTTTTACTATACCATCTTCAGTTATTTCAACAAGTTCCACATCTCCACCATCAGCTTGAAGGCCTGGACGGATTTGATCTAGAACATCTTTTACTTCTTCTTTTTTCACAAATTACACCTCCATATAATTATCTACTTGTATTATAACATATTATAGAAATTATACAATAAAAACAACAGAATTAATCAACTTTCAATAGATTGGAGAGAAGCAAAATGGTTGATAAATTTGTACACTTACATAACCATACAGAATATAGTTTACTTGATGGTGCTTTACGACTAGAAAGGTTAGTAAAAAAAGCAAAGAAATTAAATATGCCGGCAGTTGCAGTAACAGACCACGGTGTGTTGTATGGTATGTATGGGTTTTATAAAATAGCTAAAAATAATAATATTAAACCAATAATAGGTTGTGAGGTTTATCTGTCACCAACAGACAGGTTTGATAAGTCAGTGAGAAAAAGATATCATCTATTATTGTTAGCTGTAGATAATCAAGGTTTACATAATTTAATGAAAATTGTATCAGCTTCCTGGTTAGAAGGCTTTTATTATAAACCTCGAGTTGATAAAGATTTATTATATAAATATAGAAAAGGAATTATTGCCTCTTCAGCTTGCTTACAGGGCGAGATACCACAGGCAATATTAAATGATAAAAGTAAAGATGATGTTATTAATATTATTAATGAGTACAAACAGATCTTCGGAAAAGATAATTTTTATCTTGAACTTATGGACCACAGTTTAACAGATGAAAAAAAGGTAAATTCATCATTAATTAAGATATCTAATAGTATAGATGTTCCTATGATAATAACCAATGATATTCATTATGAAAATAAAGAAGATGCAGATGTACATGATGTACTTTTAGCTTTACAGACCGGTAAAACAATAAAAGATGAAAACAGGATGAGATTTCCTAATGATCAATTTTATTTTAAAAGTTCTCTTGAAATGTATAAACTATTTCCCGAATTAGAAAGTGCCTATAAAAACACTTTAAAAATTAGTAACAGAGTAAATATAACTATTGATAATAATGACTTTTATTTACCGAGTTATCCAGATGTAGAAGAAAGTAATTCTGCTTTATATCTAAAAAACCTCTGTGAAAAAGGTTTAAAAGAAAGAGGGTTACAAGATAATGAAAAAGCCCTTGAAAGAATGAACTATGAATTAGATATTATAGAAGAGATGGGTTATATTTCATATTTTCTAATTGTTTGGGACTTTATTAAGTATGCTGAAAAAAATGATATTAGAGTTGGACCTGGGCGTGGTTCAGCTGCTGGTAGTTTGGTTTCCTATTTATTAGGGATTACTAGAATAAACCCCTTAAAATATGGTTTAATATTTGAAAGATTTTTAAACCCCCAAAGAGTAACAATGCCTGATATTGATATTGATTTTGATGAGAGAAGAGATGAGATAATTGAATATGTTAAAAAAAGGTATGGTAATGAGCGAGTGGCACAAATTGGTACTTTTGGTACAATGGCTGCCAGAGCTGCTGTAAGAGATGTTGGTAGAGCTTTAGATATTTCATATGGCAAGGTCGATAGAGTTGCCAAAATGATACCTGCCCATCATGGTATCAATCTAGACTATGCCTTAGAAAATATAGATAAGTTAAATGATATATATAAAAAAGATGATCAAGTAAAAAAACTTATTGATTATTCCAAATCGATTGAAGGGTTACCAAGACATATATCAACTCATGCAGCTGGAGTGATAATTGGACCTGAAGATTTAAAAAATATAATACCTTTACAGCTGCAGGATGGTAATGTTATCACTCAGCTTCCGATGAATGATTTAGAAGCTATGGGTCTTTTGAAAATGGACTTTTTAGGTTTAAGAAATCTCACCATAATTAATAAAGCCCTTGATTTAATAGAGAAAAATAAAAATACTACTATAGATATAGAAAATATTGTGCGTGATGATAAAGATGTATATAAAATGCTTCAACAAGGTCAAACTTTGGGCGTCTTTCAGATGGAATCAAGGCTTTTTCAGGATTTAAATAAAAAACTAAAACCGGATCGATTTGAAGATATTATTGCCCTGCTTGCTTTAGGTAGGCCTGGTCCATTAGGCAGTAATATAGTTGATGATTATATAAAATGCAGACATGATAAAAAAGAACCTAATTACCTTCACCCTAAATTAAAACCCATATTAAAAGAAACATATGGTATGATCTTATACCAAGAACAGGTAATGGAGATTGCAAGTAAACTTGCTGGATATTCAATGGGAGAAGCTGATCTTTTAAGAAGAGGTATGGGTAAAAAGAAGAAAAAATTAATTGAAAACGAAAGAAATAAATTTATTGAAGGTGCAATGAAAAATGGTATTAAAAAAAGTATAGCAAATGATATTTTTGATCAAATGGAATTTTTCGCGGGTTACGGCTTTAATAAGTCTCATAGTGCTGCATATGCGCTTTTGGCCTATCAAACAGCATATTTGAAGGCTAAATACCCTTCTGAGTTTATGGCTGCATTATTATCAAGTGTTATGAATAACTTAGACAAAGTTTCTCAATATATAAATGAAGCTAAAGACATAGGATTAGATGTATTGCCTCCAGATATTAATGAAAGTTATTATGATTTTGTTCCTAATAAATCAGGTGATATTAGATTTGGTCTAAAGGCAATTAAAAATCTTGGTACTAATGCAATTGAAACAATTGTTAGTTCGAGAAAAGATAAATATAAGTCCCTAGAAGACTTTTTAGAGAAGATTGATATTAAAAAGTTAAATATCAGAACTATTAAAGCACTTATTAAATCTGGTTGTTTTGACAACTTAGGTTTAAAAAGATCACAGCTTTTAGTTAAGTATGAAGAAATATATGAAAAAATTTCTAATAGTAAAAAACAGGTTAATAAAAATCAGACATCTTTTTTTGACATGTTTGATAATGAAGAAGAGTTTTTTGACAATCAAATTACATATCCTGATATAAATGAAATAGATTTAGAAATTAAATTAGAACAAGAAAAAGAATACTTAGGGATCTATGTTTCAGGACATCCGTTAGATGAATTTAAAGAAAGGATAAAACTTCTGACTAATTCATCCTGCAGTATTAATAAAAATTCCAGCCGAAATTTATGTTTTGCAGGTCGGATTCTAGAAGTAAAACAGCATTATACAAAAAATAATAACTTAATGGCATTTATTTTAGTTGAGGACTGGGAAAGCACTTTAGATGTAGTCGTATTTCCAGACATCTATAAAAAATATACTGAATTTATTAAAAAAGGTAACCCAGTTTTAATAGTAGGTTATCAGTCTGATAATGATAGCTTTATAGCAAATAAATTAGTAAATTTAAAGACTCAATTGATAGAGATTGATTTATCTGGACTAAATATAACACAGATAGAAAAGATTAAATCATTTATATTATCAAATAAGGGAAATAATCCAGTTATATTAAAAAATAAAAATAAAAAGATAATAAGTGATAAGGATTACTGGATTAATCTTAAGTCATTAAATAAATCAAAATTAGATGATTTAATATCAGAAAAAGCTTATACAATATATTAGTATAATAATTTAATGTTTTGTTAACATTCTATTCCTTGACATCTTTTAAGAAAGATTATATTCTTTTAATATATGTTTGGGAATATTACATAAAAAGACAGGGGGAATAATTGTGAAAAAAATAGGTGTTCTAACTAGTGGTGGAGATGCACCAGGAATGAATCCGGCTATAAGATCTGTAGTCAGAACAGCTGTTTATAGAAATATAGAGGTAATAGGTTTTTATAACGGTTATGGTGGTGTAATAGACGGTAAATATACAGAGATGACAAGACGTTCTGTCGGTGATATTATTCATCGCGGAGGAACAATTTTAAGAACTGCAAGATGCAAGGAATTTGAAACCAAAGAAGGAAGAAAAAAAGCATATAAAAATCTAAAAGATTTAAATATCGGTGGTTTAATTGTAATCGGTGGAAATGGTTCTTTAACAGGAGCTAAACTGTTAAATGAAGAGTTTGGAATGCCTGTAATGGGTATACCTGCAACAATAGATAATGACTTAGCTATGACAGAATTTTGTATAGGTTTTGATACAGCAATGAATACTGTTTTAGATGCCTTAAATAAGGTAAGGGATACCGCAACTTCTCATGAACGCACCTTTGTGGTTGAAATTATGGGAAGAGATAAAGGATACCTTACATTATATACTGGTATGGCAGGTGGTGCTGAATCAATTTTAATTCCTGAAATAGAGTTTAGATTAGAAGATATAATAAACAACTGTAAAGCTGGTTTTGATAGAGGAAAACTACATAATATAATAGTAGTAGCAGAAGGTGCTGGAAAAGAGCTAAAAAAAGAAAGTAATGATGATAGAAATATTGGTACTATAATTGGAAATCATATTAGAGAAGAGCTATCTATTGAAACAAGAGTAACAATACTTGGACACTTACAACGCGGTGGTTCACCTACAGCTTTAGATAGAATAATATCAACTGAAATGGGAGCTGAAGCAGTAGAACTTCTGTTAAATGGTAAGGAAAGCAGAATGATTGGTTATGATGGTAAAAATATAATAGATGTTGATCTAGATGAAGCATTAAGAAAAGAAAAAAATATTGATATGGATATATATAATTTAGCAAGAATATTATCTTTATAGTCAGGAGGGGTAAGATTGAGAAAAACCAAAATAGTATGTACCCTTGGACCTGCAGTTAATGATAAAAAAACAATTAAGCAGTTAGCAGAAGCAGGAATGGATGTTGCGAGATTAAATTTTTCACATGGGGATCATAAAGAACATGGAGATAGGATTGATTTAATTAAAGAAGTTGAAAGAGAAGTTGATAGACCAATTGGAATAATTTTAGATACTCAAGGACCAGAAATTAGAACTGGTAAAATGAAAGATGGTAAAATCATCTTACAAAATAATGACCAGATTAAAATAACCAATGAAGAAGTTATTGGAACTAAAGATAAGTTTCAAATTAAATATGATAATTTAACTTATGATATTAATTTAGAGGACAAAATATTAATTGATGATGGTTTAATAGAATTAAGAGTTAATGAAATAAAAGATAAAGAAATAGTATGTACAGTTATAAACGGTGGTGTATTAGGTTCACATAAAGGAGTTAATATACCGGGTATAAAGTCCACTCTACCAGCCATTACTGAAAATGATAAAAAAGATATAGTTTTTGGTGTTAAACATAATATCCATTTTATAGCTGCATCATTTATTAGAAAGGCTTCTGATGTTTTAGAAATAAGGGAAGTCCTGGAACAAGAATGGGCACAAGATATTAAGATTATTTCGAAGATTGAAAGTGAGGAATCAGTCGGTAATATAGATGAAATAATTGAAGTTTCAGATGGCATAATGATTGCCAGAGGTGATTTGGGAGTAGAAATACCAGCTGAAAAAGTACCGATTATTCAAAAGGTGATTATAAAAAAATGTAATGAAGCTGCAAAACCAGTAATTACAGCAACACAGTTGTTAGATTCTATGATAAGAAACCCTAGACCTACAAGAGCAGAAGCCTCTGATGTTGCAAATGCAATTTTCGATGGAACTGATGCCATTATGTTGTCAGGAGAAACGGCAATAGGTAAATATCCAGTACAGTCAGTTAATACCATGGTAAATATAGCCAGGGAAACAGAAATGTCTGATAGCTATAAAGAAAAATTAAGCAGAGGTAAATCTATTAAAGCTGATACAGTTACTGAAGCAATAAGTATTGGATCATGTGAAATTGCTTCTGGATTATCTGCAGATGCAATAATTACAGCTACAGGATCTGGTTCAACTGCTAGAATGGTATCTAAATGTCGTTCTTTGACACCTATTATAGCAGTAACCCCAAATGATATGGCATTACATGATTTAACTTTAAGTTGGGGAGTATACCCAACTATGGCTACAGATAGTAGTTCAACAGATGAAATGATGGATAATTCAATAAATGTAGCTCTGGAAAACAATTTAGTTAGTGAAGGAGACTTAGTAGTTCTTACAGCAGGAGTTCCTGTTGGTACTCCTGGGACAACCAATTTAATAAAAGTAGATATTGTTGGAGATCCTATAGTAGAAGGTAAAGGAATTGGCAGAAAAATAATTCATGGAAGAGTTAAAATAGTAAACAGTGCAAATGAGGCTTTAAATAAAGTAGAAAATGGGGACATTATAGTAACAAGAAATACAAATAACCAGTACCTAGAATCAATCAAAAAAGCAGCCGGGATTATTGCAGTTGAAGGTGGAGTTACCTCACATTCTGCTGTTATCGGTATTAAATATAATAAACCGGTTGTAGTTGGTGCTGTTGGAGTAATGGATATTTTAAAAGATGGAGAAGTAGTAACAATTGATAGTGTAAGAGGACAAATTTACAAAGGTAAAGTTAACCTTAAGTAAATTTTGTGTTAAAATCATAAATTTAGTATTGATTTTATCTTTAACCCCGTATATAATCATACGGGGTTAGTTGCATTGGAGGTATTAAGATGAGTTATAAAGTAAAAAATTTAGTAATGAATTATATTTTAGTAACTATTGGTGCGGTTCTTACAGCATTATCTTTAGTGTTATTTACTGTTCCAAACAAGATCGCAGCAGGTGGAGTAAGTGGTGTAGCTACTATTTTATATCATATGTTTGGATTTAATGTAGGTATTGTAATTCTAACAATAAATATTCCCTTATTTGTTCTAGCAGTATATGTTTTAGGTGGAAGTATTGGTACTAAAACATTGTGGGGGATATTAGTAATGTCTTTTTCGGTAGAATTTTTATCACCAATTATTGAACCAGTAACTTATGAAGTAATTTTAGCTAGTATATATGGCGGAGTTTTAGGTGGTTTAGGTATGGGATTAGTATTTAGGGCTGGTGGAACCACAGGAGGTACAGATTTAATTGCCGCTTTAACCAGTTATTTTTTCCCTCATTTCAGTATTGGCCAGGGTTTATTTTTAATCGATGGAGTGGTTATTACACTTGCAGGTTTAGTTTTTGATATTGAATTAGCCTTATATGCAGCTATAACAATATTTGTTAGTACAAAGTTAATTGATATCATACAAGAAGGTTTCAATATTTCTAAATCTGTATTTATTATTTCAGATAAATCTCAAATTATAAAAAACAGTATCTTAACAAATATGGGTAGGGGGGTAACTGCTTTAAAAGGTTATGGCGGATATAGTGGAAAAGAAAAAGATGTTTTATTAGTAACAATCAATAGAGCTGAGATAACAAAACTCAAAAATTTAATCAGAGAAATTGACCAAAATGCCTTCGTTGTTTTAAATGAAGCCCATGAAGTACTTGGTGAAGGATTTAAGAGAATAGATGATAAGGCAATTAATGAATAATTATAACTATAAAAATTTTTTGTTTATAATAAGTACTAAAATATTATATTTAAAGTAGTTGTAAAAAAAATACGGCAGATGGTATAATTATATAAGGGATAAGGATTATTTAACCGCTTAAGGATTATTAATATAATTAGAGATGGTTTATGAACGTAAATGCTCCGGTATGCTTCAAAAAACTAATTATTAGTTTACTTTATCTCATTATTATTATATAATATTAAAATAGGATAAATGTTGTTTTTTTACAAATACGGAGGGATATAATGTCAAATGTGTATGACTATGTTATAGTAAAAATCAAAATAAACAAGTTGAAAAAGATGTTACCTAAGATTAAACATGACCGAGAAAAGGAATTTTTAAAAAAGCATATGCCTAAATACTTGCATTTTTATGATTATTTTTTAAAGAAATTATTTCCTTTTCTTAATAATTTTAAAGCTTCAATTGCCTGGAAGGTTATTCACAATGGAATGAGTTTTTATGTATCTAAAGATAGACAGCAAGATGGTATGTTTATGTCTGTGTCATTTCAGGCTTATAACAAATTAAAATTTTCTTTCTATTATGAAGAAGACGAAGAAGATTCTGATTTGGAAAGAAAGTCAAGAGAAGGTAGAAATGATGATCATATATGGTATTATGTTGAAAATCTAGAGTTTGATAAAGAACTAGCACAATTAATTATAAAAAGCTTTAAAGAAAAAGTTAGATATCTAAATGAAAAAGATCAGGAACAATAAGAAAAAAGCCAAACCTCCTTTAAAGGAGGTTTAAACTTTTTATATGATGATTTTAATTAACTATTCAATATTTAATATTTTCACATCTGAATTTAAGTTGTAAATACAATCTTTTCTTTCAATAACAATCTGGGTTTTTTCACGTAATTCAGGATCGTTTTTTATTGTTTTAATTAAATCATTATTTGGATTAAAAGCAACTGGATTTTTTGTCATCTTTAACATACTATAATCTCCTAGTGTATCTCCATAAGAGTAGCTTTTCGATAGATCGATATGATGTTCTGATACAAAGCTATTTAATACTTTTTCTTTATTATTGGATTTCCACATTCTAATTACATCTCCAGTAAATAGGCCATTGTCATCGAGGATATACTTGCTTCCCCTATAATCTGTTACACTATATTTTTCAGCCATTTTTTTCACTAAAAATTCTGGGCTGCCAGAGATAAAAAAGACTTTATGTTTTTTTCTCAGATGGTATTCCACAATATGTCTTGTATATCTATAAACTATATCTCCACTTAATTCAATTACCTGGTTGTTTACAAATTCTAAATCAGAAATTTTCATCCCCTTAAGTTCATTAATATATATATCTGCTAATTCTTCAAGATAGTCGTCATATAAACCATGCCGTTTTTTCCATTCATCATAAGTATTTTTGACTTGACTATGCCAAACTACTGGATCTAAAACTTCATATTTTATTAATTTTTTAAAATGTTGAATCATTAATGATCCCCTATATAAAGTGCCGTCAATATCTAAAAATGCTCCTGTATTAATAATATCACCCCTTATCCTTTTAGTACTGCTAATGGTTTTAACCTAGCAACTGGTGAGGCTAGTTTTGTTTCAATTATTGAACTAATAACTTCTTCAATATCTTTATATACTAAAGGTGATTCATCTAATAAAGAATCACCAGATGAAGAAGTTACTTTAACTTTATTTAATGAAGCTAAATGTTCATTTTTTGATATTGTTCTTTTTGCTTCACGTCTACCCATAATTCTTCCAGAACCATGAGCAATCGATTTTAAAGATTTAGCGGTATATTCTGAGTTTGCAGATTTTATCACATAACTGGCTGTACCCATTGAGCCGGGTAGTAGAGCAAATGAATTATAATCTAATCTTGTTGCACCTTTTCTATGAATTAAAAAGTTATTTTCTAAATTATCTATACTGTGTTTTTCAAATCTAGCTATATTATGAGTTAAATCATAGAATAGATTATGACTTATACCTGGATAAAGTTCATTTAAAATATCATTAACTTTCTGGTATAGAATCTGTCTATTTGCATATGCAAAGTTTGCAGCTGCTGCCATAGCCTTTAAGTAATTTTGTCCGTCATTTGAATTTATTTTGAAATAAGCTAGGTTCTTGACTGGGAAATTGATATCTTGATTTAAAGCTTTTTCAATGTAATCTTTAGCAATCTGATGACCAAAACCTCTTGAACCTGTATGAATCATTACAGTTATTTGACCTTCTTTAAAGTCTGAGTTTGAGTCAAATACTTTATCTATATACTGTAGTTCAATAAAATGGTTCCCAGAACCCAAACTACCTAACTGAGTTATACCTCTGCTAATAGCTTCATTAGATACTTTATCTAAATCAGCATTAGGGAATAATCCGTGGTCTTCGATATTATCTATATCACTTGTTTTACCCAGACCAAATTTATTTATTAAGTAAGGAACACCCTTTTGTACAATATTTTCAAATTCTTTCCGAGTGAATTTAAGATTTGAATTTTCACCTAGTCCTGCTGGGATTCTATTTTTAAAGTGATTTAATATAACTTTGGTATCTTCATCAAGTTCATTTTTGTTAAGGTTTGTTTTTAATAATCTAACACCACAGTTAATGTCAAAACCAACCGCACCAGGTGAGACTATACCATTTTCAGTATCACTAGCAAATATTCCACCAATAGGTAGTCCATAACCTATATGAATATCGGGCATTCCTAATACTAATTTAACATTTGGTAGTTTACTGGTATTAAAAAGCTGTGTTATTGCATCTTTTTCAATTTTTTCATATATATTTTTGTTTGCGAATATTAATATATCACAGTTTCTATCATTTTCTTTACTAAACTTATAATAAAACATCTTTATCACCACTTCTATTGTATCAGATTTTTAATAAATTGTTAACAGAGGGTGATTTTATGGGTATAATAAATATTTTATTAAAAAAGTTTTTTTATGATAGACATCTCAAATATAGTAAAGAAGATATTAAAGTCTTACAAGATAAAAAATTTAAAAAGTTACTAAAATATACTTATAAGAAAAGTTCTTTTTATAAAAAACTGTACAAAAAAAGTGGTATAGACTATAAAGAGTTAGATAATATTGAGCTTGAAAATTTACCCGTTGTTAATAAAAAAATGATAATGGATAACTTCAATGATGTTTTAACTATTAATAATATCAAAAAGAATGATATTGTCAAATTTATTGAAAAAAATCCTGATCCTAAAAAGATGTATAAAGATAAATATATTGTTGTTCACAGCTCAGGAACAACTGGAGAAATAGGTTATTATATTTACACTAAAAAGAATTGGGAACTATTGAAAGCTGTTGGTTCCAGCCGTTTATTTAATAGTTTCAGTTTAAAAAGTAAAAAGTATGCATTTATTGGGGCTGTAGATGGTCATTATGCAGGAATTAGTTTCTTTTTAAGTCCTGTTAATAAAATAGAACAGTTGTTTTATAAAGATTATCTAATAATAGATATTAATTATCCTTTAGAAAGTTATATTGATAAACTAAATGAATTCCAACCTGATATCATAAGTGGTTATCCTTCTGCACTAGAATTGTTAATAGACTATCAAAAAGATAGAAAATTAGATATAAATCCTGAACATATTATTTGTGGGGGAGAGCCTTTGTCAACAACTGTTATAAATAAAATCAAAAAACATTGGAATAAAACACCATATAATTTTTATGGTACTTCTGAATCGATTCTAATGGGAGTTGGTATAGGCAGTGAAGGTATTTATATCTTTGATGACTTAGTTATAGTAGAAATAAAGGATGAGAAGATCTTACTAACAAATTTATATAACTATTCCCAACCCCTGATAAGATATGAAATTAATGACTTAATGACAAAAAGTGATATTAAAAATATCGGATGGCCATTTAAGCATGTAGAGAACATTTCTGGTAGAACGGAAGATCTATTGTGGCTTATCAATAATAAAAATGAATATGATTTTATCCATCCCATAGTCATAGTTGAACTACATTTAAAGGGAGTAAAAAGGTATCAATTGACCAAACTATCTGATAGAAAAATAATGATCAAAGTAGTAAAACAAAAAAATGCAGATAAAAGCAAAATAGAAAATAATATAAAAGACAAATTAGAAAAAATTATACAAAAAAAAGATATGACTAATGTAATGTTAGATATTAAGTTTGTAAACGAAATAAAAAATAATCCTGTTACTGGAAAGTTTAATATAATAAAAAATAGCTGTAACTCTTGACAGATAATACTTATTGTGCTAAAATTATATAAAACAAATGAATAATTATAAAATCTAAGAACAAGACGAGTAGCTATTATTATTTAATTACAGAGAGCTGACGGTGCTGAGAAGTCAGTATTAAGTGAGATAGTGAATGGACTTGGGAGATGCAAGGTGAAATTCTTATTTATAAGAAGAGTATTCTTCAGCCGGTTTCTTACCGTTAAAATAGAAGGAACTCAAGTTATTTGGTTTCCTATCGAGTGAATCAATTTTAAATTGATTAAACAGGGTGGCAACACGGAATATAAGTCTTTCGTCCCAATTGGGGTGAAGGGCTTTTTTTAGTTTAATATATAAAAAAAGAGTAGTGAGGAGAAGAGTATTATGAAAAATTTATTAAAAAAGTACATTAATATGGATACCTGGTGGCAAAGTTCTCTCTTTAATTAAAGATCAGTTGAGTATTTAGACTTAAAAATAAAAGGGAGATGAAATTAATGAATACAAAAGATATTGTTCAAACTTCATTGTTGGTTGCGATCGGATTTATTTTGCATGCTGTTTTTCCACCATTACTATTAGGAATGAAACCTGATTTTTCACTGGCTATGATGTTTATTGTGTTGATAATCAAAAAGGACTTTAAACTTGGATTTTTAGTTGCGATTGCAACAGGTATATTTACAGCTTTAACAACTGGTTTTCCAGGTGGACAGGTTGCAAATATGGTTGATAAATTAGTTACATTTTTTATAGTGTTTGCAATGTTAGGACCAGTTATGAAAACATTTAATAATAAAATTGGTGTTGCTGTAATAACTTTAGTTGGTACATTAATAAGTGGAGCAGTATTTTTAGGAACTGCTGCTTTATTATTTGGACTACCTGGACCATTTATAGTACTATTTTATACAATTGTTATTCCTGCTAGTTTAATTAATGCCGTTACAGCTGTAGTCATATTTTCCTCCATAAAAGTAGGAGCCCAAGTCACATCGAATTATATTACTGACTAAGCTCCGAGCAAAGGGTGGATTTAAAAATCCACCCTTTTTAAAGGATTATATCTACATTTATAGAATATTATAAGATAGGAATAAAATAAATGGGGGTATATAATATGAAGGATATTCTTTATTTAGATAAAAAAGAGCAGTTAGAATTAATTGGAGATCCTTTTGTTCACGACATTTTAGATATAATGAACTATGATATTGTTAGTAGAGAGTGGATAATAGAAAAGTTAGATGAAAATCCAAACATGATAAATGATTACTTAGATAGATTACTTGAAAATGATATAATTACAAAAGAAGAAGATAACAAAGTTAGAGTAACTGCTAAATCCATTGAGGGTA
>JBNJDV010000044.1:0-13508 GCA_051745185.1 Bacillota bacterium
CATGCTCCTTTAATAACTGCCTTAAAAACAGGTATTATAAGAATAAAACAGGACACAAAAGACCGTTTTATTACTGTTAGCGAAGGAATAATGGATGTAAAGCCTGACCAAGTTAATATTGTAGCACGAACAGCAGAACTTTCTGAAGAAATAGATCTTGAAAGAGCAAAAAAGGCCAAAGAAAGAGCTGAAGAAAGACTGGAAGAGTCAACTGCTAAAATTGACCAGGCTAGAGCAGAAGGAGCTCTAGAAAGGGCTTTAGCTAGAATTAAAGCCGCTGAAAAACATCATAGTGAATATTATTAATATAGCTATGAAGATAACGCCCCTTTAATTGGGGCTTTTTTCTTTATATACATATATATTTAAACCCTGTTAATATTTGTTATCGCTTTAATCAAAGCAGATTAAAAAGAGTTTGGAAATGTTGAAAAAAGTTAAAAAATATGATATTCTTACTGAGAATGTAATAATAACAAATGAAGGTTTTTTAAAAGTAATATAGAATTAAATACAATAGAGATTCATGTTATGAAAGGAGCATATACATTGGCCAAATTTATTATTAACGGAGGAAACACCCTGAATGGAGAAATAAAAATTAATGGTGCCAAAAATGCTGCTTTACCTATACTGGCTGCTTCTTTATTAGCAGATTCTCCCAGTATTTTAAAAGATATTCCAAATTTGAGAGATGTTTCAAATTTATGTGAGATTATAAAGAAGATGGGGGCTAAAGTTGAAAGAAAAGGCCATCTCGTTGAAATAGATCCCAGTGGTTTAAATACATATGAAACTGATAAAGAACTTGCTAAAAAGTTAAGAGCTTCATATTACATTTTAGGAGTTATGTTAGGGAAGTATGGAAAAGCAAGAACTTCACTACCAGGTGGATGTAATATTGGCAATAGGCCGATTGACTTACATTTAAAAGGTTTTAAAGCCCTGGGGGCTGATGTTTCTTTAAATCATGGAATTGTTGAGGTAACAGCAGATAAATTAGTTGGAGATAAAATATATCTTGACTATCCCAGCGTAGGTGCTACAATCAATATTATGTTAGCAGCTAGCCTAGCTGAAGGGAAAACGGTTATAGAAAACGCAGCCCGTGAACCTGAACTTGTTGATTTAGCTAACTTTTTAACAGTAATGGGTGCTAACATCAAGGGGGTAGGGACTGATATAATTAAGATAGAAGGTGTTGACAAGCTTGAAGGTAAGGAACATAGAATCATACCGGACAGGATTGAAGCAGGCACCTTCATGATAGCCGCAGCATTGACAAAAGGTGATGTTTTTGTTAAAAATGTTTTAACAGAACACATCAAGTCTTTAATCGCTAAACTTCACGAAATGGGACTTGAAATGGTTGAAGATATCTCAGGTGTAAGAGTAATAGGTAATGGCAAATTAGACTCAGTTGATATCAAGACTTTACCATATCCTGGTTTTCCAACTGACTTACAGTCACAAATTATGGTTTTGTTAACTCAAACTGAAGGCACAAGTATTGTCAAAGAAACGGTTTGGGAAAATAGGTTTATGCATGTTGATGAATTAAAAAGAATGGGTGCAGATATTACAATAGATGGACATAGTGCTCTAATTAGGGAAAGCAAATTATCTGGTGCGGAAGTCCAGGTAACTGATCTTAGAGCAGGAGCTGCCTTGATATTGGCCGGACTAATTGGAGATGGGCAGTCTGAAGTGAGAAAAATCCATCATGTAGAAAGAGGATATGAGGATATAGAGAAAAAATTATCCAGTCTGGGAGCAGATATCAAGAGAGTGAAATAATATTTTATCTTTTAAAAATCCTGGAACCTCATTCCAGGGTTTTACATTTTAAATTTCTTTTTAAGATTAAACAGGCGATTTATAAAAGATACCACAGATTTAGGAAAAGAAATATAAAATCTTTATAAATGGTTAATAGTGCTGTAAACAGATAAATCTATCTTTTAGAAGTTTTAGTTTTTTTATCTTTAATTGTCACCTTTTTAGAAAAGAAGTACAAAGTCACTATTTTGTTTACAGCGATACCTTTAAATGTTGATGTAATTGATTTGTTAACGTTCTTGTCTCAAACTCAATACGAATGGTAGAAATTTTCACTAAATAATATCAACTATATTGTAATAATTGTCTTAGATCTTATTATAGCTAACATAGGTATCGAACTTTTGGTTAAGAACTTAAAAAAGATGGGGATAACGATTATATATAGTTTTATTTGAAGCTACAGGTGTCTTTGCACTTGTGCTTTTAACAGTAATAGTTTTAGGTAAGCCTATATATAGGATTATTAGTAGTAAGATTGATTATATACAGCTGTTTTAAGATAAGCAATCGGTCTATTTGCTAGAAAAGAAAAGGTATTTAATGCAGGTGGAGTAAAGATTAATTGATATGGTTGAATATATATTAAAAATTGTATCTTAAATTAAACAAGGAGGTAAATTATTTTATGGGATTATCAAAAAAAATTGGAATTGATCTAGGAACAGCCAATGTATTAATATATGAAAAAGGAAAAGGTATTGTGGTACAGGAACCATCAGTTGTTGCAATAGATAAAAACAATGATAAGGTTTTAGCTGTAGGTAAAGAAGCTAGAAGAATGTTAGGAAGAACACCAGGTAATATTGTAGCTATTAGGCCCTTAAAAGATGGTGTTATAGCTGATTTTGAAGTAACGGAATTAATGTTAAAACATTTCATTTCAAAAGTAGTAAAAAGAAGATTTCTTTTTAAACCTACAATTATGATCTGTATACCGGAAGGAATAACCGGTGTTGAAAAAAGAGCAGTAATAGAAGCTGCTTCACAGGTTGGATCACGTGAAACTTACCTTATTGAAGAACCACTAGCAGCTGCAATTGGTGCTGGATTACCGGTTGAAGATCCTAGTGGAAGTATGGTTATAGATATTGGTGGTGGAACTACAGAAATAGCTGTCATATCTATGGGAGGAATCGTAGTTAGTGAGTCTCTAAGAATTGGTGGCGACAAGTTTGATGAAGCTTTAGTACGCTATGTGCGTGATAAATATAATATGGTGATTGGTGAAAAAACAGCAGAAGAGATCAAGATGGAGATCGGTACTGCCTGGATTGATGGTGAAAGTAAAGATTATGAACTAAGAGGTAGGGATTTAATGACAGGTATGCCTAAAAACTTAACCTTAACTTCACATGAAACTGTAGAAGCTTTTAAAGAAAACATTACTAGTATTGTAGAAAGTGTAAGACATGTTTTAGAGCAAACTCCGCCTGAACTATCATCGGATATTATGGATAGAGGGATTATTCTTACTGGTGGAGGTTCTCTTCTACACGGAATGGATACCCTTTTATCAAAAGAAACACAGATTCCTGTATCATCAGCTGAATCACCTTTATCCTGTGTTGCCGAGGGTACAGGTATGGCTTTAGAAGAAATAGACAGATTAAAAGAGGTATTAACTTCCAGTGAAATGCTTAAGTAGCAAACATTGGATTGAAAGGGAGTTGATAACGTGAAAAGGTATATGAAACACGCGGTGATAATTTTAATTCTACTTACTATAATCAGTACCCCTGTTTTAGCTCAAAAACCACCAATGATGACTATAGATGAACTTGAGCGAGGACAAACCGGTTATGCTAAGACAGTATTTGAGGGTACAAAAGTAGAACGCTTTTCAGTTGAAATAGTAAATATTGTTAATGGACAGAACATTGATTCTGATTTGATATTAATTAAAGCTTTCGGAGAAAAAATAGATGAATCCGGAGGAGTCGCTTCAGGAATGAGTGGAAGTCCGGTATATATTGATGATAAATTAATCGGTGCGATTAGCTATAAATGGCAGGATGCTGACCATCAGTATGCTTTAGTTACACCGATTATGGAAATGCTGAATATAAAAAAGCAGAGCAACCTATCAGTAGTTGAGAGCATAAAGGCTGTTAATACTCCAATTATGGTTGGAGGACTTAGCGGTAGAGCTTTTGACAGGTTAAAAGAAAGTTTAAGTATTGATAACAGCCGTTTTGTAAGTGCTTCAAGTGTGAGCAAAAAATCTGCTGAAGATTTTAGACTTGAAGCTGGTAGTGCAGTTGCTGTACAGCTTGTCAGAGGCGATGTGAGTGTAGCTTCAATAGGTACAGTTACTTTAGTTGATAACAATGAAGTTTTTGCCTTTGGACATCCTTTTATGAATAAAGGTACTACCAACTATTTAATGAGTGGAGCTAATATTGATGCTATTATACCCAGCAGTTCACAGCCTTTTAAAATAGGCAGTCCCTTAGATAAATTATTAGGTATTATTGAAAGTGATCGTAATGCCGGTATATACGGTAGATTGAATAAATTTCCGAATATAATACCCCTAACAGTTAATGTTAACAATAGTTTCTTAAATAATAGTAGGGTTGTGAGAACTCAAATTATTAATGATGAGAAAATGTTAAATGACCTGGGTAGCAATATAATTTTACAATCGATTGACAGCACTTTAGATAGAATTGGTTATGGTACTTCAAAAGTTAAAATTTCTATAATGGGTTCAAATCTTCCAAAGGGAAAAATAGTGAGAGAAAATATGTATTACAGTAGCAACGATATTGCTGTATCTTCTCTAAATGATTTCTATAGGATGATGGAGCTAATAACAAGAAATGCCTTTAAAGATATAAATATTTATGATATCAAAGTAGATGTTGATGTTGACAAAACACATGATATCGCTTTAATTCAAGAAGCAGAAGTTCTTAACGAAGAAATATATCCAGGAAGTGAATTAAAAGTAAATGTAGTATTAAGACCATATAGGTCTGATTCAATAAATCGTGAAGTTACTATTGATATTCCAGAAGATATAAATATTGGAATGGCAACTTTAGCAGTAAGTGCTGGACATGGATCTCTTCCAGGTGGTAGAGAAAGTTCTGAAAATGAGGGTAATGATATAAATCATACCGTAATTGAAGGATATAAAAGCTTTGACGATATGATAAAAGACTATGTAGAAGCACCTATGAATAATGAAATTAATTTACAGGTTTACCCTTCTTTTATATCAAGAGAAGAAGTATCAAATACACAAAATAATATAAATGAACAACCAGCTGAAGAAGGACAACAAGAACTGCCAGAGGATGAAGAAAGTGAACAACCTGTACCTGAAAGACCTGAAAAAGATCCTGAAATAAAAAAACAGGTATATACAGACTATGTACTAGAAGGGAACTTAACTCTTGATTTCGAGGTGAAAAGTATACCTGAAAATGATAGAGAAAATAATATCCCGGAGGATAAAAAAGAATGACAAATAAAACGGCTTTAAATCAGTAGAAAGCTGGAGGATAAATATGAGATATAAAGATATGACCATAATGATTTTAATAATACTTATTCTAGCAGCGGGATATTTCTTTTTCAATGATATTCAACTAGATCCAGAAAATGCAATAATAAGCCGTCTTGAAGAAGAAACAGGCTTTGTCATAGAATATTCATCAGCTAAATTATGGCCCCTTAACGAAATAACTGTTGAGGAGCTTAATTTGGTTGGTGATAATTTTATACTAAGGGTACCAAAATTAAGTCTAGGTTATTCTATATTTGATTATTTTAATAATACTGAAAATATTGGTAGAATAATAAAATATATTAACCTGGAAAACCCTGAATTAGTACTTAATTCAATAGATTCTGATGGGGAAAGACAAAGCCCTGAACAGGTTTTCTCAGAAACAAAAGAGGCTGTTTTCAATGAAATAAAAGAACTTTATGTAAATATAGACAATGGAAATATCTATATAAATCAACCTGAGCAGGATTATAGTTTTGAAAACTTAAGTACCGAGCTAAAAATAAATAGTAATCAAAAAGAAGTTCTCTTTGACCTAAAAAAAGGTTTGAAGGTTAAAGGACCATCATATAATAATATAACTATTGATAGTATCTCTACAGAAAACTTTAGGCTTTCAGCTCAATTAAAAGATAATAACTGGGAACTCAATATTAAAAATGATAGTTTAGATTTAAATCAATTTGAGTCAATAATAAAAGATAATATTAATAATGAGGAGTTACCTTATACTATAGAAGGTATTAATGGAAAAGCAAGTGCTATATTAAATATACAAGGTGATAAGACTAACTTTGAAGACTATGAAAGTGAACTGAAAATATCTAATAGTAATGTTAATATTAAAAGTTCAAATAATGATTTTACTGAAAACATTAATATTTCTTCAGTTAATTTATACTTTAACTCTAATGATAATACTATTTATGCCGACAAATTTGATTTTAGCATTGCAAATAATGACTTTAATGTTAAAGGTTATTATAATATAAACAATAATAACTACAGTGGGGAGTTAATAAGCAATAACTTTAAAGTAGATCAAAGTTATGTTGATAACTTTTTAGAAAACGACCTGCCTGTAGAATTTGAAACTGAAGGTGTAATTGAATTTAATGTTGATGGTAACTTAGAAAATTTTTATCTAATCTCAGATATAAATCTAGACAGTGTTTTAATAGATGGTAATGAGTTCAATAATATCAATAGCAGTATAAGATTTCTTAATAATCATATTTATGTAGATAGTTTAAATCTTGAAACTATTAACGATGGTGAAGTTGATTTAAGTGGTATTTATGATTTAACAAGTGATAGTTATCAACTTGGAATCAATGGTCAAAACATAAGACCAACAACCTATACAGCCTATCTGGACAACATTAACTCAGATGAACTTCTGTCAAAAAATAATCTTAATCAATATTTAGATGGAACTTTAGACTTTAGTCTTAATACTACCGGGAATAATAATATAATTGAAAATATATTAAAAACAGATATTGTTTTTACTCCCTCGCGAGATAATAAAGCTCGTCAGAGAGGTATAAAAGAGGTATCTGCTAATCTTGTATATGAAAAACAAAAACTTTTTATTGAAACAGCACAGATGAATTTAGATGATGATATGATTGATTTATCTGGTGAACTTAACTTAAAAGATGAAAGTATTTATGTTAAACTGAGAGGAGAGGATGTAGGGCTTTCCTTTTTAAATTACTATACCGACCTAAATATTGATGAAAATAATAAAATGGATCTTGACCTTTTGGTTAAAGGCAGTTTTTATGATCCGTCGGTAGAAGGAAATCTAACAAGTAAAAAGCTGTACTATCAGGATTACACAGTTAATAACTTATTAGTTGACTTTACTTATTCAGAATATAATTTAAACCTTGAAAGAATTAACGGAGAATTTGAGGAAGAAATAATTGATGGTAAAGGTAATATCAACTTAGATAATAACTTTGATCTTACAGAATCAATCATTGATATTACTTTAAATTCTGATCAAGTAGATTATAATAAACTTGATAAATATCTTGGGTATGATCTTCCTGTTAAAGGTTCGGTTCAGCCCAGCATTAGATTCTACGGTTCTTTAGAAAATTTAAAAGCGGAAGGTTTCTTTGTGTTCAGTGATACAACGGTTGAAATAATGGACAAGGAGTATATATTTGATAAAATAGAGACCACTTTAAACTGGAGTTTAGATGATAATTCTGTTCAGTTAAGTGATACAGTAATCAGTAAAGATGACTTTTATATAATTGTAGACGGCAGTTATCAAAACAATAGTTTGGACTTTAACTTTAATGCAAACAATTTTGATATTGCGGAGCTTGGATTAATAGATGATGTAAGAGGATTGTTTGATTTTAAAGGAGAGTTATCTGGGAATATAAATAACCCGGAAATAAGTCTTGAATTTAATTCTTCGAACTTTATGTATAACAGGTTTTTATCTAATGAGTTTACTGGTCAAATCACCTATAAAGATGATACAATAGAGTTTAAGGATTTAATATTAAAAAGAAATTCTTCTATCTATAATTTGAGTGGTTTAGTTTCTGATGTGAGTACTAATCAAAATCTAGATTTAGAAGTAAAAACCGTTAGAGGTAATTTAAATGAAATTGTTTATCTTTTTGATTATAGAACAAGCTACAGTTTTGACTTTCCTTTTGAAGGGAAAATTAATTTAAATGGTAGTATAGAAAATCCTGAGATAAATCTTGACCTTTCATTGATTGATAACTTTGTTGATATTGTAGAACTAAAAGGAAATATAAACCGAGAAGATATTAATATAGACTTTGAAGGAAATAATATCCCGCTTAAACTTATTGAAAAACCCGGTTTTTTTAGTACAGACCTTGAGTATGGTGGCAAGGTAAATTTTACTGGTTCAATGGAAGGTAGTTTAAATGATTATACAATAAATATGAAAACAGATTTAAATGAATTAAGTATTTTAAACATGCAGTTTAGTCATATAACTGGTGAATTAAACTATAGAAGCAATGAGAATTCATTGAGATTAACACAGCTGCTAGACCAAGCAAATGATCAATATGTTAGACTTTTTGGTAGGATTAATGTGGGAGATCTATCAATATCAGAATTAGTGTTAAATGTTAATGACTATAATTTAAATCATATGGCTTTAATAAATGAAGGTATAACTAAACTGCAGGGAAGTTTAGATGGTAATATAACTTTTGGAGGTGACTTGTTACAACCAAACTTAACTGGTAATATGAAAATTAATTTACCGGAAGTAAAAGTTGATGGCCTTTCCCAATTAAGTGAAATAGATGGAGACTTAACTTTTAATGAAGAAAAAATTGTGGTTAAAAATATCGAAGGAAATTATGGGGAAGGGAACTTTAATGTAACAGGTAATATAAATTATATGAATCCCGATAATTTTTGGGAACTTAGACTTAAAGGTAATAACTTGAGTTTTAATCAGGGTTCTTTTAACGGTAAGTTTAATCCTGATTTAAGATTCTTAAATGAATTCCGCACACCACTTATTTTTGGAGATATTAACTTATATGATTTTATAGTTCATACTGATTTAAACTGGAGTGAGTCAAGTGGTGAGAGTACTGAAAGTTTCTTTAAGCCCGAACTCAAGTTGAATTTGATTCCAAAAGAAAATGTATATTTTAGAAATGAAAACATCGATATACTTGTGGAAGGAGGTAGTTTAGAACTTAATTATATTGAAGATGAACTGACTCTTTTGGGTAGGATAACAAGTAAACAAGGTACACTTGATTACTATAATAATAAATTTTTAATTTCTAATGTTAATGCTACATTTGATCGTTTCAGCGAAAATATGCCGGATATACACTTAGTAGGTAGTACAATGACAAGTGGTACAAGGATATTTATTTATGTTGATGGACCAGCTGATAATTTAAATATTAGTTTTGGTTCACAACCTGAGTTACCAGAGGATAGAATAATTGCTCTTTTAACCAGCAGAGGGGGATTGAGCGACTTTACTTCAGAAGATGGCAATCTTGGCCCAACTTCGTTTGTAGAGTCGGAAATATTTAGATATGTAGGTGAACAGGTGCAACTTAACTTTATTCAACAAATTGAAAGAAGTTTTGCAAATATCTTGGAGTTGGACCGTTTTGAACTGGACACCTATTCTCTTGCAGGGGATAGAGAGATAACTGTTTATTTAGGCAAGAATTTAAGTGATCAAATCTATTTACAGTATATGGGAACCTTTTCCCCAGAAATTACTGACAGTGAAATAACCTTAGAATATGATATTAATAAATATCTTAACTTTGAAGGTGGTTGGTATGGGGAAGGCGATTATAGATTCTTACTTGAAGCAAATATTGAATTTTAATAAGGGAGGAAAATAATGAAAAAAAGACATGTATTATTGATGATATCTGTACTTTTATTAACAGCTTTACTATCTGGGCAAGTTGCAGCACAATCACAAGATCAAACGATTGAAGCTATAGAATTTCAGGGTAATGAAAATGTGATGAGTGAAGAACTTTCAGCTGTAATTGAAACTGAGGTAGGAGACCAATTTAACAGTGATAAAATTAAAAATGATATGCAAGCTGTTTATGATTTAGGATACTTTCAAGATATTAATGTAAACTTTCAAAATTATGATGGTGGACTAAAGGTAATCTTTAATGTTGTGGAAAATCCTATTTTAGAAAAGATCAATATAGAAGGTTCAGAAGTTTATGATCGAGAACAGATTATTGAATGGATGGGAGTAAGTGAAGGTAAGATTCTTAATGTTAATGATTTAAACAAGGGTTTAGAAAATGTTGTTACTAAACATCAGGATAATGGATATATTCTTGTAAATTATGCAGATGTAAATATATCTGAAGATGGTGAGTTAAATGTTGTACTAAACTTAGGACACATTAATGATATTATCTTAAAAGGCAACCTTAAAACAAAAGACTATGTAATATTTAGAGAAATAGACCTTAAAAAAGGGCAAGTACTTAATGTTGATGATCTTAGAGCTGCTTCCCGTAGTATATATCAGTTAAACTTCTTTGATGATATTAATCCAGAGATGGAAAGAATTAGTGAAGAGGATAATGATGTTGATGTAATAATTAACTTAACCGAAAGAAAAACAGGTAATTTTAATTTTGGCGGTGGCTATAGTTCACGTGATGGTTGGTTCGGATTTGTTAAGGTAGACGAATCAAACCTAGGTGGAAATGGACAAACCGTTGGCTTTAATTATCAATTCGGTAAAAACAACTATTATAATTTAAGTTTTCAAGAACCATATTTAATGGGAAGTGAAACTTCTTTTGGTATTAACCTATACAATAGAAGTAGAAGTACTGAAGATCCTGATGGTGATTTAATATATAAGACAGATACTACAGGTGGAAATGTGACCTTAGGTCGTGATATCTATAATGACTGGAGAGGTACTGTAAGATATAAGATGGAAAATGTGTTTACAGATTATACCGATGAAACAACTGAAGACACAAGAGATGAATTAAGGAGTATAACATTAACTGCTAGAAAAGACACCACAAATTATATAACAAACCCTACAGCTGGTAAAATAGACATCTTTTCTATTGAACATGCGGGTGACTTTTTAGGTGGTGATGCAAACTTTACTAAATATGAATTTGATCTAAGAAGATACTTCCCAGGTTTTAAAGAAGACCATTCTTGGGCTTTAAGACTTGATGGAGGAACTTCAACAGGAGTACTACCAGATTATGAAAAATATACTTTGGGCGGTTCTGATAGTCTAAGAGGTTATAAGGCAAATTCCTTTATAGGTGATTCATTACTACTTACCCAAATAGAATATAGAATAGAGTTTATGGATAATTTGACCGGTGTCGCGTTTGTAGATGGTGGACAGACCTGGGAAAAAGGTGAAGATATTGAACTTGATAATTTAAACTTTGGTAAAGGTCTTGGTGTTAGATTAAATACTCCAATTGGTCAGATAAGACTTGACTATGGTTGGAGTGATGATGGAAAAGGTACTGCTCACTTTAGCATTGGTAGTACATTTTAACTTAAACTGAAAGGAGTAATACTTTGAAAGATAAAAAAAACATAACCTTAATTATAATAATTTTAGTAGTTGTTACATCTGCTAGCTTATTACTCCTATATAGTAATGTTAACTTAAAGGATGAAGAAAATGAACTTAAAAATAAGATCGGGTATGTTAATATCCAGATCCTGTTTGACAGCCATCCTTTAAAAAAGGAAGCAGAAGAAGAGCTTAATAATCTAGCGAGAGATCTTCAGCTTGAACTGGAGACAAAACTAGAAGATGTAGAAAAGGAAAATCATCAAGAATTAATCTATCAATATCAAAATAAACTATCTGAAAAAGAAAATGAACTTATCAATAATGTTGTAGGCAGTATTGAAGAAACTATTAATGAATTTGCACAAGAAAAGGAAATGAAGGCAGTACTAAAAGAAGAAGATGTGGTAGATGGTGGTCAAGATATTACCGAGTTAATCTTAAAAAGAATAGAAGAAAGTTAATAAAAAATAAAAGGAGGGAGAAGATAAATTGTTAAGTGAAATAACAAGTGGATTACTTATTGTTTTAATTTTAATCAGCGGTTTTTTTGCTTATCTGATTCTTTTTGAAATAGAAGATATTAATTCTCCCTCCTTAACTTTAAATAAAGAGCAGTATCAAATAAAAGCTGATTTTGATAAAGATGCCTTTAAGGAAAATATGGAGAGTGATTTTTTAAACACAGTTGATACTCAAAACAACTGGATTAAAAGACAAAGAGTATTAAATGATGAATATGACGAAAGACTGGGCAATGTAGTTGATAGTCAAAATTTGGTTTTCTATGATGAGTACTATAATGAAATTGAAAAAAGGCAAAGGGAACTGGAAAAAGAGTATCAGCAATTTGTGGAAGACATTAACCTTGAAACAGAAAACATGATAGATTACTATAGTTCAATGGTTAATTATGAACTGGAAAAATCAGTTGAAAATATCAGCTTAAAATATGATGAGGAGTTAAGAAAATTCCAACAAGAAGTACAGAAAGAAAACAGAAATGAACTTTTAAACCTCAGACTAAAGTTAAAGGTGCTTGAACTTTCTGATGAAAAAAGAAAAGAGCTGCAAGATAGAATTGATGAAATACAGAATAATAAAAGTATAAAAATAAGTAATAAAATGAGTGAAATATACTATAGATTAAGAATTGCAAGCAATGAACTTGCAGAAGCAGAAAATAAAAAAGTAGCAAGTTTAAGTGAAATATTAAATAATGATAAAGAAGTTAAAATTAAAAACAAAAAAGATAATTTAGATAGGATATATAAAGATTATCATGAGGATAGATATGCTGCTTTATCACAAAAGATGACTGACTCTGAAGAAACAATTAATAATGACAAAAATGAATTAATAGAAAAAAGAAATGAAATAATAGAAATTGTAACAAGTGATTTAAATACCTTACATGAAATGTATCTATTACCTACCGGGGAGAGAAATTAAATGTATAAAAATATTTCAATTGTTTTAGTTTTAATAATTATAGCTCTTGTAGCATATTATAATTTCTATACCATCGAACCTGAAGTTGGTGTGATTGATATGGAAAGACTGCTTAATGATAGCAGTAGAGCTGCTAAATTGCAAAAAGAGTTGGAAGAAAAAGGAAAAGATTTAGAAGATAATTATGAGGGTGATAGCGAAAATTCTGAAGAGACAGAAAATCAAATCTATATGGAGTTTGCACAGAACAAACAGGAAATCGAAAGTCAGTTAAATAAGGAAATACAGAGTGTATTAGATGAGATCAATCAAAACAATAAGTATTCAGTTATTCTTTATAAGAACAGAGTTTATCAGGGTGGGGAAGATATTACTGAAGAAGTAATTTCAAAGTTAGATCAAAAATTTAATGAGGTTGATCAAAATGAATAAAAACAAAAATAAAGATTTCCCAAAAAGATATCCAATTAAAGACCTTGTTAAGCTTGTCGATGGAAAGTATGTAGGCAAGCTTCCTGATGGTCATCTAATTGAAGGTATAAGTAGTATTGAAGAAAATGATGAAAACAAGATAACCTTTGCTGAAAACAAACACTTTATAAGCAG
>JBNJDV010000045.1:0-13358 GCA_051745185.1 Bacillota bacterium
TTCTTATTAACTATATTCAACAAAAAATGGGGTGAAGCCTTTTTTATATTATTATAAATACTGTTAAATCAGGGCTCATTTATATGAAATTTCCTTAATAAATAATAAAGAGATAACATTTTCATTGATTTTAAGTTTAACTACTTCTTTAAGTGCTGTGTTTTTTGCTGTAATTTTTGGAATTCCTGTAGCTTATGTTTTATCAAGGTATGATTTTAAGTTTAAAAATATTATAGATATCGTATTAGACATCCCTTTAGTCTTACCACCAATTATTTTAGGTTTAAGCCTTCTTGTTTTATTAGGGCCGATTGGTGGAAACCATTTAGCTAAAATAGGATTAAACTTTGTTTTTACAAGATTGGGGATAGTAATGGCTCAGTTTGTTGTTGCTGCACCATTATTAATTAGAAGTTTAAAGATAGCTTTTTCTAGTATAGACCCAAAATTAGAAAAGGCTGCTATGACTTTAGGAGATAATCATTTTCAAGTTTTTAAAAATATAACAATTCCTTTATCAAAAGATGGTATCATAACAGGTGTTACAACCGCCTGGGCTCGAGCAATGGGAGAGTTTGGAGCAACAGTAATGTTAGCAGGTGCAACAAGATTTAAAACTGAAACATTACCGATTGCAGTATATCTTAATATGAATACCGGAAATCTTGAAATGGCTGTAACAGTTTCAATTGTGATGATAATATTTTCAATTTTGATTATGGGAATCTTAAAAGTATATAATAATTCTAATGAAAGCCGGGGTGTTACCAGATGGTTTTAAAGGTAGATATAAAAAAGAAAATTGAAAACATAATCATAAGTAAACATTTCGAACTAGATAATGAGATATTAATATTTTATGGTGCTTCGGGTTCTGGTAAGACCACTATTTTAAACTGTATTGCTGGTTTAAAAAATCCTGACAGTGGTATAATTAAATTAAAAGATAAAATATATTTTAGTTCTGAAAATAAGGTAAATGTTCCACCATTTAAAAGAAAGATCGGTTATATATTCCAAGACTATGCTCTATTTCCTCATTTAAATGTATTGGATAATATTAGATACAGTAAAAAAAATAGGTATATTGATAATCAAAAGTTGAATATAATTATCAATAAGTGTCATGTCAAAAAATTAACTAATAGGTATCCAAACACTTTATCAGGAGGAGAGAAACAAAGAGTAGCACTTGCAAGGGCATTAATGATAGAACCAGATTTATTATTACTAGATGAACCATTATCATCAATTGATAATGAAATGAAATTAAAGTTAATGAGAGAAATTAAAATGATACAAGAGGAATGGCAGATACCTTTTATATATGTTACACACAGTAAAAATGAAGCCAGATTTTTAGGTAATAAGTTATTAAGTTTCAATTCAAATAAAGAGGTGGAAATAAATGAGTATAAAGAAAATATCAGTTGATAAAGCAGTTGGCCATGTGATAGCTCATGATATGACACAAATTATTCCAGGTGAATACAAAGGTGCCCGGTTTAAAAAAGGACATATCATAAAAAAAGAAGATATAACTATTTTGAAAGATATGGGAAAAGAAAATATATATGTATTAAATTTAGATGAAGAAACTTTACATGAAGACCAGGCAGCTTACAAAATGGCTGAAGTTCTTAAAAGTGAATACATTAAATTAGATGATCCCCATGAAGGTAAAATTTCTTTAATTTCAAAAATTGATGGGATTTTAAAAATAAATAAGGATTTACTATTTAAAGCTAACAGTGAAAGTGATATACTAATTACAACTGGACATACAAATGCTCCAGTAAAAAAAGGTGAGATAATTGCAGGAGTTAGAATTAATCCTTTAACAATTGAATTAAAGAAAATTAATAAGGCCCTATCAATTTTAGATAGAGGTACATTATTTAAAATTAATCCATATAAAGATTTAAAAGTAGGAGTAGTTATAACAGGTAATGAAGTTTATAGTGGAAGAATTGAAGATAAGTTTTTACCCACTTTAAAAAGTAAGTTTCAAAGATGGGGAGGAAAATTATTAGATCATAAATATGTTCCAGATGATCCAGAGAGGATTACTGAAAGTTTACTTGAATTAAAAAAAGAGGGTGCAGATATATTATTAACCGGTGGTGGAATGTCGGTTGATCCTGATGATCTAACCCCACTGGGAATAAGATATACAGGTGCAAATATTATTAAATATGGAGTACCAGTATTACCTGGTAATAAGCTTATGGTCGCATATCTTGATCAAGTCCCTATTTTAGGGCTTCCCGCCTGTGTAATTTTTGAGAGAACAACTGTTTTTGATATAGTTTATCCCAGAATATTATCTGGAGAAAAAATAACTAAAGATAAGTTAGTTGAACTTTCATATGGGGGGCTTTGTCATGACTGTCCGGTTTGTCAATATCCTCATTGTTCATTTGGTAAGGTTGATTAGAAAGGAAGGTCTTAATGAGTGTAAATTATCTAAGAATATCTGTAACAGATAGATGTAATCTAAGATGCTTTTACTGTATGCCGGAAGAAGGAATAGATCTTAAAAACCATAGTGATATAATGAGTTATGAAGATATATTTAATGTTACTAAAACTGCTTCTAAATTAGGAATAGATAAAGTTAGAATTACTGGTGGAGAACCATTAGCTAGATTAAATATTTATGAACTTATTAAAATGATTAATTCGATTGATGCAATTAATGAAATAAGTATGACTACTAATGCAGTATTTTTATCTGAGAAGGCTGAAAAACTAAAAAGTAACGGGCTGGACAGAGTAAATATTAGTTTAGATACTTTAGATAAAGACCAGTATAAAAACATTACTGGAAAAGATCAGTTTGATAAAGTAATTGCAGGGATAAAGACTGCAAAAAGGTTAGACTTAAAACCTGTAAAGATTAATGCAGTAATAATTAAAGGATATAATGATGATCAAATAGATGATTTTATACAATTTATGGATAAAGAGAACTTAGTAATAAGATTTATCGAATATATGCCGATTGGAGCCGGGAAGAATAAAGATAACCACATTTCCTTACAGGAAATCAAAGATAAAATAGACCAAAAATATAGTTTGTCTCCAATAGAAGTAAAAGGCAATGGACCTGCAGTATACTATAAAATTGAAGGTTTTAACGGGAAACTGGGTTTTATATCACCGTTTAGTCATAACTTTTGTGATAACTGTAATCGTTTAAGACTAACTTCTGATGGAAAAATAAGAACATGTCTTTTAAAAGAAGAAGAGTTAAACCTATATCATAATAAAAAATTAAAAGATAGTAATGAAATAAAGAAAATATTATTAAAAGCAATTAAAAACAAAAGACCGCATTTTGGATATGAAGAAGTAGTAAATGACAATCAAAAAAACATGCATAGTATAGGAGGTTAATTTTTTGAAGGATTTTAGTCATATTGATAAAAAAGGTAATGCACAGATGGTTGATATCACAAAAAAAAATAAGACTAATCGTGAAGCTACAGCTAAAGGATTAATCACAATGAAAAAAGAAACACTTAAACAAATCAAAGATAAAAAAATGAAAAAAGGTCCTGTATTAGAAACAGCTAGAGTAGCTGCAATTATGAGTGTGAAAAATACTTCAAATCTTATTCCCATGTGTCATCCTATTTCTATTGGTGGAATTAATATTGTTTTTAATTATTTAGATGATAAAACCATTGAAATTAGTGTAACAGTTAACACATATGATAAAACTGGAGTAGAAATGGAAGCCTTAAATGGAGTTTCTACAGCAGCATTAACGATCTATGATATGTGTAAAGCAGTTGATAAAGATATGGTTATAAACAATATTAGATTAATTGAAAAATCAGGCGGTAAAAGCGGATATTACAAAAGGGAGGAAAACTAACAATGGATGGTAAAGTAAATGCAGTCTGTATAAGTACTGAAAAAGGAACTAAAAAAGAAAATATTAAAAAAGCGAAACTCATAAAAGATTATGGAATTGAAAATGATGCACATGCAGGCAAATGGCACCGTCAAGTAAGCCTGTTGGGACAAGAAAGTATTGATAAGATGAGAGATATGGGTCTAGATATTGAACTTGATTTCGGAGATTTTGCAGAAAATATTACTACAGAAGGTATTGTCCTTCATGAACTACCAGTAGGAACCACACTTAAAGTCGGTGATAAAGTAATTTTGGAAGTAACTCAAATCGGTAAAGAATGCCACCATGGATGTGATATATTAAAACAGGTTGGTAAATGTATAATGCCTGAAGAAGGAATATTTACAAAAGTGGTTGAAGGTGGAACAGTTAATACAGGTGATGAAATTATTATAAAGGAGTAATAAATTATTATAATTTAAAATAAAAATATAACAATAATTTAAATACTAAATAAAATAAAGAGTGGAGTGATTTTTAATGAAAGGTAAAAATAACACAACTATTTTAAGTAGTATTGATGATCAAGGCAGAGTATTAATACCAGAAAAAATCAGAAATAATATGAATTTAAATTATAATGATGCAGTAGAATTTTCAATTGATGCTCAAAATATTCAGTTTAGAAAAGTAGAAGATGGTTGTATTTTCTGTGGTAGTAAAAATAAATTATTTGAATTTATGGATAAAAAAATATGTAAAGAGTGTTTTAAAGATATTGATTATTAAGAATTCATAACATAGAGGAGGATATTATTTTGAAGTGTGAAAACTATAATCTTAATCTAGATAACTGTAATTGTACATATGATCCCTGTCCTCGTAAGGGTAAGTGTTGTGAATGTATTAAATACCACCAAAAAAGAGATGAACTGCCAGCCTGCTATTTTTCAAAAGAAGCAGAAAAAACTTATAATAGATCAATCGATTATTTTATAACTCTAAATTCCTAGAATCATTAAAGCTATAATATTATAAGTCATAATATTTCAAATATTTAAATTTAAGTTATTTACTTTACTTTTAATGTTAAATGGAATAAAATATTCTATAAACAAAATTATTTAATCAAATAATACATACAACCTCTTGTTAATAGTAGGTATTTATTCCCGTATATTTATAACTAAGAGGTATTAGTTAATAATTCGGGAATATAGTATCTAAGAGGAGCTGATTAAAGAATGGAAAAGTTATTTCTACTAGATGGACACAGCCTTGCACACAGATCATTTTATGCACTACCTCTTTTAACCAATGAGTCTGGTGAATATACAAACTCTGTTTTTGGTTTTGTTCGTATGTTATTTAAAATCATTGATGATGAAAAACCAGATCATATTGCTGTTGCTTTTGATCTTAAAGGTCCCACATTTCGTCATGATGAGTACAAAGACTATAAAGCAGGACGCAAAAAAACACCTGATGAACTAATTCCCCAAATTGATTTAATAAAAGATGTACTCAAATCCTTAAATATACCTATAATTACAAAAAAGGGTTATGAGGCAGATGATGTAATTGGAACAATTGCGAAGCTTGCTGGAAGTAAAGGTATTGATGTAAAGATAGTTACTGGTGACCGGGATGCTTTACAGTTAGTGGATGAAAGAATTAACATAATATATACTAGAAAAGGTATTAGTGATATAGTTGAATATGATATAAAAAAGGTTGCAGAAAAATATGAATTAGAGCCTGATCAATTGGTTGATATGAAGGGTTTAATGGGGGATAGTTCAGATAATATACCTGGTGTGCCTGGAATTGGAGAAAAAACAGCTACAAAACTTTTAAAAAAATTTGACACAATGGAAAATGTGTTAGAAAATATAGATAAAGTTTCCGGAAAGAAAAGAAAAGAAAATTTAAGAAAGTACTCTGAACAAGCTAAGATGAGCAAAAAGCTCGGTAAAATTGTTACAGACTTAGATGTTAGTTTAGACTTTGAAGATTTAAAGCTAGAAGAACCAAACTTTGATGAAGTAATTAATTTATTTAAAAGATTAGAATTTAATTCCTTACTTGATAGATTTGAAGAAAATATTGAAGAGACATTAAAAGAAATTACATATAAAAATATAGATGATGACCAAAGTGCTAACGAGTTACTTGAATTAATAAATGATAAAAAAGAATTTGCTTTTACTATTGTTGATGGTAAGAGATTGATTATAAAAACTGATAACAGAGTTTTTAATTTTGAACCATTTGATAAATTCAAAAATAATTTAAAAGATATTTTTGAAGATATTACTGTTAATAAGATATCATTTAATAGTAAAGATAACATAATATTTTTAAAAGAGAATGGTATTGAATGTGCGGGATTAGTATTTGATCCTCAACTGGCTTCATATCTTTTGAATCCAGATGAAACACCTCTTACCATGACCGAAATGATCAGTAGAGAATTCAATGTATCACAGGATAAGTTAGAAAATAATAATAACACAAGTGATCAATATTTAAATTACCTTTATGAATTAAAGGAAATTTATATAGAAAAATTAAAAAATAAGGGCTTATACCCATTATTTATAGATATTGAACTTCCATTGATAAAAGTATTAGCTGAAATGGAATTTAATGGAATCTATGCTGACTGTGATTTTTTAGAAGAACTTTCTCAAGAAATTTCTAAAAAAATTAAAAATATAGAAAAAAAGATTTTTAATATAGCTGGAGAAAAATTTAATCTAAATTCTCCAAAACAACTTGGAGAAATATTATTTGAAAAACTTAAATTGCCTGTAATAAAAAGGACTAAAACTGGTTATTCTACTAGTATAGAAGTATTGGAAAAATTAGAGGGTAAACATGATATAATACCATTGATTATGGATTATAGAAAATATTCAAAAATAAAATCAACTTATGTAGATCCTTTGCTAAAACTTGTTGATGAAAATACGGGTAGAATACATACCAATTTTAACCAGATGGTAACCGCTACAGGCAGGTTAAGTAGCACCGAACCTAACTTACAAAACATTCCTATACGCACTGAGGAAGGCAGGAAGATTCGAAAAGCCTTTATTGCTGAAAAAGATGATTGGGTATTGTTATCTGCTGATTATTCACAGATTGAATTAAGAGTATTAGCACACATTAGTGAAGATGAACAGTTAATAAAAGCATTTAATGAAGGGCAAGATATTCATACTCAGACAGCATCTGAGGTTTTTGAAGTAAAACCCCAGAATGTTAGTTCAAATCTTAGAAGACATGCCAAAGTAATTAACTTTGGTATTGCTTATGGAATGAGTTCATATGGATTAGCAAATGATTTAGATATATCAAATAAAGAAGCAGATGAATATATTAATAAGTATTTTGAAAGATTCCCTGGTGTTAAAAAATATATGGATGATATTGTAAGTAAGGCAAAAAAAGATGGATTTGTTAGAACTATTTTCAATAGGTTAAGATATATAAAAGGAATAAACAGCAGTAATTATCACAGAAGATCTTTTGCAGAAAGAACTGCTATTAATACTCCAATTCAGGGTAGTGCTGCTGATATAATGAAGATAGCAATGATTGATGTATATAATTCACTAAACAATAGTAATTTAAATGCAAAAATGCTTCTTCAAATCCATGATGAAATTGTTTTTGAGGTTGCAAAAAGTGAATTAGATAAAGTAGTTAAGTTAGTAAAAGATAAAATGGAAAGTGCTGTACAGTTAAAAGTGCCTGTAATTGTAGATTTTAAAGAAGGCAAAAATCTAAAAGAACAAAGAAAATTAGAACTCGAATAGTAGAGGTGGAAAAATGCCGGAATTACCTGAAGTGCAAACTGTAGTATCTGGGTTAAATGATATTTTAAAAGATAAGATTATTAAAAATACAATTATATATGATGATACAGTAATAGGTTATCCTGATAATGATAAATTTATTAAGTTAAGCGAAGGTAAAAAGATAGAATCTTTAGATCGTAGAGGCAAGTATATAATAATAAATTTTGTTGAATCTGAATATCGTCTGATTATTCATTTAAGAATGTCAGGTAAATTACTATATAAAAAAAGAAATGAAAACAGACAAAAACATACACATGTAGTTTTTGAATTTAAAGATAATACAGATCTAAGATTTAATAATATACGCAAATTTGGTCGAATGTATATTGTAGATCAAGATAGTATTAATGAAGCCGGTAATTTAGTTAATCTTGGAATCGAACCTTTAAGTGATGAATTTACAGTTGATTTATTTAAAAAAATGTTAAAAAAGAGAAAAGCAATGATTAAACCCCTACTTATGAATCAAGAATTTATCGCAGGTATTGGTAATATTTATGCAGATGAAGCATTATTTCTATCTGGTATTAGGCCAGACAGAAAAGCTAATGATTTAACAGATGAAGAAATAGAAATATTACATGCAGAAATTAGAAATATATTAATAAAAGGCATCAAGATGGGTGGAACTTCAATAAGTGATTATGTTAATGCACTTGGAAAAACTGGAGACTTTCAGCATGAGCTTAATGTATACAATCATGAGGGAAAAGAATGTGTTAAATGTGGTAATACCATAGAAAAAGAAAAATTTAGTGGTAGAGCTGCAAGATTTTGTCCAAACTGTCAATCATAAGAGGTGTCTAACTTGATAATTGGTCTAACTGGTGGTATTGCTACTGGTAAAAGTACTGTAGCAAAGTTTTTGGAGGAAATGAATATAAAAGTAATAGATTCTGATAAAATAGCTCATGAAATATTGAATTATAAAGAGACAATTAATGAAATAGAAGAGGAATTTGGTAGTACTGTTTTAAATAAAGATGGAAGTATTAATAGAAAAAAACTAGGTGAAATTGTTTTTGATGATTTGGATAAATTAAAAAAACTCGAATCAATAACTCATCATAGGATATTTGGGGTGATTGATGAAAAAATTAACAAAAATAAACCGGATAATGAAATTATTGTATTAGATGCCCCATTATTATTTGAAACATCATTAGATAATAAAGTTGATGAAACCTGGGTGATATATACTGATAAAAAAACCCAAATAAAAAGATTAAAAAAGAGAGATGGTTTAGATAAAGACGATGCATTAAAGAGAATAAAGGCTCAGATGCCTCTAGAGGAGAAAATAAATAAAGCAGATATTATAATAGATAATACCGGGACAAAAGAAGAATTAAAAGAAAAAGTAAAAAGATTAATTGAAGAGAGAAGGTAATTATTATTTATAAAGATAAAAATCTATTTATAATTATAACAGGAATACTATTATAAAGCTTATTAGATAAAGATTTTTTGGTTTCAAAGGAAGGAATTTATGCCTATTCATAGAATATAATAATAGAGTTTAGTAAGAGTTCTGTCATTTAAGTTTTATTGGTCTTTATTAAGACCAAAATTCATCTTTTTTATATTTTAAAGGGGGTGACGTTAGAGGTAGATAGTAGTGAGAAGCAATAATTAAAATTTTTCAAATTAGCTAGTAATAATTTAAGGAGGGAATAATTTTAATGAAGAGAAAATTTGGTGTCTTATTGTTGTCATTTATATTAGTTTTTTCAGTAGTAAGTATTGCAGGAGCACAAGATGAGGTGGAGAGTCCAGATACTTATACTCACGTTACTATTGGTAACCAGAGTACTCTTGATCCACATTATTCATATGATACAGGTAGTTCTGAGATTATTGACAATGTATATGAATGTTTAATTCAATATCAAGGTGAATCAGTAAATGAATTTTCACCATTATTAGCAACTGAAGTACCTTCAGTAGAAAATGGATTAATTTCTGAAGATGGTACTGAATATACTTTCCCAATTCGCGAAGATGTTCAGTTCAGTAATGGTGATGATCTAACTCCTGAGGATGTTAAGTATAGTTTCTTAAGAGGAATGATCATGGATCGTGCTGCTGGTCCAATGTGGATGCTTTACGAGCCTCTCTTTGGAGATATGGCTACTTTAGGAGATTTAACTGAAGAAGTAGTTGGAGTTTCTGATCCAGAAGATTTAACAGCAGAAGAATCAGCAGAAGTATTTGCTGTATTAGATGAAAAGATTACTATTGATGGTAATAATGTAACTTTCCATCTTGAAAATCCTTATCCACCATTCTTAAACATACTTGCACAACATGCTGCATGGTCAAGTATTCTTAACAAAGAGTGGAGTATTGAACAAGGTGCTTGGGATGGTAATCCTGAAACAATAGCAGATTATCATGATCCAGGAAAAGAAGATGACCCACTATATGATAAAATGATGGGTACTGGTCCATTTGTTCTTACAGAATGGGTAAATGGTGACCGTGTTGTTCTTAAGAGAAATGAAAATTACTGGCGCAAACCTGCTAACTTCAAAACTGTAATTATTAAGAACATTGATGAGCCTACTACACGTATTTTACTTCTAAAACGTGGAGATGCTGATTCAATTGCATTGGATTATCAGTATTTCAATCAAATTGAAGGCGACGAAAATATTGAAATTACTAAAGAACTTCCAGTTCTCCAAAACTTAACTATGTTATTTAACTGGACCATCACTACACAAGGTAACGACTATATTGGTAGTGGAAAACTAGATGGAGAAGGTATTCCTGCTGATTTCTTTACAGATGTTCATGTAAGAAAAGCATTTAGTTATGCTTTCAATTACAAAGCATTTATTGATGAAGTAAGACAGGGACAATCTCAAAAACTTCGTGGACCAATTGTTAATCCTTTATTAGGATATGAAGATGATTCTCCTGTATATTCATTAGATCTTGAAAAAGCAGAAGAACACTTTAGACAAGCTTGGGACGGAGAAGTTTGGGAAAAAGGATTTAAACTTACTATCCTTTATAACTCTGGTAACATGACAAGAAAAACAGCTGCTGATATCTTTAAATCATACTTAGAGCAAATCAATCCTAAGTTTGATATTGATACAAGAGCAGTTCAATGGTCTACTTTCTTAGATGAATCAGCTAGAGGTACACTTCCACTTCAAATTGGTGGATGGTTAGCTGACTTCCCAGATCCACATAACTTTGTTCAACCTTTCTTACACTCCCAAGGTTACTATGGAGCAAAACGTGGAGAAAATTATGCAGAATGGGCTAGAGAAAATGTAGATCCACTAATTGATGAAGGTATTGTTGAATTGGATTCAGCTGAACGTACTGAGCTTTACAGAGAAGTTCAAAATATTGCTCATGAGGAAGCAATAGATGTTTGGTTAGACCAACCATTTTCTTCAAGAATTCAGCGTGACTGGGTTAAAGGATGGTACTTCAATCCTATGCGTCCAGGACAATACTTCTATATCTTAGATAAATAAATTAACATGTTAACAATTTAGACAATATATATTGCCAGGGGGGTGACCCCCTGGCAATTCTATGATATTATAACTTATGTAAAAATTTAGTAATACAGAAAGGAGTTTTAACAGTTGATTAATTATATTGTAAGACGGTTACTAATATTACCGCTTATATTATTTGGTGTAACACTGTTAGTCTTCGGTATGTTAATGATGCTGGGACCATATCAAAGGCTTGCTACTTATGTTACTGATCCATCTCAACTTAAAGGTGGAGATTATGATCAATTAATTACTAAGTACGGTTTAGATGAACCCTTTTATATGCAATATGGTAGATGGGTAAATGGTTTACTTCATGGTGATTTGGGTTGGTCAGAGGCAGCTGGTGCGCCTGTGGTCAAAGCAATATCGGATCGCTTTCCAGCAACATTGGAACTTGCTATTCTGGCGGTGATACCCGTAATAATGGGTGGTATTTGGCTTGGTGTGTTCTCGGCTATTCATCATAATGATTTTTGGGATCATGCAACACGTGTTTTTTCTACAGTAGGATGGTCGTTTCCCACATTTGTATTTGGATTAATAATTTTAATGATATTTTATGGAGTACTTGGGTGGACACCACCTGGACGGCTATCAAATTGGGCTATAGAGCTTAAAAATTCTGCAGAATTTATAACATATACTGATTTAAATATTATTGATGGTTTGTTTAATGGTAATTTCACATTTATATTGGACGCTCTACAGCATCTAGTTGCACCTGTATTTACCTTAGCAGTTGTATGGTGGGCATTTATATTAAGAATTACAAGATCCAGTATGCTTGAAACTTTAAGAAAAGACTATATTAGAACCGCTCGAGCTAAAGGTGTAAAAGAAAATATTGTTATTAATAAACATGCAAGAAGAAATGCATTAATTCCTGTAGTAACAGTTGCAGGACCGATGGTGTTAGGACTTTTAGGTGGAATTGTAACAGTTGAGACAGTATTTGGTTATAGGGGTTTAGGACTATTAGCTTACCAAACAGCGACAAGACTAGACTATGCAGGTATTCTGGGAGTTGCTATGTACTTTGGAGGTATTTTGGTACTAATTAACTTGATTGTTGACGTATCTTATGCCTTTATAGATCCTAGAATTAGATTGGAGTGATGTAAAAAATGGAATGGACAGATGTACTAAGAAGATTATTTACAAATAAATTATCAGTTTTTGGACTTGTTATTGTAATCTTTTTTGCTTTTGTTGCTATTTTTGCTCCTTGGCTTGCACCACCAGCAGATCCTGATGAACCTTATGATATCCCAAGGAGTGGTTGGAAAATAGAACCCACACCACCTGATGCAGATAATATATTTGGAACTACAGAAGGTTCTTATGATATTTATTATGGTATGGTTTGGGGTTCTAGAACAGCATTTAGGATTGGTTTCATAGTTGTAGGAATAAGTACATTAATCGGTATTTTTGTAGGAACAGTATCAGCTTTTTACGGGGGCTGGTATGATGAAATAATGATGCGGGTCACGGACATATTTATGTCGATACCATTTTTAGTTGCAGCTCTGGTGTTGACTGCTATATTAGGAAAAGGTCTTGATAAGGTAATGATTGCATTAATTGTCTTCGGTTGGATGGGAACGGCGCGTTTAATGCGTTCTCAGGTCTTGGAGATTAAAGCTGAAGAGTTTATAGATGCTGCTTATGCCTTAGGTGCAGGAGATACCAGAATTATATTCAAACATGTATTGTTAAACTGTATATTCCCAGTTTTAATTCAGGCATGTATGAGAATGGGTGCAATGGTTATAACTGCTGCGACATTGAGTTTTCTTGGTGTGGGAGCACCTCAAGGATATGCAGATTGGGGCCAGATGATTTCATTTGCACGTAACTGGATAATTGGTACACAGGGTAATCCATTAACATTTTGGTATACATTAATTATTCCTGGTACAGCAATATTATTATTTAGTTTATCCTGGAACTTAATAGGAGATGCTTTCAGAGATATCCTTGATCCAAAACTTCAACAAAAATAAGTGAAATAAAATAAGTAAAGTAGGTGATAGATTTGAGTAAAGAAAAACTTATAGATGTTAATGATTTAGCAACATATTTTCATACCGAAGA
>JBNJDV010000046.1:0-13329 GCA_051745185.1 Bacillota bacterium
ATATTAAGTATAAGAAGTGGTGAAAATGGATAATAAAAGTATGGTTTTAAAAAAGAAATTAAAAAAGCTTGGTTTTGATCTTGTAGGTTTTACTAAACCTGAATTAGATCAAGATTTAATTAAAAACTTTATAAAAAGGCTTAAAAATGATGATCTTCCACCTTTTATCCATCATGATATTGAGAGCATCTTGAATCCAAAAAGTTTAGTACCTTTTGCAGAAAGTGTTATTGTATTAGGACTATCTTATGTATGGGATGATAATGATAATGGTGATGGATATATTTCATATTATACCCGTGGAGAAGATTATCATAATGTTTTTAAAAGAAAAATGAAAAAAGCTGTATCTATATTAAATAATTTTTATAATGATTTAGAATTTAATTTTTTTGTTGATAATGCTCCGGTTCTAGAAAAGGTATTTGCCCAACAAGCTGGTCTGGGCTGGATTGGTAAAAATACCTTATTGATTAATGAAGATTTTGGTTCATATCTTTTTTTGGGAGAAATTTTTATAAATAAAAAGCTAAAGTATGACAAAAAAGCTGAAAACAAATGCGGTAGCTGTACAGCTTGTATAGAAAACTGTCCTACCGGATCTTTAAATACACCATATTACCTTAATTACAGGACTTGTAGGAGTAGTTTAACTCAAGTAAAGGGTATATTAGACAAAACCCAAGAGAGATTAATTGGTAATTCGATTTGGGGTTGTGACAAATGTCAGGATATTTGCCCCTATAATAAGGATATACCGAAAAACTTGCATAAAGAATTAAAACCAAAAATTGAAGGAAATATTATTAAAATATTGAATTATAATAAAAAGACTTTTCCTAAAAAATGGTTAAACTCTGCATTAAGCTGGCGTGGAATGAGAACCATACAGAGGAATGCTTTAATAGCTCTTAAAAATAATGGCATTGCTGATAAGAAGTACAAAGATGTACTAATAAAAAGGATAAAAGACAATTCTCCAATTATTAGATACTATGTATTTAAAGCATATATAAGTTTGGGTTTTAATCTAGATGAAATTAAAGAAATTATAGAAAACGAAAAGGAAATTGATATAGAAAATATTTTGAAAGAGGAAGTGAGATAATGCCAATTGTAAGATATAAAGAAACTGACTATGAGATTTCATCAGGTATGAAGGTTTTGGACTTTATTGATGAACTAAACTTAAATAATAAAGATATAATTATAGGTGTTAAAATAGATAACGAGCTGTTAAACTTACATCAAAAAATTACTTCAGACTGTGAAATAAACTTTGTAACACTTGAGAGCAGAGCAGGCAATAGGTTATATAAAAGAAGTCTTTTTATGTTAATGGCAAAAGCTGTTTATGATATTTATGTAGATGAAATTTTAAATATAGAACATTCATTGAGCAATGGTATCTACTGTGAATTGAGTGATAACAAGGTATTAAGCAAAGATGAGTTGCAGAAAATTATTGATAAAATGAAAGAGATTGTTAAAAAAGATTATGAGATTAAACCTATGGTTGTATCTAGAGAAAAAGGTTTAAAAATACTTAAAGAACAGGGTAATATAGAAAAGGTTAGAATTATTGAACAAAAAAACATTGAAGATGTAATTTTATATGAACTAGACGGTTATTATAACTACTATTATTACCCCTTAGTACCTTCTACTGGTCATTTAGATAAATTTCATTTACATTATCATTTTCCCGGTTTTGTGATGCTTTACCCAAATGTACGCAATCCTTATGATGTAAGGGATTTTATAAATCAGCCCAAATTAGCCGACATTTTCTATGATTATGAAAAATTAGGAGATATCCTAAATGTAGGTTTTGTCCCTGATTTAAATGAACAAATAGATAAAAATGAATTTGGTGAATTAATAAGAATATCAGAAGGTTTACATGAAAAAAACATAGCTAATATAGCAGATCAAATTGCTTCACATAAAGAAATGAAAAGGATAATATTAATAGCGGGACCTTCATCATCCGGTAAAACTACATTTACAAAAAGACTGTCTACACAGCTTAGAATTAATGGGTTAAAACCAGTTTCAGTTTCAACAGATGATTATTTTGTAAATAGAGATAAAACACCAATTGATAAAGATGGGAACTTTGATTTTGAATCATTAAATGCAATCAATCTAGAACTTTTTAATGAGCATTTGGTAAAATTAATGCGCGGAGAGGAAGTTAGGCTTCCTGTATTTAACTTCAAAAAAGGGATAAGAGAAGAAAGTGATACAGTATTAAAGTTAAAGTCTGACCAGCCTATTTTAATTGAAGGTATTCACAGTTTAAATAATAAATTAACGGAATTTATTCCTGATGATCATAAATACAAAATATTTATAAGTGCTTTAACACAGTTAAATATAGATAAACAAAATAGAATTCCCACTTCAGATACAAGACTTTTTAGAAGGATAGTTAGAGATAGCCTATATCGAGGACATAATGCAATTGATACTTTAGAAATGTGGGAGAGAGTTAGGAAGGGAGAAGAAGAAAACATTTATCCCTACCAGGAAAATGCAGATATTATGTTTAATTCTGCCTTAATATATGAACTCTCTGTATTAAAAAACTGTGCTTTACCCTTGTTAGAGGAAATAAAAAAGGATAATCCATTTTACTATGAAGCCCAAAGATTACTAGAGGTTTTATACTGTTTTAAAACAATGCCATTTGATGATATTCCAAAAATATCTATTTTAAGAGAGTTTATCGGAGGTAGTGTTTATAGAAAAAAATAACTACTATTTATGAAAAATGTTAAACTTTTTATACAATAGTTTATCGATTTGTTTCCAGTTGTGAACTCTATATACATCTTTGTTTTCCTTTAGTTCCCTATTGTGATATTTGTCCATTAAAATAACAGGGATCCCCTTTTTTACAATTGAGATAGTATTTGACTGGTTATCTTCAATAAATAACTTTATATTTTTTTCAACTGCTAAATTAGCTTTTTGATCTTCATGAAAAAGATAGTCGTAGTTAATATTGTGCTGTTCTAACCATTTTATTGTCAATGGCCTAAACTCTTTATGACGAGCAGTAATTAAATATACAAGATGTCCGTTTTCTCTAATTTTATCAATAATATTTTTAGCATTAGGATAGACATCTACAGTTGAATATACTTCATGTATTTTGTTATTAATAAAGTCTCTTAGATCTTCTAAAGGAATATCATATGCTTCAGAAAAGTTGTATACATTCTTTTTTCTAGTAATTTTGTTTTCAAAGTAATTGTTTAATGACCTTAACCAGATATTTTCTTGACCTTGTTTTTCATTAGTTATAACACCATCGATATCAATACCAATATTCATTTTATTACCTCCAAAATTTCAATATATATAATTAATATGATATAATTTTTTTAGACACTCAAAAACATTTTAACATTTATATAGTAAGATTTCCAGAAAGGAGATGTTTTTTTGGCAAAAAATGTCGAAGAACTGATAAAATACTTCAAAAAAAAGTATCCCAATCCGGAGACAGCCTTAAACTTTAACAATTCTTTTCAACTATTGATAGCAACAATTATGTCTGCACAAACAACAGATGTTCAAGTAAATAAAGTGACTGAACAACTTTTTGAAAAATATCCGGGACCAAAAGATTTTGCAGAATTAACTTTTGAAAAACTCCAGGAAGAAATTAAAACAATTGGTCTCTATAAAAACAAAAGTAAATATATTATTAAAACAAGTAATATGATTTTAGATGAATTTAACGGAGAAGTTCCTAAAACTAGAAAAGATTTAATTAAACTATCAGGTGTTGGCAGAAAGACCGCTAATGTTGTTTTAGCAAATGCTTTTGGACATGAAACAATCGCTGTTGATACCCATGTATTCCGTGTTGCAAATAGATTAGGATTAGTTGATACAAAAAGAACAGAACAGGTTGAACAGGGGCTTATGAAGGTGGTTCCAGAGAAGTACTGGACAAAGTTCCATCATTGGTTAATATTTCATGGAAGAGAAGTGTGTAAGGCTAGAAAACCACTATGTGAAGATTGTGAGATAAGTGTTTACTGTGATTATTATCAAAAAAAGATTAAAGGAGGGTAAAAAAAAGTGAAAAAATGTAATAAGATTATTTATTTAACTGCTATATTAATATTAATTTTATCTATTTCAGTATCTGCCCAAAACTTATTAAATTCAGGTATTCAAGAATACAATTCTGGTAACTTCCAAAAAGCAATTGACAACCTAACTACTTATGCAGCTGAAAATCCAGATAACTACCTAGCAAACTTTTATTTAGGTCTAAGTTATACTAAACTCCACCAGTATGGTTTAGCTATTGATTCATTTAACTATGCAAGAGAAATTAAAGGTGATTCATATAATCTACTAGTTAATTTAGGTCGTGCATACTATAATAACAACCAAAAAGATAAGGCATATGATGTATTACTTAAAGCCCAAAACTTTTCTCCTGTTGATGAACAGGTGTATAATTTATTGGGATTAATTCATATGGATAAAAGAGAATTTGATCAAGCAGTTGATAAGTTTAACGAGGCGATCAAATTAAGTGATGACAACTTTTATGTTTTTAATAATTTAGCTTTATCACATATTCATCAAGGGGAATTTGAATCAGCTAAAGAAGCTATTGACAGTGCAATTGAAATTGGTCCAACAGTACCTTATGTATATAATAATGCTGGTATAATTTATGAGAATTTAGGTGAATATGAAGAGGCAGCTGGTTTTTATGAAGAAGCACTAGAAATAGATTCTAATTACAAAAAAGCTGAGGTAAACTTAGAAAGAGTTAAAAACAAGATGCCTTAAGGAGGAAGAAGATGTTAAAGAAGTATGATATAGACCAGGTATATATGGGTAGGTTAGACAAAGATGATGATCTATTGGAAAAACTTACAGAAGTTATCAATGAAAATAAAATTGATACTGGTGTTATTAAAGTAATTGGTGCTGTACAAAATGCTAAAATAGGTTTTTATAACCAAAAGACATATCAGTATGAATATATGAAATTTGATAATGAGATGGAGATAGTAAGTTGTATTGGCAACATTTCTTACCTTGAAGGAGAAAGATTTATACATGCCCATATTGTATTGGCTGATCAAGATGGAAGTTGTTATGGCGGCCATTTGGCTGAAGGAACTAAAGTATTTGCCAGTGAGTTTTATATTCAATCATTAAAAGGTGATAAGTTAACAAGAAGTTATGATGACAAAACCCAGTTAACATTATGGTAGTAGAAAGGGGCATAATAAATGAATAAGATATATGTTTTAGATACTAATGTATTATTAGATGACCCTAGAGCTATTTTTGATTATCAGGATGATGAAGTAATTATTCCACTAGCTGTATTAGAAGAGCTGGATAATCAAAAAAAGCAGACCTCTGATATTGGATATAATGCAAGAGAGACCTCTCGTATTTTAGATGAACTAAGACATAAGGGTAAGTTAAATAAAGGTATAGAGTTAGAAAACGGTGGTAGGCTAAAAATTGTTATCGATAAACAAGAACTTAAATTACCACCACATTTAAGTGCAACTAAATATGATAACAGAATATTAACTACTGCAATAAACTTAGTAGAAGAAAATTCAGAAAAAAAGGTAATAATGGTTTCAAATGATATAAACTTAAGACTTATAGCCAACGCCTTTGACATAGAAGCTATAGACCACAAAGGAAACGGTATAAATGGAGAAGAACTTTATGATGGTTTTATAGAAATAAATGTAAAGGCAGAGCTAATAGATAAATTTTATCAAGATAATGAAATAGATCCAGAATTACTTGATGGAGATTTTGAAAAGTTATATCCTAATCAGATGTTTCAACTTTCTACACTTGATGATAGCAGCAAAAGTGCGCTAGGTAGATTTGATGGGAAAAAATTAGTGCCTTTAATTTTCGATAAAAAATCCCCGATGGGTATTAATCCGTTAAACAGAGAACAGAAGTTTGCATTAGAACTTCTATTAAATGATGATATTAAAATAGTAACGGTTTCAGGTAAGGCGGGAACAGGAAAAACTTTACTTGCCTTAGCTTCTGGACTAAAAAAAGTTATTGATGACAAATACTATGATAGAGTATTAATTGCTCGACCGGTAATTCCAATGGGTAAGGATATTGGTTTTTTACCTGGTTCTGTTGAAGAAAAACTAGAACCCTGGATGCAGCCTATATTAGATAATTTAAATCTAATAATTCATAGTAACAAAGGATCATATTTATCAATTGACCAGTTAATAGAAAATGATTTTATTCAAATTGAAGCCCTAACCTATATAAGAGGGCGTTCAATACCTAATCAATATATAATTATTGATGAAGCACAGAACCTTTCTAAACATGAAGTTAAAACAATTTTAACAAGGGCGGGCAAAGATTCTAAAATTGTTCTAACTGGGGATCCATTTCAGATTGACAATCCATATTTAAATAAAATCAATAACGGCCTTTCTCAGGTTGCAAACCATTTTTATGAAGAACAAATTGCAGGTCATATAATGTTACAAAAAGGAGAAAGATCTGAGGTTGCAAAAATTGCTAGTGACCTACTATAATTTTATTAAAAGAAATTCTGATTAAATCAATCATATTACTTGACAGATAAATATTTCTATTATATACTAATTTAAAATTAAATATTTGAAATTACCTCATCTTTGATCAGATGAGGTAGAGGCGCAAAACTTATCATTAACTATTTGTTAATATGAACCTTTATAAATAGTGAAAGGAAGTTTTGCCGAAGCTTTTAATTTCTATGGTTCTAGATTTTAAGGGCTGGGCTTGTATATAAGATATACAGGACTGTCATTGGAATATTACCCGTATTTCAGTGTTGAGCTATCTTATCAAAAGGAAAGAGGAGGTGGTTTCTACTGGTGCATAAAGAATTTACACCCAGCGGAAATCCCGCTGGGTTTTGTTATTTTATAGTAAAAAAATCTGAATAAAAATAATAAGATACATAAAAAAATGGAGGTATTAAGTATGGAAAACTACGGTATTATTTCACTTATTCCACCACTGTTGGCAATCATATTAGCATGGTGGAGTAAAGAAGTTATTATTTCATTATTTATTGGTGTATTTTCAGGGGCATTAATCTTATCTAATTATAACCCTTTTGCTGGTTTTGTAAGTACTTTAGACAACTATATTTTAGGTTCATTAGCAGATTCATGGAATGCAGGTATTATAATATTCTTGCTTTCTATGGGTGGAATGATCGGTATCATTAACAGAGCAGGTGGAGTTTTAGCAATTGGTGAGTATGTTGCCAAAAAGGCTAAATCAATTAAAAATACTCTTTTAGTTACCTGGTCAATGGGTGTATTAATCTTTTTTGATGATTATGCAAATACTTTAATTGTTGGTAACACCATGAGACCTATAACTGATAATATGAATATATCGAGAGAAAAACTTGCCTTTATCGTTGACTTAACTGCAGCAGCAGTTTCCAGTATAGTTCCAATATCAACCTGGATAGCTTTTGAAGTTGGTGTTATAAATGACGGTTTTCAAAGTTTAGGAATTGAAGCAAGTGCATATACTACTTTTGTACAGACAATCCCTTATAGGTTTTATTCTATTTTTGCACTTATTTTTGCCTTAATCATAATTTATACAATGAAGGACTTTGGACCAATGTATACTGCAGAACATAGAGCAAGAACTACTGGTCAAACTTTAAGACCTGGTTCAACTCCTATGGTTTCAAAAGAGTTAGAAGAAATTGAAAAACCAGAAGGAGCTTCATTTTCATTTTTTGATGCGTTTTTCCCTATTGTTGTAGTAATATTTGTTACAATTTTTGGACTTTGGTACAATGGTGGAGGAGTAGCAGCTGATGTAAGTATTCAAGATGCATTTGGTAATGCAGATGCAAGTGTTGTTCTACTTTGGGCATCATTTGCCGGTGGATTAACAGCAGGCTTAGTTGCATTACTTAAAGGTATATTAGATATATCAAATGTTGTTGACAGCTGGATAGATGGTGCAAAATCGATGTTTATTGCTACAATGATTTTATTATTAGCCTGGTCAATTGGTGGAATTACAGATGATTTGGGTACAGCTGACTTTTTAATAGGAATGCTTGAAGGTAATTTACCTGGATTCTTAATTCCAGTACTATTATTTGTAATTTCAGCATTTATAGCATTTACAATCGGTAGTTCTTGGGGTACTGTAGCAATCGTTATGCCTCTTGCAATACCTTTAGCATATAATATTGGTTCACCGATGCTTCCTGCAATTGGTGCTGTATTAACTGCGGCTGTAATGGGTGATCACTGTTCACCAATTTCAGATACAACTATTATGTCATCTACAGCTTCGGGTGTTGATCATATTGACCACGTTTCAACTCAACTACCTTATGCATTAACAGTTGCAGCAGTAGCAGCTTTATTTGGATTTCTACCAGCTGGATTTGGTGTTTCACCATTAATAACACTTCCACTTGGTATTGTAGTTCTTTATATAATAGTCAAAGTATTTGGTAAAAGTGTTAAAGAAGAGAAACTTGAAGAAGTAAGCATGGAACATTAAAATAAGAAAAAATAATATATTTTTTGAGTGTGGCTTTCGGGTCACACTTTTTTTATTTGCAGGGATAAGTTTTTTAATATAGAATCTATTATATAGCATAAAAAATAAGGAGATTTATATATATGAGAAAAAGAACAGTTATAATAATTTTAATACTATCATTCGTTATAGGTATATCTATCCCATACTTATATCACAATTACCGTCCTTTATTAGATAAATATGTTGAGGGAAACGGTAATCAACAAGACCAAGTTACAGAAGTTAACAATACAAGTCAAGAAAAAATAGATTCAGATAGTTATTTTGCTAAAGCACAAGATCTGTTTTATGAAGGCAACTACAGCAGTTCAATGGACACTTATCTTGAACTCTATAACTTAGGATATGATGGTTTAGATTTGTATAAAAATATGGCTATAATAAGTGATTATTTAGATAATCGCCCAAAAGAATTAGATTATGTTTTAGATAATGCATATAGTAGATATAATGAAAATGTTGAATATAATTACTATTATGGCAAATATCTTTATGAAACTTCCCAAACCGATAAAGCAGTTGATGTATTTAACCATCTGTTAGTATTACTGGATGATAATGAAAAGAATCTAACAAGCAGAAAAAAATCATTAGTTAATTATTACCTGGGTGAGTTATATAGAGAAAAAGATGATAGTGACATTGCACTTGAATTTTTTAATAAAGGTATAAATATTGACGAACAAATCATTTTAAACTATTTATCTGCTGCAAAGCTTTATGAAGAAAACAGTAACTTAACAAAAGCAATTGGAATGTATCGAAAAGCATTAGTTCAAGATCACAGTTTAAGTTATTTATACTATGAGTTAGCATTGTTATATGATAAAAATGAGGAACCAATAACAGCACACCAATACTGGGAAAGAACTTTAAATAGTGGAATAAATACAGAAACAGCAAAAACAAGGATTAAAGAAATAGAAGATAAATATCCCCGTCACTTTAAAGATGAGGAAAGTGAAATTGGTTTAAAAAGGGAGATTAAATGGGCTAATATTATTGAAATAAATCCCAATGAAATATATGATGAAATCAAAATTGGTTTACAGGACAACATAGAACGAATACGTTTTCAATCTAATAATCCTTTTGTAATTAGTCAAAAAGGTACAGTATTATTTGAGGGTAAAAAAAATACCCAGTATCAAATAAATTATAATAATAATTCTTTTTATCTTCTTAGAGATAGTAATGTTATAAAGATAATCTCTAATGCTGAGAAAGTAAAGATAAGTTCTAATGATGATAATAACCTATTTGCCCTATATGATATTAAGTTCGGTCAAAACTACTTCTGGGCTGGTTCAGAAACAAGACAGTATAGAGGAGATATTTACTTACATCCGGTTAATAGTGATAGCTTAAATTTAGTTAATTACATTGATTTAAGTTCATATCTACTATCTGTCATTCCATCCGAAATGCCTGCAAGTTGGCCAGATGAGGCTTTAAAGGCTCAAAGTGTAGTAGCAAGGTCATACATCTTAAATAGCTTAAATCGCCATAAAAACGATGATTATGACCTCTGTGCGACTGTACACTGTATAGTTTATGGGGGAGCACAAAATGAACACAGCAGTACTTCTAAAGCTGTTATAGAAACAAAAAATGAAGTGATTACTCATAATGGAAACATAATTGATGCTGTTTTTAGCAGCAACAGTGGTGGTTATACCGAAGCAAGTGAAAATGTATGGGAAAATGGACTAGATTATTTAAAAGCGCGGAACACTTCAACAAGTAATGAATATGTTTTTCCACTAGATCCTTATCAAATAGAAGAGTGGTTTACTGAAAAACCAAGCTCATATTCTGATAATAAGTATACTACAAGGAGTAGTTACCGCTGGATAAAAGAGCTTGATACACAATATATAGAACAAAGACATAGTTTAAATAAGATCAGTAAAGTATATGTGTCTAAAAGAACTAAAACAGGTACTGTTAATGAAGTTACTATCACAGGAGAAAACAAAACTATTAAAATTGATAATTCATCAATTAGAAGGGCTTTAGGAGGATTAAAAAGCAACAAATTTATTATCAAAAATATATATAGAGATAATGAGTTAAAAGATGTAATTGTATTTGGAGCAGGATGGGGTCATTCAGTAGGAATGGACCAGACTGCAGCGGCAGGAATGGCCAGCGAAGGTATGAAATATGATGAGATAATTAAGTACTTTTATCCAAATACAAAAATTGATCTGCTTGAATAAATACTTGATATTTTATAATTGTTAAGTTATAATATTAACAAAGTAAATAAAAATGTCTTCAGGGCATGGTGAAATTCCAGACCGGTGGTTAAAGTCCACGAGCAAGCGCTGAACTGGTGTAATTCCAGTACCGACGGTAATTATAGTCCGGATGAAAGAAGATAGCTATTATATTTATGTAATCATGCCCTGTGTATTCAGGGCATTTCTTATTTATAAAATATTTTTTGGGAGGAATTATAGGATATGGATGTTAAAAAGATTACAAATATCGGAGTATTAGTTGGACTATCTTTAATACTTATGTTAACAATACGTTTTCCTTTATTTTTACCGTTTTTAATCTATGAACCAGGTGATATACCAATACTGATCGTTGCTTTTTTATATGGACCCTTACCAGCATTGGGTGCTACCTTTATATTATCAGTCTTAATGGCAGCATTAACAGGTTTGGGAGGACCATTTGGAGCATTTATGCACTTTTTAGCCACTGGTCTTTTAGTTGGAGTTGCAGGTTATGTTTACAAAAAAAACCATACTAAAAAAGGAGCAGTTCTCGGTCTGGCAGCAGGATCAATTGCAATGACAGTAGTAATGGCTGGAGCTAATATACTATTAAATCCAATTTTTTATGGAATACCTTATGAACAGACTATAAGTATGTTACTACCGGGCATAATACCCTTTAACATAACAAAAGCTGTTATTAATTCAGTTTTAACTGTTTTAGTTTATAAAAAGATTGCAGAGTTCTTAAGAAGAAAAGGTTTATTGACTTCATTGGATAATAACGACTTTGCATATATAGATGATTAAAATTTGATTGAACTATAAAAACTCTTTGTAGTTAAAATACTATGAAGAGTTTTTTATTGTTTAAAATATAAGATTAACTAATAAATATTATAAAATAACTTTATTTATAATCATGATTATGCTATAATAACTACTGTGAAAAAAATTACATAAGAGGTGATTAAAGTGGAAGTACAAAAAAAGCAAGAGATCATTGAAAAGGTAAGAAAGACTGCTGAAGATTATTTTAAAAGAGGAGACTACTTCTGTTCTGAATCAGTTTTAACTACTATTAATGAGTTATTAGGACAGGAATTCGAACCTGAAATCGTAAAAATGGCCTCTGGCTTTCCAATTGGAGTCGGTAAATCTGGTTGTTTATGTGGAGCAGTTAGTGGTGGTGTGATGGCATTAGGACTTGCTTACGGGAGAGAAAAACCAGGTGCTGATATGCCTAAATCTTTTCCAAACAATGCTGCTTTACATGATTATATAATTAATAAGTACGGTTCAACTTGTTGTCGAGTTTTAACTATGGAATTCGATGATTTTGACAGTAAAAAAAGGGCAGAACACTGTTATCAAATTACAGGAGAAGTGGCAGCCTGGATTGCCAAAAACTTTATTGAAAATGGTATAATATAGATTTGAGGTGTATAGCAAAATGATTAATATTATAAAAAAAATACCTTTACCAATAACCGGCTTAATGCTTGCACTTGCTGGTTTAGGTAATCTAGTAGTCAGTTATGGAAAGTATTATAGAAATACATTAGGTATTATTTCTGGATTACTCCTAATCTTTATTGTATTAAGATTAATAGTTGACTATAAGAACTGTTTAATTGAATTTGATAATCCAATAGTTGCCAGTGTGGTACTAACATTTCCAATGGGTATCATGATTTTATCTACATATATAAAACCTTATTTAAATCAATTTTCATTACATATTTGGTACTTTGGCATCTTTTTACATATTGCATTATTAATATTTTTTTCATTTAAGTATTTAAAAAACCTTGATATTAAAAAGGTTTATCCAACATACTTTATAGTATATGTTGGTATAGTTGTAGGCAGTGTTACAGCACCTATTTTCAACAATATTAAATTAGGTCAGCACCTGTTCTATTTCGGTTTTTTATCCCATATGATCTTACTTCCTATAGTACTATACAGAGTAGTTAAAATAAAAGATATTAAAAAACCCGCTATACCGACAATAACTATCTTTACAGCACCTGCTGGACTATGTTTAGCAGGTTATATGAGTGCATTTCCAGATAAAAATATATTTATGTTAAGTTGGTTGATCTTTTTAACATTTGTTTCTATTACAGGTGTGACCGCTTATCTTCCAAAAATGATTTCAAAAGAGTTTTATCCCAGTTATTCGGCATTTACTTTTCCATTTGTAATAACGGCTATCGGATTAAAACTCTCAAATAAATATTTACTAAGTGAGTATGGAATGAGCATATTAAAGTATCCATCTAAAACAGTTGAAATCTTATCAATTATATTAGTAATATACGTATTATTTACATATATGAAGTTTATTTTAACTCAAAAATAAAATATCATCTTAAAAAATTCAGGTGTATTTCCACCTGGAATTTTTATTTACAAATAATTCATACATTTTTTCGTAAAAATACACAACTGATAATGGGCC
>JBNJDV010000047.1:0-13231 GCA_051745185.1 Bacillota bacterium
GCTGAATTCGGTAAATTAAAATATAATAATAAACTATACAGAATGACTTTTAAATTGCAAATCAGTAAAATTAATCAATCTATAAAGAATTTTTGGTTAAGTATAATCAATAAGATAAGCCCGAATACTGTAGCAAATCCAGCTAGAAGAAATGCGGAATTAAAAGAACCGGTAATATCCAAAAGCCATGAACCTATTAAACTAGTAATAGCTCCCAATCCAAAGGCACTAAAGACTAATCCATAGTTTACACCTAAATGTTTAGTCCCTGAAACTGCTGCAACTACAACAGGAAAAAGAGCAAAAGTACTAGCATAACCAAGTCCTAATAGAAGTGAACATACAAATAATCTCAATGGTGTTGTGGCTGCCCAAGGGAAAGCAAGAAATACTGCAGCCTGAATAGTATAAACACCGATCATTACTCTAATTGTACCCCATCGGTCAGCCAACCAACCCATAACAGGGCGGCCCAATCCATTTGCTAGAGAGTAAAAAGAAACAGCCAAAGCTGCAAACGCAGGAGCTAATTGAAGTTCTATCTCTCCATACGCAGTTAAAAGGCCGATAGCAGTCAAGCCTCCACCAATGACTGAAGCAAGCGCTAACCAAAGTATATAAAACCTTGGAGTTTTTATAAATTCACCTGGTTTAACATTTATTTTTTCTTCTTTCTCATTATCGGAATTATGAGAGGAAGGTGGACTCCAATCTTGTGGGGGATTTTTTATCAATTTAGCTCCAATAAAAGCAACCACTGCTACAAAAATACCAATAACAAAAAGAGTCCCATCTACACCTAAAGAACTAATCATTCCTTTTTTAAGAGGAGCAAAAACTACAGCTGCAAGACCAAAACCCATAACTGCAATTGAAACTGCAAACCCAGGACGGTCAGCAAACCATTTACGTGCTGTTGGAGCAATAGTAGAATATGTAAGACCACATGCAATTCCTACCCCTACACCATATGTAAGAGTAAGCCACAACGGATTAGTATAAAAACGCATAAGTGCTGCTAGACTATAACCTACTAAAAACAACACAGCTCCAACTGCAGCGACTTTACGTGGACCATATTTGTCCTGCAACCATCCTGCAGGAATCATTGCAATAGAAAAAACTATAATCATCACAGTAAAAGGCATATTTGCCTGAGCAGTTGTCCAACCCCAATCCTGAACTAAAGGCAGCACAAATGAACCCCAGGCATAACTCATACCTCCCATTAATGAAAGTAAAAACCCTCCAAATAAAACAACCCAACGTTCTCTTCTGAAATCTTGATTATCTTCTTCTTTTTTAATCATATTATACCTCCATTAAATTATTATCTTGTCTCTATTCTTTAATATCAACCTATCAAAATATCAAGCACTATTTTTGAAATCTTTTTTATTCATAAGAGTTAACTATATTTTAAAAACAGATATATAATATTAATAATATAAATTATTTTGAAACTTTTAAATACTAAAGACTAAATAGTGTTGAAGGTAATTTAATATAGTGTAAGATTTAAGTCTTATCAATGATTTGAACTGTTCTATGAATTCAGGTTAGATATATCAATGAAAGAATAATCTTTTTAATTATTAATTTATAAATTTTTTATCAATTCAACCTGTCTAGGATTTATATATTTTCTATCTTTTCTAAAAATAAAAATATCATATTCCATTGTATTCATTAAAGTATATTGTAATAAATAAGTGAAATAATAATTACTCCAACAGCTGCACTAACAAAAGGTACCATAATTTCTTTATAATATTTTATAAGAGTAGTATCAAAATATTCGATTGTTAACAAATTACATAAATGAAATGGAGATAGTATATAACCAAAATAACTGCTGCTATATATAATCATGTGCCATAAACTATAATAACTGCTCTCAGCAAAAAGAATTAGTAAAATTGGATATACAATTCCAATAGCACCTGTCTGATTTCCCGTTAATATACCAACTATAAAGGGGATAACAATAGCTAAAATGAGTAGAGGAATACCTGCTTCTATGAATATATTAGTTATATTATAGACACCATCGGAATTCTCAATAAAAGCACGAAAAATCATTATACCCGCTACACCCAAAGTAAGTTTAGTATCAAATCCATCTGTAATCATTTTTAACTTAAATTGATCTCTTTTTATTGTTATAACAAATATAATTCCTATCGTTAGAGACATAATAAATTCTATCGGTGAAATTATTGGTAAAACAATTACAATTATAAATGGTGCTAGAACTTTCAGTAGTTGCTTCCAAGTAATCTTTGATTTAACTTCCTTATTTACTAATCTTTTTTGTGATTTATCATCTGAAATATTTTCATCTGAACTAACATTACCTTTATAATAAAACCAGCCAATAAATATCATTATAGCTACAATAGGTAAATGCATAATAGCTATTGAAGATATTTTTATTCCAGAAAGTGAAGATGCAATAATCAAACTTGGAAGAAAAGGGAACGAAAAATACCAAAGGTGACGATAATATATATTCATAGAAGTCATTTGAGCACCAGTCATTTTCATTTTTTTACCAATCGGATAGATTATTGGTGCAGAAAATATTGCCCCTCCTGGAATTGGAAGCATGCCAATAATCGATGGAATGATACTCATGGTAATATATAAGTTGCTTATATAATATTTAATTACAAAAATTAACTCATTTAATAGTCCTGTTTCTTTCATTAGATAGGCAAATACCGAAACTAAAGCTACAAGCACCACTAATTCGATAGCAACCGGATCACTTATCCCTTTATATATTGTTGGAAAAAATTCACCTAAATTATTTACTATATTGTAATCTCTTGTTAATCCAACAACAATAGAACCTGCAATCATTGCAACTGCAAGAGATTTTTTTTGTGATAACAAATATACTACTAGAAAAAAAGCTGTCAATATTCCTATTATAGATATCAATTCTTTTCCCCCATCCAAAGCTTTACTAATATCATATTTATACTATAATTTCTAACCCCCATTGTATCCCAGGGCTTCTGAAATTTTTTGGGAGTATTTCAAAATTAAGTCTCCATATTTTTTAGTTATATCATTATTTAACCTAATTTTCGGGACTGAAATACTAAATGCTGCAGTTATTTCACCTTTGTGATCAAATATGGGGCCTGCAATACAATTGATGCCCTCTTCACTCTCTTCATTATCAACTGCATAACCCTGCTTTTTTACTTGTCGTAAATGTTCTTTGAATTTCTTTTGTTTAGTTATAGTATTTTCTGTAGTTTTGGGTAAACCCTTGTTATTCAAAATGTTTTCTGTAACTTCATCATCAGAGTAGGCTAATAAAATCTTACCTAAGCTTGTATTATGAGCATAAACCCTTTTTCCAATTTTGGAATGCATTCGAATTGTTTCTGAACTTTCAACCTTTTCTATATATATTACTTCTCCATCATCAAGAATACCTAAGTGAACTGTTTCTCCTGTTAATTCCATCAACTCTTCTAAGTAAGAAACTGATGTTTTACGTAAGTCAAGATCATTAATTGCTAAACTTCCAAGTTCAAATAATTTCAAACCAGTTGTGTACTTATCATTTTCATTATCTTGAGCTATATATCCTCGGTATTGTAATGTATTAAGCATTCTGTACACAGTACTCTTATTTAGATCCATTTTATTACTTAACTCCGTTACTCCTAAAGCCTCTTTGCTGTGTGAAACAACTTCTAAAATATTTAAGGCTCTATCTACAGATTTTACTAGCTGATTTGGTTTGTCTTTCACAAAATAATCCCCCTTTGAATAAAATATATACTATATCTTTTATTATTTTAAATCTATATTATTTTATATTACTCTATTTAAAAACATCTCCATTTAAGTATTCCCGCCATACATTTTCAAACCAATCTCTTGATTTAGGTAAAGGCCTAGTTTTTCTCCAATTAAAAGTAACCTTTTTCAGATTAGTATTATAGGTAGTCTGCTGAACTTCTGATGCTAGTTCACCTTCACTCACTTGATAATTATATTGTTCAGGTAACTGAGCAATCGGTTTATCCCCTTTATTGTCAGTAATTATATATGAGCCTCTACTTTTACCCTCTTTTTTGATATAATCATCTATTGCAGATAAATATACATATTGTGTTATTAAAAAATCATAGTTTTTAAAAGCAAATTCTAGGTCTTCTATAGATAAAAGTTTAGTATCTGCTGCTAAATTATCTAAATCTTTTTTACTGTCTTCTATAGCCTCTTTAATTTTACTTTTTGAACGTATAATACTAGCTGCCTCACTCATTCTTTTTCGTATATTAGCTGTAATTTCATTAACAGCATTGGTCCCACTGCTATTAATAAACTTGTTCCCTAATTCTATCTTGTTTTCTATTTGATTTTTGCATTTTTCAAGAAAATGATCTATATCTTTTGGATCCTGCTGATAATGCTTGGTTATATATATAGCTGCTCTAGTACTTCCGACTTGTCCTGCATTAAGAGCACTACCTCCAGGACGATAAACCCCATGACTACCGTTAACTTCTCCAACTGGAAAAAAATGACTAATATTGCTTTCCCACCATAAATTCCCTTCAAGTCCACCATTATTGTGTTGAGCACACACAGTTATTTCTAACAAGTCTTTTTCTAAATCTATTCCATGTTCTTTATACAGCTCATAAGCTGGATAATTCATATGTTGTAATCTTTCAACTGGAGTACCAAATAAGGCGTCTGATTTCTTTAAATAATTATATCCTTCCTCATCTAATAAGTCAAAAACCAGTTTGCCATCTTTAACAGCTGCAAGGCTATTAGTAGAAAAATCAAGCCAGACTCGGCGGTTTTTATCTACAACTTCATGATAAACTAAAATATCAATTAAAGAAGATCCGTAATCATTTGATTTTTCAGGTGTAAACGGCCATTGGTATCCTTTAAGAAAAATTGCATCAAGCATTTTACCAGGTGATTTAAAGTAAGGGATTAAAAACTCTTTAGCATCCCTGCCATCTTGATCTGTTGATATATATCTTGGTAACACTTGCTGATAAGTACCAGAAAGATTCCAACGAAAGTCTATAGAAGATAACCCAAACTGGCTTTCGGTTAAGTTTTTTCCTATAACTCCCGCCTCAAAAGCTACTCCAAGAGCACCTGTCTGGCTTTCTGGATAAACAGAATCCCTATAAATACCCGCTGGGCCACCTGTCGCAAAAATAAGATTTGTACTATTAAAAGCTACATATTTAATATTCCCTTTTGAAAGCTGATCAAGGCTCAGTGTTAAAAGGCCTAATGCTTTTTCTTCTTTTCGATCTGTTAAAACACCTATCACTTGGTATCCGTCAAATATTTTTATGTTTTTTGTTCTCACTTGATTTTCCAGCTTTTCTGTCATATATCGAGAAGTGTATGGACCAGCAGAAGTTGCACGCATAGCAATATCATGGTCTGTTTTATATCCGACATATTCTCCAAAACGATTATGAGGAAAAGGAACACCCAACTCTACTAAATGATAAAAACATCTACTAGAAAGTGCAGCTTCCACTAAGGCTAAATCTCCGTCCATTGCTCCACCATTATAATAAGTCCTTGCCATCTCATAAACCGAATCATTATTTTCCCCTGCTGCAGTTAATTTATAGTAAGTTTGTTTATCAGAACCAGTGTTTCTAGAAGTGCCAAAGTTAATCCCTTCAGTTACTATAACTATATCTTTTTGGCCCATGGAATGCAGTCTATCTGCCGCATTTAAGCCGGCAGCTCCACTTCCCACTACAACAGTATTTATTGAATATATATCAACCTTGAAGTTGTTAATTTCAATTTCATTCTTTAGCACTATGATACCTCCTTAGATAACAACTTAATTAGTTACTTGTTTAATTTTTAACCAATTGCTATAAATTTAAATACCGGTATATTATTTAATTATTTATATATTGTTAAAACACCTGCATCTATTTAATATTTAATCTTATATTACTACTTTATCTTTTCATTAATTAAATTTAAACGCTCCTCAATTCCATCTTCTCCAGGTAATATTCTTCTTACACCAAATACATTTACTTGTTCAATATTTCTTTCATCCAAAAGTTTTGTTAATTCTTCAATAAATAAACCGGAATCCTCTTTTTCAGAAGTATCCCGATCAGTGCCCAGCATAGTACCCTTACCTTTTGTGATTTCTACACCACAGGAGGGGCTGGGATTCATACCTATAATTCCTTTTATTTCAAAACCGAATTTTAAATAATCTTCTACCTGTTTAACTACATCTAAAGCAAGCTCTCTAAAACAACTTCTTAATTCATCATGTACTAGTTCTCCGTATTTATACTTTTCTAAGCCCAAACAGTGGTATTCAGGACAAGGCATTTGAATTATACCTACTCCACTTTCTAACAATAATTTTATTAAAGGAGTAGTTGCACCTTCATAAGCACAACCTCCTGGAAAACGGGTATTAGTATTAAGGAAACAATGACTTAAAAAGACAACTTTTCTCTTCCTATTATCATTAAGGAAAACATATCCTAAACGGAAAGCATCACTAAAAGTCCCTTCAAATTTTACATCCCCAGTTGCCCAGATAGCTATAAAGAATGGTAGATTTCTGCTTGCTAATCTTTTTATTGTATCAGCATTACATTTAAGTACAATATCGGCTTTTCCAGGATCACTATTAGTTATTCCTTCTTTATTAGTAGCCCAAAAATAATTTTTGCCATCGACTTCCCACTTAATGATTCGATTCCAATCTTTAAATCTTATATCTGCTTGTTTAGGATCATTTGCTATCTTTAACAATTCGTCCAAATGATTTTTTGCTGACATATATTATTCCTCCTAATGAATAATTATGGGACTAATACTGCTTTTATAGCCTCTCTATTTTTAACAACTTCAAGTGCTTTGTTTGCTTCTTTAAGTTTAAACCTATGTGAAATTAAGCCAGAAAAAAGTTCTTTATCATTTAAAACCGCTCTCATCGCACTATAGGTATGACTGGTATCACTTACCCATACCCCCTGATATGAGATATTTCTATTTACAATATCCTTAAAACAATCTACTTCTACAGTTCCGTTAGGTTCTCCAAAACCAACCGATAGATATGTTCCACCTTTTCTTACAAGTTGTAGTCCTTCTTTTACAACTGCAGGAAGCCCTACAGCTTCAATGGCATAATCTACTCCTCTTCCCTTTGTTATTTCCATAATTTTTTCTTTTCTTTCACTAATTGACAGTTCTTTTCTATTTAAGGTATGTGTAACTCCGAAATTTTTTGCTTCTTTTAATCTTTTTTTAGTACCACCTATCATTATAATATCAGTTGCACCGAGATGTGCTGCAAAGTAGGCGGCAAATATACCCAGTGGTCCCGGTCCCTGGATTAAAACTGTGTCTCCAACCTTAGGATCAACATAATCAAAACAATGTGCTGCTGTTGCTCCTGAACAAGATGCAGGCACTAATATAGCGGGATCAATATCATCCGGTATTTTAAAAATATCAGTGTTTTTTGCTAAAATAATATGGTTGGCATAACAACCGTTTAGATACGGTTTTTCTTCACTTGATTTGCTAATTCCATAAACCCATCTATTAGAACAAAGAAAAGGAGACTTATTGACAGTACAGTCATAGCAATGTCCACAAGTTACTCCCCTATTCCAAAATATTGGATCCCCAGGTTTTAATAATTCTCCTTCTACACTTTTTTTGCTTCCATGAATACGAACTACTTTTCCTACACCTTCATGCCCTAGTATAATAGGAAGAGGAATCCTTGGGTCATTTCCTTCATACATGTGAAGATCTGAACCACAAACTCCTGAGGCTGTTATCTTAACTAAAATTTCCCCATCTTTTAAATCAGGAATATCTATTTCTTGTAATTCCATTTCTTGATTAAACTCTTTTAAAACCATTGCTTTTGCTTTCAACAATCTCAATCCTTTCTCTGCTAATGATTATTATCAACAAAAGAATACATTTCCACTTCTTTTAATGCTGCTTCTTTAAAAACTTCAACAGGTATTTTTTCACCGGTCCATCTTTTAAATCCTTCAAGTCCTTGATAAGAAAGCATAGGTAAACCATTTAAGGTATCTGCTCCTAATTGTTCTGCTAATTGAATAAACTTTGTTTTATAAGGATTATTAATAATATCATAGACAAGTAAATTGGGGTTTAATACTTCAATTGGTACAGGTATATTATCAGGGTTGTTATACATTCCTACTGGTGTGGCATTTACAAAAATATCCACATTATTAACAACATCCTTTATATCTGAATGTTCGGCTCCATCTAAAGCTTTTGTTTTAATAGCTTTATTAAAATCTTTTATATTTTCTACTAAATTATTTGCTTTTTTAGTATCAAGATCTGCAATATATAACTCACTTATCTCTTCTTTAGCTAATGTAATTGCTATAGCTTTTGCTGCACCACCTGCTCCAAGTAAAAAAACTTTTTTGCCCTTTAATTCGATATTTTTTTCATTTTTAAGCGCTCTTAAAAAACCTTTCCCATCAGTATTATCACCGATTAATTTTCCTTCTTTATCTTTCCATACTGTATTAACTGCTCCTATTTCTTGAGCAGCTTTAGTAATATCATCGATTAAGGGAATTATTTTTTCTTTATAAGGCACAGTAATATTAAAACCTTTAAAATTCATTGCTCTAATTCCTAATATGGCATCTTTTAACTTATCTGGTTTAACTTCTAATAGAAGATACCTATAATCTAAGTTTAATTTTTTAAAACCAGCGTTGTGCATAAAAGCAGATAAATTTTTACTGACTGGATATCCAATCACTCCTGTTAACTGCGTAATTTCAGCCATCGTTTTCCCCCTTTATCAAAGTAATTTTTGTCTTTGATATTTTAATCCAAACTAATTCTTGCACCTTTTGAAGTATCTCCCACTAGTTTACGATAAATCTTTAACCAACTATTATTTAAATCTTTTATATTATCTGGTTTATTAACTTTTTCTTTTTTCCTTCTTTCTATCTCTTCATCATCTAGTTCAACTTTTAAAATTCTTTCATCTACATTAATCTCTATTATGTCACCATTTTTAATATATGCTAATAAACCATCGTTATATGCTTCGGGATCTATATGCCCTACAGCAGGTCCTTTTGTTGCTCCTGAAAATCTCCCATCAGTAATTAAGGCTACTGACTTTTCTAAGTTTGAACCACATAAAGCAGCCATTATAGTTTCTAAATGCTGCATACCAGGTCCACCTTTAGGTCCTTCATATCTAATAGCAATAATGTCTCCTTTTTCAATTTCATTATTATATAAAGATTTTAATGCTTCTTTTTGAGAATTATAAACTTTGGCAGGCCCTCTAAACTTATACATAGAAGGATCTGTTGAAGAATACTTAATAACTGCTCCATTTTCAGCTAAGTTACCCTTTAATACAGCAATACCACCCTCTGGATAGTATGGATTGTCTAACTTTCTAATTAAATTATTGTCTTCATTAGAGTAATTTACACTTGATCTCTTATCATTACTGTATTTATTTAATATATCTTTTAGAGAACTTCCTTCAATATTGATTGTATTTAAGTTAAGCAGTGGACTTAAATTATTCATTAATTCTAAAAGCCCACCGGCTTCTGAAAATTCTTTAACAGTATTTATTTGGCTGGCCGGTTTAATTGAACAAATATATGGAGTCTTTCTACTAATTTCATCGAATCTATTTAAATCAATATCAATTCCTATTTCTGCTGCAATGGCTTGAAGATGCATTATTGTATTTGTTGAACCACCGAATGCCATCAATACTTTAATAGCATTTAGAAAAGCTTCTTTGGTTAATATTTTATCTGGATAAAGTTCATTTTTTAGATTATCCATTATTACTGCTCCTGATCTATAGGCATATTCATATAATCTAGGAGAACTTGAAGATAATGACATATTACCCGGTAAAGATAGACCTAAGACCTCAGACATTGCGCACATAGTATTTGCTGTCCCCAAAAAAGGACATGCCCCAACATTAGGACAGGTGTTTTTTAATAAGTCTTCATATTCATCTTGTTTTAATTTGCCATTTACATAATCAGGATAATAAGATAAAACCTCAGATACTGTAACCTTTTTGCCTTTAAATGTTCCATGATCCATATATCCTCCAGTTAAAATTACAGATGGAATATTTATTCTGGCTGCTGCCATAAGCATACCGGGAACTATCTTATCACAAGAACCAAGCATCACCATCCCATCAAGACAATTTATCTCAGCATTAGTTTCAATTTCAAATGCTAATAGATCTCGTCCTGGTAAAGTATATAAATCACCAAATTGATTTGATGACATTCCATCACAAAATCCTAAAACAGGTATTTCTACTCCTACTCCCCCCATATCAGAAATTCCTCTTTTAACACTTTCTACAAATTCTCTTAGATGATAGTGCCCGGGGTTCATCTCATTCCAAGAATTTATTATACCTATTAAAGGTTTTTTTGAATCTTCAAAACTAATATCCATCGGCATCATTAAAGCCTGCCTATGGGCAATTGTTTCTTGTGGTAAGTTTTTGCTTCTTATCAATATCTTAACCTCCTATTTTTATTGAAGCTTTTATAAGGCCCTCATCTTTTAATCCGTTAATATTTTTTAAAACTTTTCCCAGGTTTTTAAATTCAAATTCATGGGTCACAAGTAATTCGGGTTTTAAATATCCTCTTTGCATTAAACTAATAACATTTTTCCAAACACCTGCACTACCTAGACTACCAAATATAGAAAAGCTTTTAGTAGCTATTCTACTTATATCTAAATTACTAACAGCCTTATCAGCTATCCCTACCAAAGATATTTGTCCTCCTGGTTTAACTAAATCAAACATGGTAGAAATAACTTTATTAGAACCTGAAGCTTCAATAGCGATATCAAAAGAATTAAACATCTCCTGTGTCACTTGATCAAAGGTCATAAATTGGTCAGCACCAAGTTTATGGCCTACTTCTTTTTTGAGCAGTCTTTTTTTACTACCTACTAGCACGATTTCTCCAGCACCATAAACTCTACATATATTTACCGCCATTAAACCAATTGCTCCTGTTCCAAAAACAATAACTTTTTCACCACCGTCAAAATTAATAAAATTGACGCCTTTCAAAGCAACAGCAGTTGGTTCAATTAATGCTCCTTTTTTATAGTCGATCTCCTTTGGTAATTTGTACACTAAATTTCTAGGCAGCTGCATATATCTTGCAAACGAACCAGGTATATCTCCAATTCCAATCCGTTTAATATTTAAACAAGCATTGTATTGTCCATTTTTGCAATTGCTGCAAACTCCACACCCCATATGTAACTCACCAGAAACTCTATCACCTATATTGATATCTTTTACATCAGGACCAATTTCAACTACCTTACCTGACCACTCATGTCCAGCAACAATAGGGTATGAGATTCTAGAAGTTTTTAAATAAGGCAGAGTACCTCTAAATAACTCTATATCAGTACCACAGATACCACTTCGATATACTTTAATTCTAATATGATCAGAAGGAAGTGGTTTTAAATTAATATTATCCAGTTCCATAAACAATTTATCTTTCATGACCATTGCTTCAACCTTCAAATTTTAACCCCCTTTGTTCAAAAGATTAATTTTCAATTTCTGTATATTATATAGTTATCTATTCTCCTCTAAAGCTTTTTTAAAGACAGGTCCATAAACTTCAGAATCACGAATTACACAGCCTGTTTTACTTCCCCATTTCATAAGTTGTGAACATTTACTACAAGCAATACAGCATTTATTAGCTTCCATTTGTCCCTTCTTTAATATATCATTAGCAAAATCTGGATAAGCTATTGCCTGTCTTCCAAAACCGGCAAATGCATGTCTGTTATTAGCAATATTACCAGCAGCCGCCTGCATTCCAAACTGTTTTAATGAACTGTATCCACTACCTACAACAACTGTATTTGGTACAGTTTTTTGAATTTCAGCCGATAGATTAAACAATCTATCTACACCATATAAAGGATGTTCCGGCTGATCATAACTGCCTTCTACTTTATCTTTATACGGTCTAGTTATATGGGGGTTATAGTAAGGGGTTCCTGCAGAAACATTGATTAACTTAACCCCAATTTCGCTTAATTCTTTTACTAATTTTTTAGGTTCTTCAAGATCAAAGGTTGAATTTTTGGCTGAATAACCCCAGGTGTTTTTAGAACTTATTGCATCAGAAACATTCATTCTAATACCCATTGTTAGGTTCGGTTCTTCTTGTTTAATCATTTTAAATATCTCTTTTAAAAGTCTAGTCCTGTTTTCATAAGAACCACCATATATACCTTCACGCTCTTTAGCAGCCAATAATTCAGAAATAAGATATCTATGACAAGCTTTAATATCTATGGCATCGAATCCAACTAATTTTGCTAATTTTGCAGCTTCAACATATTTATCTCTCGTATTTTTTAAATAATCATCGGTTACTACTGGATAATTTTGATCTATATTAACAACCTTGTCCATTATCTCATCATGGACAACAATAATTGGTTTTCTGTCACCATAAGGTTTACTGAAGCGACCGGAGTGAGTTAACTGTAAGACCAAATATGGTTCTTTATTATTTTCTTTAACAGCATATTCCTTTGTTTTTTCAACCAGTTCTTTGAACTCATCTACAGTATTTTCACTAAAAATTAATTGATGTGGATTTGAGCGGCTTTCCTCAAATATACTAGAAGCCTCAAACCATATCATTCCGGCTCCCCCTGAACTAAAACGCTTATATCTTCTATAGGTTAATTCGGATGGTCCTCCATCTTTATTGCTATCAAAACCTTCCATAGGTTGTATTGCAAGCCTATTTGGAATCTCAATTCCATCTACCATTATCGTTTTTTTCAAAACTTCTAAATCGTTAGAAAAAGAAATATCTAAATTCAACTCATCACATTCATTTTTTATTTCTGCTAAGTTTTTATAATTATACTTATATTCGTTCACATTAATCACCTACCCACTTATTATTTCTCACCTGAAATCATTGATTACTCCAATAATATAACCATATTTAATATCCACATATATTATGCTGTTTTTATTTCTTTTTACTAAAATTAGCTTTATAGTATTCTGTGATATAAGGGCCAAATAAAACAAAGGCAGTGATTACTAGTAATGTAAGACTTATTGGTCTAGTTA
>JBNJDV010000048.1:0-13008 GCA_051745185.1 Bacillota bacterium
ACGCTTAGAGCTTTTAATGAAAATAATTAAAAAAGAAATTGAAATACTAAAAATAGAGAATGATATTAATGAAAAAGTAAAAGATCAGGTAGAAAAAACACAGAAGGAATACTTTCTAAAAGAAAAGTTAAAGGTTATAAAAGACGAACTTGATGAAGGTGATGCAGATGAAATAGAAGAGTATAGAGAAAAATTACAAGATATTGAATTACCAGAAGAAGTAGAAGAAAAAGTTGAAAAAGAGATTAAAAAATTAAATAAAACACCTTCTATGTCCCCTGAATCAACGGTAATAAGAAACTATTTAGACTGTATGTTGGATTTACCCTGGGATAATGAAAAAAATACTGAAATAAACCTACAAGAAGCAGAAAAAATACTTGAACAAGATCATTATGGACTTGAAGATGTTAAAGAAAGAATTTTAGAATATCTAGCTGTAAGAAAGATATCTAAAAAGAAAAAAAGCCCGATCTTATGTTTAGTAGGTGCACCCGGTGTTGGTAAAACTTCCTTAGGACGCTCTGTAGCCCGTGCATTAGAAAGAGATTTTGTCAGAATGTCATTGGGTGGAGTTAGAGATGAAGCTGAAATTAGAGGCCATAGAAGGACATATATAGGATCTAGACCAGGTCGTATAATAAATTCTATGCGTGACGCTGGAAGTAAAAATCCGGTATTTTTATTAGATGAAGTTGATAAAATGTCAGCTGATTTTAGAGGAGACCCTGCATCAGCATTGTTAGAGGTTCTTGATCCGGAACAAAACAATGAATTTACAGATCATTACCTTGAAGTTCCTTTTGATCTTTCAGATGTATTATTTATAACAACAGCTAATGTCACTAGTACTATTCCAGCACCACTTTTAGACAGGATGGAAGTAATTGAGTTACCTGGATATACTGAAGATGAAAAGGTAAAAATTGCTGAAAGACATCTAATACCAAGAATTTTAAACGAACATGGTTTAAAAGAAGCACAGATTAATATATCAAATAATGCTTTATATAAAATAATTCAGGAATATACAAGAGAAGCCGGTGTTAGAAACCTCGAAAGGGAGATTTCAGCTATTGTTAGAAAAATAAGTAAAGAAATAGTTGAAGGTAGAGATAAAAAGGCAAGAATTACAAAAAGAAATGTAGATAAATACTTGGGTGTTCGTAAATTCAAGTATGAAGTTGCTAAAAAAGAAGATCGAATAGGTGTTGCTACCGGTTTAGCATATAATCAAGCTGGTGGAGATATACTTGATATTGAGGTAGCTGTTGTTCCTGGAAAAGGAGAAGTTACTTTAACAGGATCATTAGGAGATGTAATGAAAGAATCTGCTAAAGCAGCCTTAAGTTATATACGTTCAAAACATGAAGATTTAAAATTAGATAAAGACTTTCATGAAAACTATGATATTCACATTCATGTTCCACAGGGAGCAGTACCTAAAGATGGACCATCAGCAGGTATTACTATGGCTTTAGCAATAGCCTCTGCATTAACTAAACGAAAAGTTAAGGGAGACTATGCAATGACAGGTGAAATATCATTAAGAGGCCGTGTACTCCCTGTAGGTGGTATAAAAACAAAGATCCTTGCTGCTAAAAGAGCAGGCATAAACAAGATATTATTACCAGAAGAAAATAAAGAATCGATGAGTGAAATTCAAAATTATCTTAAAAAAGATCTGGATATAACTTATGTTGAACACATGGATAAGGTCATTGATTTACTTTTAATGGAGGAATAGGAATTGAAAATAATAAATCCTAAGTTTGTAAAAAGCGCCCATACAGTAGATGGTTATCCCTATAACACTCTTCCTGAGATTGCATTTGCAGGTAGGTCAAATGTAGGGAAATCATCTATGATTAATACAGTACTGAATAGAAGAGGATTAGCAAAAACAAGTTCTAGTCCTGGTCATACTAGGAGTATTAATTTTTTTGATATAGATAACAAATTCTTTTTAGTAGATTTACCAGGGTATGGGTTTGCTAAGGTTTCAAAAGAAGAAAAGGAAAAATGGAGTATGCTGATCAACGATTATTTACACTATAGAGAAAATTTAAAAGGTATAGTTTTAATAGTTGATTCCCGTCATAAACCCACTAAAGATGATTTAGTAATGTTAGATTGGATTAGAAGTGTTGAAATACCCACAACAATTGCTGCTACTAAAGCAGATAAGCTTTCTAATAATAAGAAAGCTAAACAAAAAAAGGTAATAATAAATACGCTTGCACTTGCCGAAGATGAAAAGTTTACTTTCTTTTCTACAAAGACAGGTGAAGGAAAACAGAAGATATTTGCATTTATAAATCAAATCATAAAGTAGAGGTGTAGAGATGGGCTCTCAATCATACACTAGTTCTTTTGCATCAATTTATGATGATATAATGGGTAGAGTACCTTATTATTATTGGCATAAGTATTTGCGTTATCTATTGTCATATTATAATAAAGATCCTAAATATATAATGGAGCTAGCTTGTGGAACTGGAAATATGCTTAAGTACTTTGTTAAAGATGTTGAAGAAATTTATGGATTAGATAAATCGGAAGATATGCTTACAGTTGCACAAAATAAGTTAAATCAATATCAAAATGTAAAGTTATTTCAGACAGATATGAGTAAAGAAATTAAATATGGTGATTTTGATTTTATATATTCAATTTTTGACAGTATGAACTATGTTTTAAAGTATGATGATTTAATTGGGGTTTTCAAAAATGCCTATCTAAATTTAAAATCAGAAGGTATATTTGTTTTTGATATAAATACCTTGTATAGATTAATGGAATTAAATGAAGGAACGAATAAGATAGATGGAAAAAACTATACTTGTTATTGGAAAGATATAGTAGATAAAGAGCAGCAGGAATGGATTATTGAATTAAATATATATCTTGAAAATAATGGTGAGTTAGAAAACTTCACAGAACGTCATATAGAAAAAGGGTATTCAATAAAAGATATTGAAGAAGGATTATCAAAAGCTGGATTTCTATATATAGATCATTATAGATCTTTTACCTTTAAAAAAGGAGACCCACATAATGATCGTCTTCATTTTGTAGCTTTAAAGAAAGATCCTGAAATCAAAAAAATAAAACAGATCTTCTTAAAGTTTAAATGGAATATTGTTAGTTTGTTTATATCTAACTTTTAAAACCCCCAGTTCAGAATGGGGGTTTTAAATTTTGAATATACAAATTTTAAAATATTATTTATACATTATAATTTTTAAGACTTTATCTAAAGTTTCCTGTTAGACCTTCTATTTGTTCTAAATAACCTGTCATTTTTTAATTTTTTCTGAATAATCGTTAACACTAGCACTTATCTCTTCTGAAGAAGCTTTAGTTTTCTTCAGCAATAGCTGCTAATGAATTAAAGTTTTCGATTACTTCTTTTATTTTTTTCAAAATTTAGTTTTTTAACAATTTCAAAGACCTGTTCAGTATTTGATATTTACTATTATAATATATATTATAATTAATAACTGTTAGTGTTAAAATAAAAAAATGGTAGGGCTAACAGGATTCGAACCTGTGGCCTACAGATTAGGAATCTGCCGCTCTATCCTACTGAGCTATAGCCCCACTACTAATTTAGTATATTATCAAAGCTATTCTCTGTCAAGAAAAACTAACTAAAAATATATATCAACTAACAATGTGCTGAAAGGGGATAATAATGCTTACTATAAAATGTGCAAAATGCAAAGCTAAATTATTCAAATATAAAAAAATTGGCAAAGGTAAAGTTTTAAGATGTTGGAAAAGCAAAATAACAAGGGTATATGATGTTAAGGTAATAAATAATAAATTAGTCTGTAGAAATTGTAAAAATGAAATAGGTGAAGTAGATGATAAAAAGATTAATATGAATTTAGATCAATTTACATATACAGGTACAAAAATAAGCAAATGATATTATATAATAAATATTAATTTTTTGTAATAACCCAGTGAGTAAGATCATCTTTAACAGAAACTCTTTTAAAACCAGCTTTTTTCAAAACTTTTTGTGATGCAATATTATCTATTTTTGTTTTAGCAGTAATTTTACTAATTGGATTAATGTTTTGATTAAATCCCCAATCGAGATATCTTTTTAATGCTTCAGTCATATAGCCTTTTGAACGAAAAGTTTCATTAATTCCATAACCAATTTCACAAATATGATTTTGATCTGGAATATTTTTGAACCCAATCCTACCAAGAACTTGATTTGTATTCTTATTTATAATTAACCAATAAGTATAAAAAAGATAGTTTTCAGGGTCATTTTTTATATTAATTAGTTTAATTTGATAAACTTTTTGCATTAATTCAGAAAGCTTTATATTAGAACTTATCAAGTTATTTTCTGTATAATATTTATTTAAATTTTCAAGCGATTCTTTTAAATCCGCTTCGGTTAAAGCTAATAATTTAAGCCTTGAAGTATATAATTTCATAGTTATTTCTTCCCTTCAGTAAAAATCTCATACCTATTATTATTATATAAAGTATTAAAATAAAATACAATATATAGTTATCTTATTATTTCTAATTTGACTTTCTTTAAAACAATCAGTTAAAATGTATATATAATATATATTCATAATAATAATATCTATAAGTATTATTAAAGAAAAAAGGGGGAACTATTGATGGCAAATATTGCTTTTGGTGTAATAACAAATAATATAGATACGTATTATCCATACTGCGATTTTTTATTGAATGCACAAAAACACGGACATAAAATATCAAAATTATATATATCATATACCAATAAATTAGATGAAATCAAAGTTAACAAGATGAAACAGTTTATTGACATTGAACTTTTAAAAATCAATGAAAATTCTAAATTGAAAACCGATTTATTAAATCTTGGACTGTCAGAGATAGAAGTAAAGAGATTAATTGAAAGTCAGGATTTAAAAAATTATGGATTAGTACCCTATGGAAAAAGAAGAAACATTATACTTGCTGCTGCTCTATTAGCAGAACCTAAAATTGACTATTTAATATTTTTTGATACTGATGTAAAACCATATATTTTAATAAATAATAAAGGTGAAATAAGGGATGTTGACTTTGTTGGAAGACATATTTCAAACTTTAAAAAAGAAGATGTAGTTATCACAACAAGTGATTATACCGGTTACTATATAATACCTTCTATGAACTTTAAGGGCTTGGAGGATTTACTAATTGGATTACAAAAAGAGATAACCTATGAGTATGTTAAGTCTAGTGACGATAATTTGATTACAGAAGAGAACAAGGATAACTTGAAAGTTAAAAGGAAAAATAAAATATTAGGTGGGAATCATGCTATCGATCTAAATAAAGTTAACTTACTTGCACCATATTATTCGACAACTTATCATTATAGGCAGGATTTAATTTTGGGTCGTGGTGAAGATTTACTTATGGGCGATGTAATATCAGAGTTAAACAAAAAAATTATTGATGTAGATATGAAAATATTTCATGATACATATAAAAATTATCCTGAAGTTCCGGATTTAAAAAATGTAGATATTAGAAGGAAGTTTTATTATGCTTGCCTGGGCTGGATTGGTAGAAATCCATTTCTAAATTGGTATCTCAAAAACAAAGGAGAAATTGATAGTCAAGAATTTGATAAAAACATCATATCATTAAGAGAAAAATTAGTAAATGGTAGTTATAGTTTGGCTGATGAATATAATAGTCCAATGTTTAAAGACCTACCAGAAGCATATTCAGTTGCCTATTCACAACTGGATCATATGATAGATGATTATGAAAAGTTAATGGAAACATGGGATAAATTTATTAGTTTACTTAAATAAATATGATGAAAACTATTTTTAAATTAAAAAGAAGGTGTTAATATCAATCCAAACTTTCGAACTTGGTTTTGATATTTGCACCTTCTTTTTTTAATAAGAATTTATTAAGCATGTGTTATTATTTTTCCTTCAAATGGTTTTAAAATTATATTTAATGTCTTGTCATCACTTTCAATTACCTGTTCCTTTAAAATATCTCTATAATTACCACTTTTTTCTATATCTATTTTTACATTTTGAACTATATGACTATTATTTAAAATTACATAACTGCATTTATACTTATACTTTCTTTTAAAAGCAACTATGTTATTAGCTTCATCTTTTAAAATAAATTCAAAATCACCGCTGCTAATAGTGTTTAAATTTTTTCTTGTTTCAATAATTTTTTTATAAAACTTAAGTATTTCATTGTTATCAATTTTATCCCAGGGCATACATCTGCGGTTATCAGGATCTTTACCACCTTTTAGACCTAGTTCATCTCCATAATAAATCATAGGTACGCCGGGGAAAGTTAGTAAAAAGAGGATAGCTAATTTCAACTGTTCTTTACTTTGACAATACTCATAAATACGAGGTATATCATGGCTTGATAAAAGATTTAACAATACATTACTTGTATCTTCTCTATAATGATAGTAATTTTTTATTATTAAAGAACTAAACTTATCAACACCGATTTCATTTGTACCAAAAAATTTCAGTACAGCCCAATTAAATGGATAGTTCATCACTGTGTCAAAACGTTCTCCCCTTAACCATTTACGGGCACTATGCCAAACCTCACCTATAATTACAGCTTCAGAGTTCATATTCTTTACGGTTTTTCTAAATCGATTCCAGAAAGTCATCTCAACTTCATCTGAAACATCTAGTCTCCAGCCATCAATATCTAGTTTTTCCATCCAATACTTAACTACGTCTAATAAATAGTTTTGAACTTCTAAGTTACTGGTATTAAGTTTTGGCATTATTTTCACATCAGTAGCAAAGGTAATATAATTAACTGGATGTTTTGTTTTAATAGGTAAATTATCATAGAAAAACCAGTCTTTATACTTAGATTTTTCACCATTTTTTATTAAATCTTGAAAGGCAAAAAAATTGATATCACAATGGTTAAAAACTGCATCTAAAATTACTTTTATATCCTTTTTATGAGCTTTAGAAACAAGTGTTTTAACAGTTTCTAAGTCACCAAAATGTGGGTCTATCTTAAAGTAATCAGCAATATTATACTTATGATTTGTATTGGATTGAAAGATCGGTGTAAGATAAATAGCATTAGCTCCTAAATCTTTAATATAGTCCAGCTTTTCAATAATACCTTCTAGATCTCCACCAAAAAAGGAGTTATGATATGGTTTGGTTCCCCATTTAGAAATTTCATCGGGACTTATTTCAGGATTACCATTTTTAAATCTTTCAGGAAATATTTGATATATTACAGCATCTTTTAACCAGTCTGGCCTTTTAAACTTTTCCCAATCTGTAATAATTGGGTATTGAAAAAAACCACTTTCATGTCCGCGGGGCCTGCTTTCGAAAAACCCTTTTTCATTGTACCACAGTTTTTTTCCTTTAAAATCTTCAAGTAAAAAGTGATAACGAAACCTGGGATCATCTAAATGTAGTTTAGTGCTATAATAATCATGTACATTATCACTGGCTACCTTATCCATCTTTTTAGTTAATACTGGATCTTTATAGTTATCAAACTTTGGACCATAAATAATATTGACACTTTTCAAATCATTTTTAGCAGTTATTATTCTAACTCGCAGAGTATTGTCATCAAGAGGATAGGCAAAGTTATCAATACTTTCATGAAAAACTGCTGCTTTATTCATAATTTATCACCTTCTATTTCTTATCCTTTTACAGCACCACTAATTAATCCATGAACAATATATTTTTGAATTATCATAAATAAAATAACGATTGGTAATGCTCCCAATAATGCTGCTGCAGAGAAAACACCCCAACGGTTAGCATACATATCGGATATAAACAAGTGCAAACCTACAGCAAGTGTAAACTTTTCGTTAGAGTTTAGTATAATACTGGCCAAAATATATTCAGAATAGGTTGCAATAAATTGAAGTACAAATAATACTGCAAGGATCGGTCTTGCTAACGGTAAAATTATCATATAAAAGGCCTGAAACCTGCTGGCACCATCAATATAGGCTGCTTCCTCTAATGAAGATGGAATTGTATCTAAATATCCTTTCATAAGCCAGGTATTAACTCCAATAGCTCCACCCAAATATATTGTAATAATAGCAGGATGAGTGTTCAATCCAAAAGAGGGAAGTACTTCTTGAATATTTAAAAAGAGCAGATAAATTGCTACCATTGCTAACATTTGAGGGAAGATTTGAATTAATAAAATTACAAATAATCCGTTGCGTCTACCTTTAAATTTAAATCTAGAAAATGGATAGGCAGCAAGTGCTGTCATACTTACAGCTATTACCGCAGTAATAAATGAAATTTTAACACTATTCCATATCCATCTTAAAAAAGGATGTTGTGTATTATTAAACAAATATTTAAAATTATCAAAATTTGCATTGCGAGGAATTAACCTTTGATTTATTAAAGTGTTTGCTGGATTTAATGCAGCAGATAAGGTCCAAATTAAAGGGAATATAGAAAATATTATAACAATCCAGATCACTAAATGTTTTAATATTTTTGTTTTTTTGTCGCTTTTTCTATACATTTTCTTTCACCTCTTCTAAGGCACCTGTATATTTAAAGTTAAACCAGGTAATTGCAGCTGTAATCATAAAGATTATAATACTTACACTGCTAGCTAAGCCAAAATCAGATCCACGTCCACTTTCAAATGACAGCCGATAAGTATAGGATATCAAAATATCTGTACCACCAGCAGGAGTTTGTGCTCCAACAATAGGTGGACCACCTTCATTAAAAAGATAGATGACATTAAAGTTATTAAAGTTAAAGGCAAATGATGAAATTAAAAGAGGACCTAAGCTGACTAAAATTAATGGTAATGTTATATGCTTAAATCTCTGCCAAGCTGTTGCTCCATCAATAGCTGCTGCTTCATATAAGTCCGGAGAAATACTTTGAAGTGCCCCTAGACTAATCAGCATCATGTAGGGGAAACCTAACCAGAGATTAATAACTACTAATGCAAAGCGTGACCAAAAAATACTCTGTAACCAGGGTATACTGTTTAGAGATAGAGATTGTAGAATTTGATTTACCACACCAACTTCTGAATTTAATAATCCCCTCCAGATTAAAACTGAAATAAAGGCCGGCAATGCATAGGGAAGTATTAATACAACTCTATAAAACTTTCTAAACTTTAATGTATTATCATTTAGTAAGATTGCAATAAACAGTCCTAAAGCAAAAGTAGTTAAAACACTTAATATTGCCCATTCAAAAGTCCAGATAAACACTCTTAAAAACGGACCAGAAACTCTATCATCTGTTAATAATCTTATATAATTATCCCATCCTAGAAATGTACTATAGCCAGGTAGTAACTTTTCTCCATCCGGAGAAGTAAAAGAACCTTCACTTGCAAAATAGGATATATTATTTTTTAAATCTAATATTTTGTCCTCGGTTTCTATATACTGAAACTGCTGACGATATAATGAGAAAGTAGATATACTTCTCATTTTTATAATATTATCATCAAAAGGTATTTCGATATTTTGTAAAGTTGATAGGTTTTTCAATAAGTCAGCTCTTGTAAGAAGTTCATAGTCATTTATTCTATCAATACTACCATCTCCATCTGAATCTATTAATCTAGAATCATTTATTGTAATTTCTTCAACAGTTTTGTCAATAACTAAATAATAGTTATCACCATCTTGTAATAAGATTGCATATTTTCTTTCGTCGGGTAATTTAAATGCTTCATAGCTAAAGTCTCTTGTATTTTCTGGAAGATAATATCTATTTTCAATTTGATCTACAACTTGTTCTTTATTTAAAATATTTCCAGTACCATAGTTTGTAAAAGAAACATAAACCGTATAAAAAATTGGATAGACAACTAGTAAGATCATAAAAAATGTACCTGGAAGGATATAACGCATTGGATAGGCTTTTTTAGATAGGTATACATAGTTAATTATTACTGTTACAATAACTAAAACGGTCAAAAATATATATTTTTGATCGATAAATAAGATAGTAGCACTCCATACTGCTAAGGCATCTAATATGCTTAATATAATAATCTTGACTAGATGTGATAAGTTGTTTCTCCAAAAGCTCAATTAACTCGCCCCCTTTTTAAAAATAATAAAAAAACTGGTGTCACATTTAGGACACCAGTTCAATTAATTAAACACAAAATAACTTATTGACTTGCTTGGATTGCTTTATTTATTTGTTCAACAGCATTATCCATTGCTGGTTTTACATCTTGTTTTTGAGTAAAGATTAATTCTAAGGAATCGCTCCATGACTCCCAAACAGAAGCCATTTCAGGAATGCTAGGCATTGGAATACCATCTTCAGCACTTTCTAAAACACCAGCTATATCAGGATTATTTGCTGCTTCTTCAGCTGCAGGAATATATACTGGGGGACGACTTCCAGTTTCATATAATCCCATCATAGTTTCTTTATTAGCGATAAATTCATTTAAGAAAGCTTGAGCTAATATTTTGTTTTTACTAAAGGCACTAATCATAAAACCTTGAACACCTACAAAAGGTTTAGGAGGTTGTCCTTCAATAAATGGAAGTTGTGCAAAACCATAATTCATACCAGCTTCTTCTAAAGCAGGTAAAGCCCAAGGTCCAGTAAGCATCATTCCAACTTGACCGTTAGTAAATAGACTTGTCATAGTTTGATAATCAACAAAAGGTACATAACCGTCTTCATAAAGTTCATCTAATCTTTGTAGTCCTTTGATAGCACCTTCATTATTTAATCCTACATCATTAGGATTTAGTGTGCCATCTTCATTAGTACCAAATACATATCCGCCAGCTGCACTAATAAATGGGAAAGTATGGTATGGATCAGGTTGTGGCATAATAAAGCCATACATATCGTCTTCTTCATCAGTAATTCCTTCTACAATAGCTTGAAATGTATTAAAGTTTTGAGGTGGATCTGGAACTAAATCTTTGTTGTAGATTAGTCCAACTGCTTCAATAGCATAGGGTAGTGCATAAAGATCTTCACCCCAGGAAAATGCTTCTAAAGCAACTGGATAAAAATCGTCTGCTTTATCTCCCAATTCAATTGGAGATATTAGACCATTAGAAACTAATGCTCCTAACCAGTCATGGGCACCAACTATAATATCAGGACCTTCACCAGAAGGTGCCTCAACAGCCATATTATCTCTTATGTCTCCAAATGCTTTTTCTTGAATTTCAACTGGTATACCATATTCAGATTCAAACTGATCTTTTACTGAATTTAAAACTTGAATACGATTTTCATCGGCCCAAATCAACAATTTTCCTTCTTCAGAAGCCGAGATTAAAGTAGTGAAACTTAATAATAAAGTAAAAACCAAAACAGAAACAAGTAACTTTTTCATAATATACTTCACCCCCATAAAGTTTACCAGAATTTAATCTGATTATATTTATATAATTCACTTAAACTAAATTTTGTCCTGCATTAAAAAGAAGATGAAATTAAAAATATTTTTAAAATATATATTTAGTCAATTGGCTTTAAGCGGGCAGTAAAATGTCTTAAAATATCAGGTTCATATGTAAATTCTAAACCTTTGATTTTATCAACTCTATTTTTAATGTTTATTAATGACTCAGCCACAAAATTAAGGTGGGAATCAGTATAAACTCTTCTAGGTATTGTTAATCTTAAAAATTCAAAAGGAGATTTCAGCTGTTTTTTTGTTTCAGGGTCTCTACCTAAAAGTAGTGATCCAATTTCTACTCCTCTAATACCTCCTTCAAGATAGAGTTCATTTGCTAGTGCCTGAGCAGGGAATTGATCATAGGGAATATGAGGCATAAGTTTTCTTGCATCAACAAAAACAGCATGTCCACCAACGGGATATTGAATTGGGATACCGTTATTTTTTAATTTTTCTCCTAAAAGCGTAATTTGGTTTATTCTATGTTTAAGATATGAGAGTTCAATTCCTTCTTTTAATCCTCGAGCAATTGCTTCCATATCTCTTCCTGCTAAACCACCATAGGTTGGAAATCCTTCAAATGGTACTGCATTTGACCTGACCTTATTATACAATTCTTCATCATCCTTAATTCCAATAATACCACCCATATTTACAATTGCATCTTTTTTAGCACTCATTGTAAATGCATCAGTATAAGAGAACATCTCCTGAATTATTTCCTTAATAGAAGTATTATCATATTTTTGGGTTCTGGATTTTATAAAAAATGCATTTTCTGCAAATCGAGCAGCATCCATAATTAATGGTAAATCATATTTTTCAGCAATTTTGTTAACTTCTTTAATATTTTCCATAGATACAGGTTGACCACCTGCACTATTACAAGTTATTGTAATTATTATCATTGATATTTTATCTTTACCTTTTGTTTTAATAAAATCTTCCATTTTTTCTAAATCAAAATTACCTTTAAAAGGGTGGTATTTATCAGTATCTAAAGCTTCATCAATAACAAAGTTCTTTGCTTTACCACCTGCAATTTCTACATGTGCTTTAGTAGTATCAAAATGCATATTAGATAAGACATAATCTCCTTTTTTTATCATTAAGGGAAACAGTACTTGTTCTGCACCTCTACCTTGATGAGTAGGCACTATGTAAGGATAGTTAAATATATCTTGGACAGCTTCTTTTAGATGATAATAATTTCGGCTTCCTGCATAAGATTCATCACCTTTCATTATGCCAGCCCATTGATTGTCACTCATTGCATTAGTTCCACTATCAGTTAACAAGTCAATAAAGACTTCATCTGATTTGAGAGAAAAAAGATTATAACCGGCTCTTTTTAAAGCTTTTTTTCTTTCTGGTTTAGAAATTAGATTAATAGGTTCAACCATTTTAATTTTGTATGGAGGTACATTTAGTTCATTTGACAAAGTTATCACTCCCAATAAAATATTTTATTCATATATTTATATTTTCTTTTAAATTATAAAAATCCTTTATTTATTAACCAATTAATGATAAATTAATAGATAA
>JBNJDV010000049.1:0-12985 GCA_051745185.1 Bacillota bacterium
TTTATTAAAAACAACTTTTTAATATATATCTTTACTTTATCTCTTGTTACTAACTCTTTATTATAACATTTTTCTTTTTTTACATTTGTTTTTGAAACCGCTTAATTAAAAATACATTATTTATTTAAACCATGATTATTATAGACTTATTTTTCCTGCTTGTCAATAGTTAATTTTAATAAGCTTAAATTCTTAATTTACTTTAATTCTTTTATAAATTCTTCTATACGTTTTAAGCCTTTTTTAATATTTTCTAATGAATTAGCATATGATAATCTAATATAGTCATCTGCTCCAAAAGCGACTCCTGGAATTACAGCTACATTTTTATATTCCAATAAGTTATCAGCAAAACTAAACGAGTCTTCTATCTTGTTACCATCTATTTTTTTACCAATTACTTCACTTATATTCATCATAATATAAAATGCTCCACCTGGTTTTAAACAGGATAGTTCATCAAAGGAATTTATCTTTTCATACATATAATCTCTTCGTTCTGAAAATTTATTTTTTCTAACTTCCATAAAACTGTGATCTCCACGCAGCGCTTTATTACTTGCATATTGAGCAATCGAGTTAGGATTTGAAGTTGCATGACTTTGGATATTAGACATAACTTCAATAATCTCTTTCGGACCAGCTGCATAACCAATTCTCCACCCTGTCATTGCATATGCTTTAGATACACCATTTATAACCACAGTCAATTTTTTGATTTCATCGTTTAATGAAGCAATACTTACATGTTCCTTACCATCATAAACAATCTTTTCATAAATTTCATCTGAAACTACAATTATTTCATTATCTACAGCTACCTCAGCTATTTCTTCTAATTCTTCTTTTGTATAAATACTTCCGGTTGGATTACTCGGACTATTTAAGATTAAAGCCTTTGTGTTTTCTTTAATCATATTTTTTAGCTTATCAATATTGATTTTAAAATCTTCCTTTTCTTCTGTTTCTATAAATACGGGAGTTCCTCCACCCATTTTAACTGTCTCGGGATAAGTAAGCCAGTATGGAACTGGTATGATTACTTCATCACCTGGGTTTAAAATTGCTTGAAAGGTATTAAAAAGTGAATGTTTAGCACCATTAGATACGATCACTTGATCTTTATTATAGTCTAAATTATTATCTCTTTTAAGTTTTTGAACAACAGCTTCTTTTAAGTTATCATAGCCTGAAGCAGCTGTGTATCTGGTAAAACCGATTTCTAAAGCCTCTCTGGCTGCTTCACAAATATACCCCGGAGTGTCAAAATCAGGTTCTCCTGCTCCAAAGCTTACTACATCTTCACCATCTGCCTTTAACTTGTTTGCTTTAGCGCTAATTGCTAATGTTAATGAAGCACTAATTTTTTTTGCTCTTTTAGATAATTCCAATCTAGATTACCTCCTTAATAATTTCTTAATTTAAAGGGCGAAATTTCACTGTCACTATATTTTTTGCGGGCATCTTTTAATCTTTGAATTTGATTATCTAGTTCTGTTTCAAACTCATTAGGTAAGTTTGGAATCTTTGAAAAAGCATCTTTTATCCTGTTGAACTTTGCTAAATAGTTTTCAATTCTTATTGAAAACTGCTCTACATAACTTAATTCTGTATAATCAATGCTGAGATACCTGGTAAATAACTGTCTTAAATCTTCATAGTATGGCAGGTATCCTATAGGTGATTTGATTGCATCTACTTCACCATGTACTCGTTTTTCCATCCATAACATCCATATTTTTTTATCAAGCATTCCATTTAGATATTTACCTGACTCTTGGTCTTTCAAAAAGTAATTTACCGTAAATATACTGGGTTGGCCTTCAGCTTTTTTACCGAATTCAAGATAGTTATCAATATATTCACTAATTGGAACAGATAAAAAGTCTAAATTTGCCATCGGATTATGCTTTCTTTCACCTTGTTTGTCCAATGTTGCCGAAGTTGTTTCAGATTCTAATGATGATGCCATAAATACTCCATGCTGCCAGTTTAATGTCTCAGCAACCGGTACAGAAGTATCTGAATCTCTACCTCCAAATACCATACCCTTTACAGATACGCCCTGCTTATTATCATAATTTTCATCACAATTATCAAGATCACTTATCTTAATTGTATACCTTGCATTTTTATGAGCAGGTGGAATTTCATTACCCTCATCACCTTTTTTACCTTTATACCACTTACCTGAAAAGTTAATACCTTCTTCAGGAAGTTCTTTACCCATACCAAGCCAATAAGGTTTTCCATCTTTGACTAATACATTAGAAAAAATTAATTCGCGAGGTGTAGTTAAAGTTTTATATATTACAGGGTCATCCTCTGGATTTACATCTCTAATAATACCAAAGGCACCATTTTCTACATTAACAGCCTTGACATCACCATTATTTATTTTTAAATAGGCTATATCATCACCCACAATGGTGTGTCCTTGTATCATTGCTGTACTAGTTTTCCCACAGCCGCTTGGAAAAGCACCTGTAAAGTATGTCTTTCTATCTCCAGGACCATTTACTCCTGATATAAACATATGTTCTGCCATCCAGCCTTCTTTAACAGCTTTTCTTATAGCTAATCTAAAGGCTAATTTTTTTAATCCTAAACTGTTTCCGGCATACTGATTGTTTACAGAAAATACACGGTCAGTTTTTAAATCAATATAGATTCTGCGTTTATCTATTTCAGCACTAACTCCATCTTTTAACTTGCCAGCTGAATGCAAGAAAAAGAAAAACTCTTCAGAACCATTTAACTTAACAAAATCTTCAAAGCCTTGACGGTAAAGTATATCTTCACTGTGTGCAACATAACTTGAGTCGGTAATCTGCATAGCCGGAATATTAAAATCAGACTTATTTGGTCCTAGAGAAAAAAATCTAACTAACATCTCTTTACCTTCCATACTACCATCTAAGTAACTAAAGATCTCTTCTAAACCTTTCTCTCTATCTACCGTATTTATATCCAATCCCAAATCAAAATCTTCTTCAACTAAATATCTGGTGTTTTTCTTATCACGCGCCTGGTCATTATAGCCGTCAAAGTGATAAGTATGGCCATCCATATCAAGTGGTTTTTCCTCTTTATTCTTTAATGCTAGTTCTCTAACATACTTTATATCTTCTTTGCTGTCATTTATTATCGATACCTTTTTAGGTTTACATAAATCAACAGCAAATTCTAATAATTTTTCCACCTTATCATTATTCAATTTTTCTAATTTGTTTATATTTTTGTTGCTTAAGTCCAAATTTATACCTCCTTAAACTTATCATTCTCTGTTTTTAAAAAATTTCAATGCAACTGAAGGGAAAAGTGCATAAGTTAAAACATCCTCATCTTTACGAATATATTCCTTAATTTCTTTTCGATAATCATCTAAAGCTGGTTTTAGTTGATCCGCATATCTACCTTCAATTGTTTTTTCGCCTTTTAATATTTTTTTCTTTAATTTTTCATCGATTGGTCCGGGAGGAGTACCGTATTCACCTTTTATATAGTTTTTAATTTCTTTTGATACTACACTATATCTCTCACCAGTTGCCACATTAAAGACAGCCTGAATACCAATAATCTGACTGGTTGGTGTAACTAAAGGTGGATAACCCATTTCTTTTCTTACTTTAGGTACTTCTTTAAGAACTTCATCATATTTATCAAACATATTTTGGTCTTTCAGTTGATTTCTTAAGTTTGATAACATTCCACCTGGAATTTGACTTTTTAATACTCGAGGATCAACACCAAAAGATCCTAAAAATTCTTTTTTATCATCTCTAATACCTCTAAAATATTCATTTATTTCATTAACTTTATCAAAATCTATTCCCGTGTCATACTCACTATTTCTTAATGTATATACAAATGGTTCTGTTGGAGGTTGAGAGCTTCCTGAACCCAGTGCGGATAAAGCTGTATCTATAACATCAACACCAGCTTCTACAGCCTTAAGATAGGTCATTGAACCTAATCCTGTTGTGTTGTGTGCATGAAGTTGAATAGGTATATCAATTGCTTTTTTTAGCTTTTTAATCAGCTTATATGCTTCAAAAGGAGCTAACAGTCCGGCCATATCTTTAAGGCATAATGAATCCGCACCCATTTTTTCAACTTCTTTTGCTGTTTTAATATAGTGCTCTACATCATGAAGCGGACTTGTTGTATAAACTATTGTTCCCTGGGCATGTCCTCCATATTTGTTTGTAAATTCAATTGCTTTTTTTAGATTTCTTACATCATTTAACGCATCAAAGATTCTAATTATATCTATTCCATTTTCAATAGCTTTTTCAACAAACAACTCTAATACATCATCGGGATAATGCTTATATCCCAAAATATTCTGCCCTCTCAAAAGCATCTGTAGTGGAGTGTTTTTAGCCTTTTCTTTAAACTTTCTTAACCTTAGCCAGGGATCTTCATTTAAAAACCTAATACAGCTGTCAAAAGTTGCTCCACCCCAAACTTCCATTGAATGATATCCCAACTTATCCATCTCTTCTATTACTGGCAGCATCTCACTTGTTTCCATTCTAGTAGCTAAAAGTGATTGATGACCATCTCTTAAAATCGTTTCAGTAAGTTTAAGTTGTGTCATTTTTACCTCCTTGTTTGTTGATATTAAATATATATTATTATTTCAGCTTTTTCAACATTGTGATAAAATATTAATGAACCAATTTATTAATCTTAAAAAGGGGCCTGAAGGGCCCCTTATAACATATTACTTCATATATGTTAACATTTGTCACCATTATATACCCAGCCTCTTGCTTCCATTGCTTCAGTAATTCTTTTAATCGCAACTATAAATGCAGAAACTCTCATGTTAACATTTAACTCTTCATGAGTATTATATACTTTTTCAAAAGCTTCAACCATTATTGCCTCTAATTTTCGGTCTACTTCTTCTTTAGACCAGTAATAGTTGGCTATATTTTGTACCCATTCAAAGTATGATACTGTAACTCCACCAGCATTTGCTAATATATCTGGTACAACCATCATATTCTTACTAAATAGTATTTCATCTGCCTCAGGGGTTGTCGGCCCATTTGCGGCTTCTACAAGCATTTTTGCTTTAATTTTATCTGCATTATCTTTTGTTATTTGATTTTCTAAAGCAGCTGGGATTAATATATCAACATCCATAGTTAAAAGTTCTTGATTAGAGATTTTTTTACAGCCTTCATATCCTTTAACACTTCCTGTTTCTTCTTTATGTTTGGCAACCTCAATTGGATCAAAACCTGTCTTACAGTAGATTCCCCCTTTGGAATCATTACAAGCTACAATCTTACATCCTAGTTCACTTAAAAATTTGGCTGAAAAACTACCTGCATTACCGTATCCTTGAACTGCCACAGTTGCTCCATTTAAATCAAGACCAATTGCCTTAGCTGCTTCACGCACAGTATACATTACTCCTCTGGCTGTAGCTGAATGCCTACCAAAAGAGCCCCCTAATACAACAGGTTTACCTGTAACCAAACCAGGTGTGTTCACCCCTTTTAGTTTTGAAAATTCATCCATAAACCAACTCATAACCTGAGCATCAGTATAGACGTCTGGTGCTGGTATATCCTTATCAGGACCTATGATTGGTGAAATAGCCTGGATAAATCCCCTACTTAATCTTTCTAGTTCATTTCTGGAAAGTTCTTTGGGGTTAACTAAAACTCCACCTTTAGCTCCACCATAAGGTATGCCTACTAATGAACACTTAAAAGTCATCCAGGCAGCTAAAGCTTTTACTTCATCTTCACATACCTGGGGATGAAATCTAATACCACCTTTAGTAGGTCCTAAAACATCATTGTGTTGACATCTAAATCCCTTAAATACATGAATACTGTCATCATCCATTTTAACCGGAATAGATACTGATAGTGTCCTCATAGGTTCCTGGAGTAATTCTTTTACCTGTTCATCAAGGTTTAAAACTTTAGCAGCATTATCAAGCTGTTTTAATACGTTTTCATAAACAGTAGATTTGGCCATTTTTTTAATTTCCCCCTAATTAATGAGTTATATTACTATTTAGTTTTTAATTTGCTTACATTATCCAATAATTGCAACCTTTTGTTTATGGAAAAATACCGCGGATCTTTTTAGTTTCAACAATTCTGTTTAATGCAACCATGTAAGCAGCCATTCTAAATGTTACATCTTTTTTCTCATAAGTTTCCCATACCTCATTAAATGCTGTTGTAAGAAGATTTCTTAACTTCTTATTTGTTTTATGGTCTTCCCATCTTGAAGCCTCTCTGTTTTGTACCCACTCAAAGTATGAAACTATTACTCCACCTGCATTTGATAAGATATCAGGCATTACTACGACATCTCTTTTATCTAAAATCTCATCAGCTTCTCTGGTTGTTGGACCATTTGCTGCTTCAACTATATAGTCTGCTTTTAATTCTTTGGCTACTTTTGCAGTTATTTGATTTTCTAATGCTGCTGGTATTAATATATCAACATCCAATCTTAATAGTTTTGAATTAGTAATATGTTTTGTACCTTTTCTCTTTTCATATTCGGATAGATGTTTTCTTTCTGTACCAACAAAGTTTCTTAAATCTTTTATATCAAGTCCTTTTTTGTTATATAATCCACCTGAAACATCACTTACAGCAACGATTTTGCAGCCTTTATCAGCTAATAGATCAGCTGCTACCTGACCTACATTACCGAAACCCTGTACTGCTACTGTGGTACCTTTTAGATCTTTATCTAATTTATTGAATATATTTTCAACTGTAATCATAACACCAGTACCAGTTGCCCCTTCTCTAGCAAGGCAACCTTCAATAATGCGGGGTTTACCTGTTACAATACCCGGTATGTTATGACCTTTTATCATACTGTAGGTATCATAAATCCAGCTCATAATCTGTGCATTAGTATTTACATCAGGTGCTGGTATATCTTTATCAATACCTATTATAGGTTCGATCATTGTTGTATATCTTCTAGTAATTTTTTTAAGTTCAGTCTTTGACAGTTTACTTGGATCACACTTAATTCCACCTTTAGCTCCACCATAAGGAATATCAACTAAAGAGCACTTTAATGTCATCCAGCCTGCTAAAGCCCTGATTTCATCTATATTTACATCAGGGTGATAACGAACTCCTCCTTTATATGGACCTCTTGAATTACTGTGCTGTACTCTATAACCATCATAGACTTCTACACTTCCATCATCTTTTTCAATTGGAATCGATACTTTTAACTCCCTATCAGGTTTTTCTAATATTTTATAATCATCTTTTGCCATACCTAAAGCTTTTCCTGCTTCATCTATTGTCATCATTAGTTCCTCATAAGGGTTATATTTCTTTTTTGGCAATTTAAATTCACTCCTATTTTTAATTAGTATTTAAATCAAAATTTATTGATAAAATATTTATCTTAATTCATAAGATCAACATTTTTTTATTGAAAGCAGAATATAATTGGATAAAATTTTTTTATAAAGGCCCCCTTCCTAAATATTAATTGGCTTTTATACACCTTTAAATCTTTTTGAATTGATTAAAAATTTTGACAATAATACTCATAATTACTTTACCTTAGCCTGAACATTCTCCCTATTCTTCTTTTATAGACTGGCAAAGTTCCAGTAATACTCCATTAGTTGATTTAGGGTGTATAAATATAATCTTCTTTCCTCCTGCTCCAGTACTTGCTTCTCCTATGAATTCAGTTCCTAATTCTTCCATATTCTCTATATTTTCATCAACATCATCAACTTTTAAAGCTAAATGATGGATGCCTTCTCCTTTTTTTTCAATAAACTTTGCAATATTGCTGTCCTTTGAAGTTGGTTCTAAAAGTTCTATTTTACTTTCACCTGTTTTTAAAAATGCTATCTTTAGTCCCCTATCTTCAAGTACTTCTATTTCATCTAATTCTAAGCCCAATATATCTCTATAAAATTTTAATGACTCATCAAGACTTTTAACCGCTATACCAACATGGTCTATTTTCATCATGATTCCTCCTTTTATTTTATTCAATCGAGAAAAGTTCTTTTATCGCTGAATAAGGATCTTCCTGTTTTTTATATATTAAACTAATATATTCTTCAAACTTTTTATCACTTAAAATCGGTTTTATATACTTTTCATTTAATGTTTTTTCCATTAAGTTAATCATTTGAGCTTTTATTACATTTTTACGACTTTTTTGTAATAAATTATTATCTTTAAGATATGTATGATGTTTATTAATCCATTTATTTATATCAGAAACTCCCTCATTTTTCAATGCATTTGTAGATAAGACTGGAGGTTTCCAGATATCTTTTCCTTCTTTAAATGAAACAAGCTGTTCAATAGTTAAAACCATCTGTTGAGAATTAGGGCGGTCAGACTTATTAACTACAAATATATCGCCTACTTCCATCAACCCTGCCTTGTATGCCTGTATTTCATCACCGGCTTCAGGAACTGTAACAAAAATTGTTGTATCAGCTAATTTTACTATATCAATCTCATTTTGTCCAACTCCAACCGTTTCAATAATTATGTACTCATAACCAGCTAGCGAAAAAAGTAATATCGTATCATAAATTGAAGAATTAAGTCCCCCCATTGAACCTCGAGTTGCCATACTTCTAATAAATACCCCACTGTCAGTTGCGATCTCATTCATTCTTATTCGATCACCCAAAAGAGCTCCTCCGCTAAAATGGCTGGTGGGATCAATGGCTATTATTCCAACTTTGATATCTTTTTTCCGCCAAAGCTGGACGATTCTTTGTGTTAAAGTACTTTTACCTGAACCCGGGGGACCAGATATACCTACCATATATGATGGTTCAACATTTTTATATACTTTTTCCATTAATTTTAATGCATTTTTTGTGCCATCTTCTACCATAGTGATTGCTTTTGCTATTTTATTTTCATTGCCATTTTTAATTTCTGTATATAGTTTTTCAATATCAGTATTCATTTTAATTAACCTCATTTTTTATAAAATCAACGATCTCAGAAATAGGAGTACCCGGTTGGAATACTGCTTTAATACCTATTTCTTTTAACTCACCATGATCATCTTCAGGTATAATACCTCCTGCTATAACAGCTATATCATCCCTATTAGAATCTTTTAACCTTTTCATTATTTCAGGAAATAAATAAGTGTGGGCTCCTGAAAGTATACTAAGACCTATCACATCTACATCTTCTTGTACTGCACTTCTAACAATTTGTTCTGGAGTCTGTCTTAATCCGGTATATACTACTTCCATTCCTGCTTCTTTTAGTCCACGGGCAATTACCTTTGCTCCTCTGTCATGACCATCTAAACCCGGTTTTGCAATCAGTACTTTTATTTTCTTTTCCATTTTAACAGGCCTCCTTTCCTAAATATACTTAGCTTCATATTCGCCAAATTCATCTCTTAATACATCACTAATCTCACCAATTGTCGCATATTCCTTTACAGCTTCAATTATTGGATACATAAGATTTTTGTCTTCACTTTCAGCAGCTTCTTTAACTTTCTGTAAAGCTTGATTAACTTTTTTATCATCTCTTTTTTCTTTGATCTTTTTTAATCCATTTATTTGATGTTTTTCAACTTCTGGGTCAACTTTAAGTAAGTTTTCTGCCTTTTTAGTTTCTTGTTCAGTGAAATCATTAACACCAACTACAACTTTTTCTTTGTTTTCTACTTTTTTCTGAATTTGATAAGCGCTTTCCTGAATCTCTCTTTGTACAAACCCGTTTTCAATTGCTTTAGCCATGCCACCTAATTCATCTATCTTGTCAATATATTCTTTTGCTTCTTTTACAAACTTATCTGTTAAGCTTTCTACATAGTATGAACCTGCCATCGGATCAATTGTGTCTGCTGCTCCTGTTTCATGAGCTAAGATCTGTTGAGTTCTTAATGCAATTTTAACAGAATCCTCAGTTGGTAGTCCTAATGCCTCATCATAAGAATTAGTATGCAGTGATTGAGTTCCACCTAAAACAGCTGATAAGGCCTGTAAAGTTACCCTCATAATATTATTCATCGGCTGTTGTGCAGTTAGTGCTGAACCTGCAGTTTGAGTATGAAATCTTAACATCTTAGATTTATCATTTTTTGCACCAAATCTTTCTTCCATTACCTCGGCCCATAGTCTTCTTGCAGCTCTAAACTTAGCTATTTCTTCAAATAGATCCATCTGAGCGTTAAAGAAAAAGGATAGTCTAGGGGCAAACTGATCTACATCCATACCTATATCTACAGCAGCCTGGACATATTCAATACCATCTGCAATGGTAAAGGCAAGTTCCTGTACAGCATCTGAGCCTGCTTCTCTTATATGATAACCACTGATACTTATCGTATTCCAGCGCGGCATTTGCTTAGAACAGTAATCAAAAATATCTGTAATAATTCTAAGAGATGGTTCAGGTGGGAATATATAAGTACCTCTGGCAATATACTCTTTTAAAATATCATTTTGAATTGTACCAGCTAATTTATCAGGGCTAACCCCTTGTTTCTCTGCTACTACCATATACATAGCTAAAAGTATAGAAGCTGGAGCGTTAATGGTCATTGAAGTACTAACTTCATCTAATGGTATTTGATCGAAAAGAACTTCCATATCTGCTAGGGTATCAATTGCTACCCCAACTTTACCTACCTCTCCTCTTGCAAGAGGATGTTCAGAGTCATAACCAATCTGAGTTGGTAAATCAAAAGCCACACTTAAACCAGTCTGACCCTGGTCTAATAGGTATCTAAACCTCTGATTTGTCTCTTTTGCATTGCCGAAACCGGCATACTGCCGCATCGTCCAAAACTTACTACGATACATTGTAGGATAGACTCCCCTTGTAAAGGGAAACTGACCTGGATAGTTTATGTTTTCTTCATAATCTATCTCTTCTAAATCTAATGGTGTATATAATGGTTTAATGGTTCTGCCAGAATCAGATTTGAATTCTTCTTTTCTTTCTCCAAATCTATTTACAGTTTTATTATATTTACTGTCTTCCCATTCTTTTTCAGTCTTTTTTAACTTTTCATCACTCACCAATATTACCTCCTTCAGCCATCTTTTTACCAACAGAAAAAGCCTTCATGTTTACTGCAACGGTATTTTCTGGCACTCGGTTTTTAATAGCTTTTTTTATAGAAGATGTTCTAATTTGCGGTATTAAATCATCAATAATACCTAAAACTAAAATATTAGCTGTTAGTTTCATCTCTACTTCATTGATTGCTCTTTCAAAAATTGGTAGTTTATATGTTTTATTTTGACTTTCTTTAGTATCAATACTATCATCAACAATTACTATTCCCTCTTCTTTTATATCTTGGCTGTATTTATCATATGCTTTTTGTGTTAAAGCAACTAATATATCTGGTTTAATTACTTTTGGAAAATCAATCACATCATTGCTTAGTACAACTTCTGCTCGACTGGCCCCACCTCTAGATTCAGGACCATATGACTGGGTTTGGGTTACATTTAAGCCTTCTTCATATAGTACAGCTTCAGCTATTATGATTCCGGCAAGGATCATTCCCTGTCCACCAGCCCCACTTAGTCTAATTTCATATCTATCCATAGCTAGGCCTCCTTTTGAACAGAGTCTATTATTTCTTGATACATCTCTGTGTATTCTCTTTTACCTTCTTTATATATTACACCTGTGGGGAATTTGCCCTTCTTTTCTTTATCAGATAATTTTTCCCATTTATTTATATTTACAGAAGAATCTTTTTGCCACTGCAGCATTTCAACTGCTGTATCTATATTATTTCTTCGTCCGTAGTTTACAGGGCACTGACTGATTGCTTCTATAAAAGAAAATCCTTTGTGTAAAAGTCCATCATTAAAGATTTCGATTAGTTGTCTTGTATTAAAAGCTGTACCTCTTGCTATAAAGGAAGCACCTGAAGCTTTTGTTAAGTCAGCTAAGTTGAAATTTTGGTCTATATTACCATAAGGTGTAGTAGTGGCATTTGCACCAGTCGGTGTCATAGGTGAAAACTGTCCACTAGTCATTCCGTATATATGATTATTCATCAATATTACAGTTAAATCTATATTTCTTCTTCCTCCATGAATTAAATGGTTACCACCAATAGCTGCCCCATCACCATCTCCAGTAATTACAATTACATTTAGTTCTGGATTAGCTAACTTTATTCCGGTTGCAAAAGGGATTGCTCTACCATGTGTAGCATGTAAGGTATCGAAGTTCATATATCCAGAAGCACGTCCTGAACAACCGATCCCAGAAACAACTACAATCTTATCTGGATCTAAATCAGCTTTATCAATAGCTCTAGCTAAATTGGCCATTATTGTCCCATGCCCACAGCCCGGACACCAAATATGAGGAAGTTTATCCTGTCTGAAAAACCTATCTATATCATATTTTTCCATCTATTTTACCTCCCTAATTAAATCGAGGATTTCATCTGGTTTTATCAAGGTTCCATCATACTTGTTAATTCCTCTTACTTCAGCATTACCAAAGACATGTTCTTTTACTTCTTTTATTAACTGGCCTCTATTTAATTCAGGGACAATTATTGTATTAACATCTTGGCTTATTTTTTTTACAATCTCTTCTGGGAAAGGCCAAAGAGTTTTCAATTTTATCCAACCTGCCTTTATACCTTGATCTCTGGCACGATCAACAGCATTAATTGCTGAACGCATTGTTGATCCATACGCTAATACAACAACTTCATCTTCTTCTCTAATATCGGTTTCATATAATGATATAATATCCATATTTTCTTCTATTTTAGCCATCAAACGGTCCATTAACTTTTTAGCATCTTCAGTTTTCCCTCTAGGGAAACCAGTTTTATCATGAAAAAGTCCTGTAGTATGGTATCTGTATCCTTCACCATAAGCAGGCATTGGAGGGATATGGTCCTCTGTTTCTTCATAGGGATTAAAGTCCTCTGGACCAACCTCAGGTTTTTTACGATCCCAAATTTCTATATC